>NZ_VJZC01000460.1 GCF_009377185.1 Streptomyces spongiae
CACCTTCTCCTACGCCGAGCATGCCGAGTTGCTGGCCGCTGCCGGGGCCGAGGTCGTCGCCTTTGATCCGCTTCGGGACGAGCGGTTGCCCGACGGTACGGGAGGGCTGGTCATCGGGGGTGGGTTTCCCGAGGTGTACGCGTCCGAGCTGTCCGGCAACGAACCCCTTCGCAAGGCCGTTGCCGAGCTCGCACTGAGCGGGGCGCCCGTTGCCGCCGAGTGTGCGGGGCTGCTGTATCTGTGCCGGGAGCTCGACGGGCAGCCCATGTGCGGGGTGCTCGACGCCGACGCGCGGATGGGCGAGCGGCTCACCCTCGGGTACCGGGACGCCGTCGCCGTCAGTGACAGTTCGCTCGCCGCGGCCGGCACCCGGATGCGGGGGCACGAGTTTCACCGGACCACGGTCGAGCCCGGTGCGGGGGTCGCTCCCGCCTGGGGGGTGCGCGCGCCGAGGAAGCGCGTCGAAGGTTTCGTGCGGGACGGCGTGCACGCCAGTTATCTGCACACCCACTGGGCCTCCTCGCCCGGTGTGGCCCGTCGGTTCGTGGAGAGGTGCCGGACGTCATGAGCAGCAGGCTGATCGGAGTCGGGGTCGGGCCCGGTGACCCCGAGCTGGTGACCGTCAAGGGCGTCAACGCGCTGCGGGCCGCCGATGTCGTCGTCGTACCCGTGATGGACACGGGCGAGCGCGGGCGGGCCGAGGCGACCGTGCTGCACTACGTCCCGGAGGACAAGGTCGTACGGGTCGTGTTCGCGCTCAACGAGCGGACCGACCGGGGGCGGCGCGAGGCGGCCTGGGACGCCGCCGGCGCGCGGGTGGCCGGGCTGCTCGCACGCCACTCCTCCGTCGCCTTCGCCACCATCGGTGATCCGAACGTGTACTCCACCTTCACCTACCTCGCCCAGACCATCGTGGAGTCGGTGCCGGGGGTGGGCATCGAGACCGTGCCCGGTATCACCGCCATGCAGGATCTCGCCGCCCGGTCCGGGGCCGTGCTGACCGAGGGGACCGAGCCGCTCACCCTCGTGCCGGTGACCGCGGGGGCCGCCGTGCTGAAGGAGGCGCTGGCCGGGCCGGGCACGGTCGTCGCGTACAAGTTCGGGCGGCAGGCGCGGGAGGTGGCCCAGGCGCTGCGGGAGACCGGGCGGGTCGAGGACGCCGTGTGGGGGTCCGCGCTCGGGCTGGTCGACGAATCCATCCGGTCCGCCGCCGAGCTCGACGACGGCCCGCTTCCCTACCTCTCCACCCTCATCGCGCCCGCCCGACGCGACGGCGGACGCGGCGGGAAGCTGTGAGCGACAGTCCGAGTACGGGGTCAGCCCGCCACTCCCACCACCAGCCAGATGAACGCCGCGCCCGCGACCGTCGCCAGCAGCGTGGAACCGGCCGGGTGTTCGTGGTGGGCCTCCGGGAGGATCTCGGCGGCGGCGAGGTACAGCAACGCCCCGCCGAAGAAGCCGAGGTAGCAGCCGAGCGCCTGCTCCGGGATCGTGAAGAACAGGGTCGAGGCCGCGCCGACGACGGGCGCCGCCGCGTCCGCGAACAGCATCAGGATGGCCCGGCGGCGGGCGTTCCCGTACAGGCTGGTGATCGTGTACGTGTTGAAGCCGTCCGCGAAGTCGTGGGCGATCACCGCGAGGGCCACGGCCGCGCCCATGCCGCCGCCCACCTGGAAGGCGGCACCGATCGCGATGCCGTCCATCGCGCTGTGGCCGACCATCGCCGCGGCGGCCGTGAGACCCACTTCGGGTGTGCGGCCGTTCTTCTCCTCGGCGCCGTGGGCCGCCTGGCGCGCGGCCAGCAGGCGTTCCACCATGTGGGCCAGGAGGAACCCGGCGACGAAGAGCAGGAGTGCCGCCGGGACGCCGTGGACCTCCGTGCCGGCCGCCTCCAGCGCCTCCGGCAGCAGGTCCAGGCCGACCACGCCCAGCATCAGGCCGCCGGCCAGGCCCAGCACCAGGTGACGGCGGTCCGTCACGCGCTGTGCCGTCCAGCCGCCGGCCAGCGTCATCAGGAACGCGCCGAGCGCGACGAAGACCGCCATGTGCTCTTGCTATCCGATCGGCGGGCGTTCACGCACGCGGCACCCCGCGGTGTCCGCCCCTGCCCCTAGGGCGAGACCATCGTCGAGCAGTACCCCGCACCACCCCAGAGAGGACCGATCCCCATGGCCGATGCCACCACCGGCAAGGTGACCTTCGTCGGTGCCGGCCCCGGCGCCGCCGACCTGTTGACGTTCCGTGCCGCACGCGCGATCGCGGACGCGGACGTCGTGATCTGGGCGGCCAGCCTCGTGCAGGCGGAGGTCCTCGACCACGCGCGCGAGGGCGCGGAGATCCTGGACTCGGCGACCATGTCGTTGGAGGACGTCGTCGCCGTGTACGAGCGGGCCCGCGAGGAGGGGCTGAAGGTGGCCCGTATCCACTCCGGTGACCCGGCCCTGTGGGGCGGCACACAGGAGCAGCTCGACCGGTGTGCCGGGATCGGGATCGCGACCGAGGTCGTGCCCGGGGTGTCGTCCTTCTCGGCCGTGGCCGCGCTCGCGGGGCGGGAGCTGACCATTCCCGAGGTCGCGCAGTCCGTGGTGCTGACCCGGCTCGGCGGCGGCAAGACGCCCATGCCGCCGGGTGAGGAGGTGCGGGAGTTCGCGCGGCACGGCACGACCATGGCGGTCTTCCTGTCCGCGGCCCGCAGTGGCCAGCTGGTACGGGAGTTGCTGGAGGGTGGATATCCGACGAACACGCCCGTGATCGTCGCGTACCAGGCCACCTGGCCCGAGGAGCTGGTGGTGAGGTGCACGATCGGGACGCTGGAGGAGACCGTCAAGGAACACAAGCTGTGGAAGCACACGCTGTTCCTGGTCGGCCCGGCCCTCGACGCGCACGGCACACGGTCGCACCTGTACCACCCCGGCCACTTCCACGGCTACCGCAAGGCCGACCCCGCGGCGCGCAGGGCCCTGCGTGAGGCGCGGCGGGACACGGCCGAAGGCGCCCCGCGGGGGGCCACGCCGTGATCACCGTCATCGGTACGGGGACGGGGGCACCCCTCACCCCGGACGCCACGAAGGCGCTGGCCGGGGCGGCGGTGGTCGTGGGCGCCCGGAGGCATCTGGAGGCCTCGGGGCTGCCGCGCACGGTCGAGCGGGTCGTCCTCGGTCCACTGGCGCCCGCGCTGGACACGATCCAGGAGCACCTGGACAAGGACGGGGAGCGGCGGATCGTCGTCCTCGCCTCCGGCGACCCCGGCTTCTTCGGCATCGTCCGGGTGCTGTCCCAGCGGTTCGGGGCGCGGCGCCTCGACGTACGGCCGGGTGTGTCGTCCGTCGCCGCGGCCTTCGCGCGGGCCGGGCTTCCCTGGGACGACGCGGTGGTGGTGAGCGCGCACGGGCGCGATCTGCGGACCGCGCTGAACGTGTGCCGGGCGCATCCGAAGGTGGCGGTGCTGACGGGTCCGGGCTCCGGGCCCGCCGAGCTGGGGGCGGGGCTCCGGTCGAGCCGGCGCGTCCTCGTGGTGGCGTCCGCGCTGGGCGATTCCCGGCGCGAGCGGATCGAGCGGGTGACGCCGTCCGAGGCCGCGAGCCGCGGCTGGGGCGGCGCGGTGAACGTCGTGCTGTGCCTGGACGAGAAGCGGACGGTCGCTCCCCCGCGCGGCATGGCCGGAGCCGTGCCCGGACCCGCCGGATGGGCCCTGGACGAGGACGCGTTCGCGCACCGGGACTCGATGATCACCAAGTTCGAGGTGCGCGCGCTGGCACTGGCCCGGCTCGGTCCGCGCCTCGGTGACCTGGTGTGGGACATCGGTTCGGGTTCCGGTTCGGTGGCCGTGGAGTGCGCGCGCCTCGGCGCCGCCGTCACCGCGGTCGAGAAGACACCGGACGGGGTGGAGCGCATCCGTGGCAACGCGGCGACGCACGGCGTCGACGTCCAGGTCGTGCACGGGGCGGCGCCCACGGTGCTGTCCGATCTCGACGAGCCGGACGCCGTGTTCGTCGGCGGCGGGGGACGCGAGCTGCCCGCCATCGTCACCGCGTGTGCCCGGCGTGCCCGGCGGACCGTGGTGGTCGCCCTGGCGGCGCTCGACCGGGTTCCCGCCGTGCGGGAGGCGCTCGCCGGTGCCGGATTCGAGTGTGACGGCGTGCTGTTGCAGTCGTCGCGGCTGACGCCGCTGCCGGGCGACGTGACCCGGCTGGCCGCGACCAACCCCGTTTTCCTGCTGTGGGGCGTCAGGCCTCCGGCGCGTACCGAAGGAGTCGCCCAGTGATCGGCCTGATTTCCGCCACGGCGGCGGGCGCGGCCGCCCGTGACCGCCTGGCCGCGGCGTGGCCGGACCGCACGCGCGTGTACGACGGGCCCGTAGGGGACGCCGTGCGGCGGGCGTTCGGGGAGTGCGAGCAGTTGGTGTGCTTCCTCGCGACGGGCGCGGTGGTGCGGCTGATCGCGCCGCTGCTGGGCGGCAAGGCGTCGGACCCGGGTGTGGTGTGCGTGGACGAGGGCCGGCGGTTCGCCGTGTCGCTCGTCGGCGGGCATGGCGGCGGCGCCAACGAACTCGCCGTGGACGTGGGCGAGTTGCTGGGTGCCGAGCCCGTCGTGACCACGGCGACCGACGCGGTGGGCGTGCCGGGGCTCGACACGCTCGGGTTCCCCGTGGAGGGCGATGTCGCCGGGGTGACACGTGCCTTGCTGGACGGTGAGCCGGTCGTGCTGGAGGCGGAGGTGGCGTGGCCGTTGCCTCCGCTGAAGGTGACGAACAAGGGGGCGGAAGAAGGGGCGGGAGAAGGGTCGTACGAGAGGGGACGCGAGGGGTCGTACGTCATCCGCCTCACCGACCGGGCCGTCGAGCCGCCCGCCGAGCGCGAGGTCGTCCTCCGCCCGCCGTCCCTCGTCGTCGGCGTGGGCGCCTCCAGGGGTGCCCCCGTGGAGGAGGTCCTCGGGCTCGTGGAGCACGCGCTGCGGGACGCGGGGCTGTCCGTCCGCAGCGTGGCCGAGCTCGCCACCGTGGACGCCAAGGCCGGTGAGCCGGGCATCGTCGGGGCGGCCGGGCGGCTCGGGGTGCCCGTGGTGACGTACACCGCCGAGGAGTTGGCCGTCGTCCGGGTACCCAATCCCTCGGACGCGCCGCTCGCCGCCGTCGGCACGCCGTCCGTGGCCGAGGCCGCGGCCCTGGTGCGCGGGGGCGAACTCCTCGTCCCCAAGCGGAAGTCGGAGCGCGCCGACGGTCGCCCCGCCATGGCGACCTGTGCCGTCGTACGGCGGCCGGGGCGCGGGCGGCTCGCCGTCGTCGGGCTCGGTCCCGGTGCTCGCGACCTGCTCACCCCGCGCGCCAGGGCCGAACTGCGCCGCGCCTCCGTGCTCGTGGGCCTCGACCAGTACGTCGACCAGATCCGCGACCTGCTCCGTCCCGGCACCCGGATCCTGGAGTCCGGGCTCGGGGCCGAGGAGGAGCGGGCGCGCACGGCGGTCGCCGAGGCCCGGCGCGGTCAGGCGGTCGCGCTGATCGGCAGCGGTGACGCGGGCGTGTACGCGATGGCGTCGCCCGCGCTGGCGGAGGCGTCCGACGACATCGACGTGGTGGGGGTGCCCGGGGTCACGGCGGCGCTCGCGGCCGGAGCGATCCTGGGCGCGCCCCTCGGCCACGACCACGTGTCGATCAGCCTCTCCGACCTCCACACGCCGTGGGAGGTCATCGAGCGGCGGGTACGGGCGGCGGCCGAGGCCGACATCGTCGTGACGTTCTACAACCCCCGCAGCCGGGGCCGGGACTGGCAGCTGCCGAAGGCGCTGGCGATCCTCGCCGAGCACCGGGAGCCGACGACGCCGGTCGGTGTCGTACGGAACGCCTCTAGGGCCGACGAGTCCAGCCGTCTGACGACGCTGGCGTCCCTGGATCCGGCGACCGTGGACATGATGACCGTGGTGACCGTCGGCAACACCGCCACCCGCGAGATCGCCGGCCGTATGGTCACCCCGCGCGGCTACCGCTGGCAGGAGGCGGCCACGTGAGCCAGGATGCCTCGGTGAACGCCCTGCCGCGCCACGCCGTATCGTCACCCACCACATCGTTCACATCGCCTGTACCGCCCGTCCCGAAGGAGAAGTCGTGACCACCCCGTCCCCCGCCCTGCTCATCGCCGGTCACGGCACCCGGGACGACGCGGGCGCCGAGGCCTTCCGTTCCTTCGTGCGGGAGCTGGGGCTCCGGCACCCCGAACTGCCCGTGGCGGGCGGGTTCATCGAGTTGTCCCCGCCGCCGCTCGGCGAGGCGGTCGCGGAGCTGGTGGAGCGCGGGGTGCGGCGGTTCGCCGCCGTGCCGCTGATGCTGGTGTCCGCCGGGCACGCCAAGGGGGACATCCCGGCGGCGCTGGCCCGCGAGAAGGAGCGCCACCCCGGGATCTCGTACACGTACGGGCGCCCGCTGGGCCCGCACCCGTCGCTGCTGGACGTGCTGGAGCGGCGCCTGAACGAGGCGCTGGGCGGTACCGGGGGCCGTACGCCGCGGGACCGGGCCGATGTGACCGTGCTGCTCGTCGGGCGGGGTTCCACGGACCCCGACGCCAACGCCGAGGTGCACAAGGCGGCGCGGCTGCTGTGGGAGGGGCGCGGGTACGCGGGCGTGGAGACGGCCTTCGTGTCGCTGGCGGCTCCGGACGTGCCGGCGGGCCTGGACCGGTGCGTGATGCTGGGCGCCCGGCGGATCGTCGTCCTGCCCTACTTCCTCTTCACCGGCATCCTCCCGAACCGCGTGCGGCTGCAGACCGAGGGCTGGGCGGCGGCGCACCCCGAGATCGAGGTGCGCTCGGCCGATGTCATCGGTCCCGAGCCGGAGCTGATGGACCTGGTGATGGAGCGGTACGCGGAGGCGGTGAAAGGCGATCTGCGCATGAACTGCGACTCGTGCGTGTACCGGATCACGCTGCCGGGCTTCGAGGACAAGGTGGGCCTGCCACAGCAGCCGCACTTCCACCCGAACGACGACGGCCATCACGATCACCACGGTCATCCCCACGATCACCACCACGACCACCGCCACGGGGGGCACGCACACTCGCATGCGCACTGAACACGACGGCGGGCGGCCCGGCCCCGACGACGACCACGACCTGCGGCACCACGGTGACTCCGAGGTGCGGGACGACGGGGCCGCGCTCACCGATCTCGCGGTGAACGTCCGCGCGGACACGCCTCCGGCGTGGCTGCGGGACCGGATCGCCGGGTCGCTGGCCGGGACCGGTCTGGCCGCCTACCCGGACGGCCGGGCCGCGCGGGCCGCGGTGGCCGCGCGGCACGGCCTGCCCGTGGAGCGGGTGCTGCTGACGGCGGGTGCGGCGGAGGCGTTCGTGCTGCTGGCCCGCGCGCTGAAGGTACGTCAACCCGTCGTCGTGCACCCGCAGTTCACGGAGCCGGAGGCGGCGCTGCGGGCTGCCGGGCACACGGTGGACCGGGTGCTGTTGCGCGCCTCGGACGGCTTCCGGCTGGATCCCGATGCCGTGCCCGAGGACGCGGACCTCGTCGTGATCGGCAATCCGACGAATCCGACGTCGGTGCTGCACCCCGCACGGCTCATCTGCGAACTCGCCCGCCCCGGGCGGACGTTGGTGGTGGACGAGGCGTTCATGGACGCGGTGCCGGGTGAGCGGGAGGCGCTCGCGGGGCGGTCGGACGTTCCCGGCCTCGTGGTCCTGCGCAGTCTCACGAAGACGTGGGGGCTGGCGGGGCTGCGGATCGGGTACGTGCTGGCGGCGCCCGAGACGGTCGCCGAACTGGAGCGTGCCCAGCCGCTGTGGCCGGTGTCCACGCCCGCGCTCGCTGCGGCGGAGGCGTGTGTGTCGCCTCGGGCGCTGGTGGAGGCGGCGGGGGCGGCGGAGCGTATCGCCGCGGACCGTGCGCATCTCGTGGCCGGGCTCCGTGAGTTCGCTCCCGACGGGCTCGTGCTCGCCGAGCCCGCGGAGGGGCCGTTCGTGCTGGTGCGGCTTCCTCGGGCGGGGCGGGTACGGCACCATCTTCGCGACCTCGGCTTCGCTGTGCGCCGTGGGGACACGTTTCCCGGTCTTGGTGAGGAGTGGCTGCGGGTCGCTGTGCGGGACCGGGTGACGGTGAACCGGTTTCTGCAGGCGCTGGACAGGGCGGTGACC
>NZ_VJZC01000046.1 GCF_009377185.1 Streptomyces spongiae
GCGTCGGAGGGGGTGGTGGTGTTCTCGGCGTCGGACGAGCCGGAGGGCTCCTCGGACGGATCGGGGGTGCTGCCCTGGGGCGTCGCAGCGGTGGGCTTCGAGCCGTCGGCGGTCACCGCATCGGCGTCCGCGTCCCGGTCCGCAGCGGTCGGGGCCTCGTCATGCACCTTGGCCGCCAGATCCCCCAGTTCCTCGGGGAGCTTCGTGGACTCGCTGCGGCCGAGGCCCGCCATTTCCACGACGGTGACGCCGTCGGCGCCCCTCACGGCCCGTACCCACACGCGGCGGCGCTGGATGAAGAGGGAGGCGGCGAGACCGGCGATGGCGGCGATGGCGCCGGTGAGGGCCCAGCCGCTGCCGGGCTGCTGGGTGATCTGGAAGCGGGCCCAGGGCTTGATCCCGTCGAAGGTGACCGAGCCGTTGCCGCCGGTCAGCTTCATGGTCTCGCCGGGCAGCAGCCGCTTCTTCAGCAGCTTGCCCTTGGAGTCCTTGAACTCCTTCAGGTTGGTCTTGTCGAGCTGGTAGATGTTCTGCGGGATGCCCGAGTTGACGCCCAGGTCCCCGTGGTACGCGGACAGCGCGAGCACGGGGAAGTCCAGCGCCGGGAACTGCGAGAGCATCTGGCCCTTGCCCGCGCCCGCGAACGTCGGCACGAAGAAGGCGTTGAAGCCGAGCTGCTCGTTCTTCCCCTTGGCGTCGCGGTAGCCGTCGAGGACCTTGATCGCCCCGGAGGAGGTGAGGTTGCCGTCGAGCGGCAGCAGCGGCACCGCGTCCTTGAAGACGACCTTGCCCTTGCCGTCCCGGACGGTGACGACGGGCGCGTACCCGAAGTTGACCATGTAAACCTTCGAGTCGCCGACCACCAGCGGCTCGTTGACCTTGATGACGGTCGACTTCTCCTTGCCGTCCGCGCCTACGCTGTAGGTGATGTGCGACTCGTACGTACGCGGAGTGCCCCGGTTCGGCCCGGTGCGCTCGTACGTGGCCTTGGCGGACTTCAGGTCGAAGCTGAAGGGGTCCAGGTCGTCGTACGTGAAGAGGTTGCCGGACTTGAAGTCGTCGTACTGGACCGGCGTGTTGGCGAAGCCGTCACCCTCGACGATCAGCTTGTTGCCCTCGGACTTGAAGAGCTGGCCCCAGGCGAACGCGACGAGCATCACGATCAGGGCGATGTGGAAGGCGAGGTTGCCCGCCTCCCGCAGGTAGCCCTTCTCGGCGGCGACGGCGTCCCCCGTGACGTGGGAGCGGAAGCGGCGCTGCTTCAGCACCTTCAGCGCGATCTCCCGGACCTGCTCCGGCTCGGCCTCGGTACGCCAGGTCGTGTACGCGGGCAGCCGGTTCAGCCGCCTCGGCGCCCCCGGCGGTCGGCCCCTGAGCTGGCCCACGAACTGCCAGGTGCGCGGCACGATGCAGCCGATGAGCGAGACGAACAGCAGGATGTAGATCGCCGAGAACCACACCGAGCTGTACACGTGGAACAGCCCGAGCTTCTCGTAGACCGGCCCCAGGGTGTCGTGCCGGGCCATGAAGTCGGCGACCTTGGTCTCGTCCTGTCCCGACTGCGGGATGAGCGAGCCCGGGATGGCCGCGAGCGACAGCATGAACAGCAGCAACAGGGCGACCCGCATGGAGGTCAGCTGCCGCCAGAACCAGCGGGCCCAGCCGATGACGCCCAGCGAGGGCAGGTTGGGGGCGTCCTCCTGGGGGGCGGTGGACAGCTGCGAGCCGGCGGCGTTGAGGTCGTTGTCCTCGTCCGCCCGACCGTCGCCGGCGGCCTTGGCCTTGGTCTCCGTGTTGCTCATGGATCAGATCCCCACAGTGAAGCCGTTCGACCAGACCTGCATCTCCTGCACGATGCGGTCCCAGGCGCCGGTCAGCAGGAGCAGGCCGGTCGCGATCATCATGACGCCGCCGACGCGCATGACCCACACGTGGTGCCGCTTGACCCAGCCGAAGGCCCCGAGGGCCTTGCGGAAGCCGACCGCGGCGACGACGAAGGGCACGCCCAGGCCGAGACAGTACGCCACCGTCAGCAGGGCCCCGCGACCGGCACTGGCCTGGTCCATGGCGAGGGCGTTGACGGAGGCGAGGGTCGGGCCGATGCAGGGCGTCCAGCCGATGCCGAAGAGGGCGCCGAGCAGGGGCGCGCCGACGAGCCCGGCGGTGGGCCGGGTGTGGAAGCGGAACTCCCGCTGGGTGAGCCAGGGCATCAGCCCCATGAAGAACACACCCATGAGGACCATGAGCACGCCCAGCACCTTGGACAGGACGCCCTGGTACTCCTGCAGCGTCGACCCGAAGTACCCGAACAGCGCCCCGCCGGACACGAACACCACGGTGAACCCGAGCACGAACAGCCCGGCGCCGGCGACCATCCGGCCGCGCCGCGCGTCCGCCAGGTCGGTGCCGCTCACGCCGGTGACGTACGACAGGTAGCCGGGCACCAGCGGCAGCACGCAGGGTGAGAAGAAGGAGACGAGACCGCCGAGGACGGCGATGGGCAGGGCGATCAGCAGGGCGCCGCTGTAGACGGTCTGGTTCGGGTCGGTCGAGGCGGCGAGGACCGCGGGCGCGGCGAGGTGGGTGGACGCGGCGAGGTCGGCCGTGGCGGTGACGAGGGGCACGAGGTCACTTCTCCGCGAGGACCGGATCGATCAGCTTGCGCAGCTTCGCCTCGCTGAGCGCCTGGAGGGAGCGCGCGGCGACCTTGCCCTGCCGGTCGATGACGAGGGTCGAGGGGATCGCCTGCGGGTTGAGGGTGCCCTTCTTGAACCGGAGCATCAGCTTGCCGGTCGGGTCGTACAGGCTCGGGTACTCAACCTTGTACGCCTCCTCGAAGGCCCGTGCCGGTCCGGTGCTGGTGTCGCGCGTGTTGATGCCGACGAACCGCACGCCCTGGCCTTCGAGCTCCTTTGCGACCTTGACGAGGTTGGGGGCCTCGGCGCGGCACGGCGAGCACCAGGAGCCCCACACGTTGACGACGACGATCTTGCCCTTGTAGGCGGAGGCGACGTCGAGCTGCTTGCCGTCGATGGTCTTGCCGGACAGGTCGGGGGCGTCGGCCCGGTCGCCCTTCTTCACGGTGGCGATGCCGTCGGAGCTGGTGATGAAGCCGGTGCCACCACCGCCTCCCGAGGTCCCCCCGGAACTGCACGCGGAGACGGCGAGCACCAGCGCGGCGGCCCCGGCGGTGAACAGGGCGGCGCGGCTCGTACGGCGGCTGGCGGCACTCATGTGAAAAGTTTCGCATGCCCGTTTCGGGAATCTTCCGCACCCCCCTCAAGGGTGGAAAACCCCATTTCAGGTGGTCCCCGAATGCTTTCCGCCGTCCGCGAGGAAGCCCTTCCAGCCACCGGCCGGCTCCTGCCCCACGCCGAGCGACTGGAGCCTGGCGAGCACCTCCGGCTTCTGCACGTCCAGCCAGTCCACGAACTGCCGGAAGGACACGAGCCGTACGTCCCCGCCCTTCTCCTTCTCCCGCGCGATGTGCTTGAGGGCCTCCTCGACGGCGTCCATGTAGATGCCGCCGTTCCACTCCTCGAAGTGGTTGCCGATGAAGAGGGGCGCCCGGTTCGTCTCGTACGCCCGCTGGAACCCTGCGACGTACGCGCCGGTGGCCTGCTCGCGCCAGGCGGGGTAGTTGGCGGGCGGGGCCTTGGTGGAGTTCTGCGACTGGTTGTACATGATGTTGTAGTCCATCGAGAGGACCTCGAAGCCGCGCCCGGGGAAAGGTATCTGCTGGAGCGGAAGGTCCCAGATGCCCTGCTTCTTCCGCGGCCAGACCTGGAGGCCGCCGGACGAGGAGGAGTCGTAGCGCCAGCCGAACTCGCGGGCCGTCGGCAGCAGGTTGTCCTGGCCGAGCAGGCACGGTGTGCGGGCGCCGACGAGTTCCTTGTCGTAGTCGAAGGGCAGCGGTTCGACGTCGGTCCAGCCGGTGTTGGTCCGCCACTCCTTCACGAACGACTTCGCCTGGTCGATCTCACTGCGCCACTGCTTGGGCGTCCAGTTGGCGACCGAGCCGGAGCCGCCGCAGAAGTGGCCGTTGAAGTGGGTGCCCATCTCGTGCCCGTCGAGCCAGGACTGGCGTATGTGCCCCAGCGTCGACTTGATGTGCTCGTCCGTGAGGTAGCCGATGTCGGAGGCGCCGGGCGCGTTGTTCGGCGGGAGGTACATGCGCTTCTTGGACTCGGGCAGCAGATAGATCCCGGAGAGGAAGAAGGTCATGTGGGCGTCGTGGTCCTCGGCGGCCTTCAGGAACCGCGGGAACAGACCGTTGCCGACATCGCCCGCCCCGTCCCAGGAGAACACCACGAACTGCGGCGGCGTCTCACCGGCCTCGAGCGGCCGCGGCTTCTCGGGCTGCCTGGGCTGCTTTCCGGTGTGCGCGGTGGACCCGTCCCCGATCGGTTTGGCCTCGCGCTTACGACCCGTGCCGCGCCCCTTGGAACCCCCCGCGCTACTGGACCCGTCCTGCAGAGCGGTACCGCAACCGGCCAGGGCCAGCGCTGCGGCGGCCCCGGCGCCGAGCCCGACCATTCCCCTTCGGCTGATGTCGCGCATCGCTTCCCCCTTCGTCGTGCGGCGTCCTCCTCAGGTCAGGTGAAGGACACCGTTTTAGAGGCCACGACAAAGGCGGGGGTTCCGGCGATCTGGCACATATTTAAGATAGTTTGCGGAGATACGCTCAGATGCCCGCGTCAGTACGCTTTGTGACGGGGCGTACGCCGGTGGGGCGCACGTAGGCACACCGAAGAGCCGTACGCCTGGGAGAGAGACGTACGGCTGAGAGGGTTCCTATAGATGCCGGGCAAGCCCCAGGTTCTTAGGGGCGCGGGGAACTGGGCGAGCAACCACTACGAACCCGCAGTCGCCCTACGACATCAGGCCCCAAAAGCCTTGTCTTTACCCTTCACCGGCTTAGCCCCTGCAAGGAGATGCGCCGGAACCAGATCCCGCGCCGGCTCCGTGTACCCCACGGACACGATCTTGTCGCCCCGGTACGTGAACGTCGTCAGCGAAGCGAGCGTGCACTGCCGCTTGCGCGGGTCGTGCCACAGCCGCCGCCGCTCGACGTGCGACCGTACGATCCAGATCGGCAGCTGGTGGCTGACCAGCACGGCCTCGTGCCCCCGCGCCGCGTCCTTCGCCGCGTCGAGGGCCCCCATCATCCGCGTGACCTGGTCCATGTACGGCTCGCCCCAGGACGGCTTGAACGGGTTGACCAGGTGCTTCCAGTTCTCGGGCCGCCGCAGCGCTCCGTCGCCGACACCGAAGGTCTTGCCCTGGAAGACGTTGTCCGCCTCGATGAGGCGGGCGTCGGTGGCGAGGTCCAGCCCGTGGGCCTTGGCGATCGGCGTCGCGGTCTCCTGCGCCCGCTCCAGCGGGGAGGCGACGACATGTGTGACGTCCCGCGGGGCCAGGTGCTCGGCGACCCGGTCGGCCATGCGCCGCCCGAGCTCGGAGAGGTGGTAGCCGGGCAGCCGCCCGTACAGGATCCCGTCGGGATTGGCGACCTCGCCGTGCCGCATGACGTGGACGACAGTGACGTCTCCGCTGCCCGAACCGTTGCTCGTACCGCTGCTACCACTGCCGTTGCCCGTGCCGTTCACGCTGCTCATGCCGTGGCCTCCGCGGCGGCGCGGGCGGCGGCGGGCAGGGCGTCGGCGATGCGCTGGACGGCCCGCTCGTCGTGGGCGGTCGACACGAACCACGACTCGAACGACGACGGAGGCAGGTACACGCCCTGCGCCAGCATCGAGTGGAAGAAGGCGTTGAAGCGGAACGACTCCTGCGCCTTGGCGTCCTCGTAGTTCCGCACCGGCCGGTCGGTGAAGAAGACGGAGAACATGTTGGAGGCGTTCTGCAGCGTGTGCGCGACACCCTCCTTACTCAGGGCGTCCGTGACGAGCGCCCGGATCCGCTCGGAGACGGCGTCGACCGTGTCGTACGCGGCGTCGTCGAGCAGCCGCAGCTGGGCGAGCCCGGCGGCGGTGGCGACCGGGTTCCCGGAGAGGGTGCCGGCCTGGTAGACGGGCCCGGCGGGCGCGAGGTGCGCCATGACGTCGGCGCGCCCCCCGAAGGCGGCGGCGGGGAAGCCACCCCCCATGACCTTCCCGAAGGTCATGAGATCGGGCCGGACCCCGTCGATCCCGTACCACCCGGCTCGGCTGGTCCGGAACCCGGTCATGACCTCGTCCGAGATGTACAGCGCCCCGTGCTCGGCGCACACGTCCTTCAGGCCCTGGTTGAAGCCGGGCAGCGGCGGTACGACGCCCATGTTGCCGGGCGAGGCCTCGGTGATGACGCAGGCGACCTCGCCGGGGTGGGCCAGGAATGCCTCCCGCACGGCGTCGAGGTCGTTGTACGGCAGCACGATCGTGTCCCCGGCCTGCGCGCCGGTGACGCCCGGGGTGTCGGGCAGCGCGAAGGTCGCGACCCCACTGCCCGCCGCCGCCAGCAGCGAGTCGACGTGACCGTGGTAACAGCCGGCGAACTTGATCACCTTGGTACGGCCCGTGAACCCGCGGGCGAGCCGGATGGCGGACATGGTGGCCTCGGTGCCGCTGGAGACGAGCCGCACCTGGTCGAGCGGGTCGACGCGGGCGACCATCTCCTCGGCGAGCGCGACCTCGCCCTCACCGGGCGTACCGAAGGAGGTGCCGCGGGAGACGGCCTCCTGAACGGCGGCGATGACCTCGGGACGGGAGTGCCCGAGGATCATGGGCCCCCACGAACACACAAGATCCACATATTCACGTCCGTCGGCATCCGTCAGATAAGGACCGGTACCGGACACCATGAACCGGGGCGTACCGCCCACGGCACGGAAGGCGCGCACGGGAGAGTTCACGCCTCCGGGCGTGACGGCCGACGCACGCTCGAAAAGAGTCTGCGAGACTGGGGCTTCGTACTGATAGGTCACGCTAGCCATGGTGTCAGAGGCTTCGAAGATCCCGCGGACAGGTGTTTCAACGCACGTTTCGGCGCGCGGCCTCGGGGGAGGTCACAATGACACGATGATCGGGTTGCGCGGCGCGGGGGCCATGCGTCCTAGAACAGCAGTCGGGTGGAGATATGCATCGCGGTGGCGGACTGGGCGAGGGGACCGATGACCTCGGTCCTCGGCGCGCCCGGCGGGGAAGGCACCGGCGCGAAGCGGAGGAATCGACCGAGGCACGAGGCGAAGCACGGCAGGCACAGGGTGGACAGATTCCACAGGGTGGACAGATTCCGCCGGTTCCTCCCGGACCGACAGGTCCGGTGGGTCCGCAGAGCCCCATTTCTCCCGTGGGCCCACAGAACCCCGTCGGCCCCACGGGCTCGACGGGTCCCCAGGACCCCACGGGTGGTCCGCACGCTCCCACGGGACCACAGGACCCCGCGGGCCTGCAGGGCTCCTCGGAACTACAGGGTTCCCCTGGGCTACAGGGCCCCACGGTACCGCCGCGACCCACGGTTCCACCGGAGCCCGCGGGCTCGCTGGACCCCACGCTTCCGCTGGGCCCCACTGGTTCACACCAGGATGATTCCGTTCCGCAGCGCACGGGCGCTGAGCGAATCGACCGACCGGACCGTATGGACGGTAAGGACCGTATGGATCGGATGGGTCGCATGGATCGCATGGATCAGACCGGCAGGACGAACCGCACGCCCGGCACGCCTCGGACACCCCGAATGGACCGGACGGACCACGTGGCCGATCGGCTGCGCGCAGGAAGCAGGAACGGTGGTCGGGTGGGGGTGACGTACAAGTACTTCGGTGCCCCCGACGGCGCGACCGCTGCCCGCGTCCCGATCTCGATGCGCCCGGAGGAACTCGGCGGCGACGAGCTCGGCATGAACGGCATGTTCACCAAGATCAAGCCGGAGACGATGGCCGCCATGGTGCTGACCGGCATCGAGGGCGTACCCCTGAACAAGGTGCCCCCGCTCGAACTGGTCGTACTCCACCCCGACTACGCGGTCGTGAAGCTCCCCATGACCGTCGTCGACCCCCTGCGCGGCATCGGCGAGGAGGCCGTCGGCGCGGCCGCCTTCATCTGGTCGACGGTCCCGGACCGTGGCGGCCCGCGGGACGCGTTCAACGTGTACCAACTGCTGCACGAGTGGCAGGACTTCTCGCACCGGCTGCACGAGGCGGGGCATCAGCCCTATTGCCTGGTCTGGCCCTGACCTGGGGTTTCGGTGGTTTCGGGCGAGGTCTTCGGGCCTCGCCCTTTCGGGTCCCGGAGGCGCGCCGTCAGGCGGCCAGGGCACATTGAGGGCACATTGGTTTCGCTGGGGGCGCTGATGTGCCCTGTGCGGCGGTCGGGTCGCCTTCCGCCTCGGTTTCCGTGAGGGCGTCGTCGATCGCCTTGCGGGTGCGCGTCTCGCTGGACGGCAGCAGGTGCGTGTATGTCCGCAGCGTGAAGCCCGGGTCCGAGTGACCGAGGTACTCGGAGAGCGCCTTGATGCTCTCCCCCGCGTCCAGGAGTACGGAGGCGTACGCGTGCCGGAGGGCGTGCATGCCGTCTTCCGGGGCCGCCTGGAGATACCTCGCACCGCGCTCGCGTGGAGGAATCACGCCAGCGGCGGCCAGGGCGAGCTTCCAGGCGCCCATGTTGATGACGCTGCGCCTGTAGGCCCGGCTCTTCTCGTCGACGAAGAGGAGGCGGAAGGTCTTCGGTTCGCCGTCCGGCTTGGCCCAGGGCAGGGTGACGGCGACGGGCGGGAACTCCTTCATGTGGGCCTTCAAGGCGGCGGCAAGTTGAGCCGGCAAGGGAACTGACCGGATCTTGTTGCCCTTAGGCGTCATTTCAGTTGGCGAGACTGCGGTGGCATATGAGGGTCGCGGCGATGGCGGTGAAGGCGAGAAAGTGTTCCGGCTTTCGCTCGTAGCGGCGGTGGAGACGTCGACAGCCGGACAGCCAGGACACGGTCCGTTCCACGACCCAGCGGTGTTTGCCCAGGCGTTGGGATGACTCGATGCCCTTGCGGGCAAGGCGGTGCCGGATGCCGCGGGAAGACAGCCAACGCCGTAGGTGCCGGTAGTCGTAGCCCTTGTCTCCGTGCAGTTTGCCGGGCCGCCGGCGCCGTGGGCCGCGGCGTGAGCGGATGGGTGGGATACCGCGGACCAGCGGGATGAGGGCCTGGCTGTCGTGGGGGTTCGCGGCGGAGATGCCGATCGACAGAGGCAGACCGTGGCGGTCGACGATGAGGTGGATTTTCGATCCCTTTTTGCCGCGGTCGGTCGGATTCGGTCCCGTCAACTGCCCCCTTTGAGGGCCCGGACGCTGACGGAGTCGATCGCGCAGCGCGACCAGTCCAGCCCACCGTGGGAGCCGAGTTCGTCCAGGACCAGGCGGTGGAGCTTGGCCCACACCCGGGCCTCGGTCCATTCGGTGAACCGGCGGAAGGCGGTGACGCCTGACAGGCCGAATCCGGGTGGCAGTTGGTTCCAAGTGCAGCCCGAGGCAGCCACGAAGATGATCGCGGCAAGCACCTCGCGGTCCCCTCGTCGGCGGTGTCCTCCGCCCTGCGGGCGTTCCGGTGCCGGCGGGACCACCCGCTGGAACAACTCCCACAGGTCTTCCGGCGCCAACCGTTCGACGAGCACAGCAGTCATCACCCCAGAGTGCCGCAAGATCACACCAACTGAAATGACGTCTTAAGGTCCACGTCCGCTCCCTCGGCTGGTTCAGCCGTCCACAACTGTGGAGAACCTTCGCCGATCACGACGCCCTCCTCATGCCCTCGACCACCTCGAAGCCATGGGTCTGGTCGCACTCGAAGCCCAAGCGTGCGGACTGCCGGTCGTCTACCAGCCCATCCCGGGCCTGAGCGACACCCTCGCCACAACCGGCCTGGCCACCGACTTCACCAACCCGGCCGCACTCGCCCAGGACCTCAACCGGCTCCACAGCACCCCCGGCCTGCTGCCCGCCCTCCAGGCCGCAGGCCGCACCAACGCCGCCCGCTATCCCCTCACCGCCACAGCAGCGGCCTTGAACGACCTCGGCAAACAGCTCGCCTGACGACCCACGCCGCAACGGGATCCGCGCCCGGCTCATCACTACGCTGAGCACCGGGACACCCCACGGCACGGCCCACGATCGATCGGGAGACCATGGCGCTCGACCTCGACACCGACCGCATCCAGCAACTCCTCCACGACGGCGTCCGCGACAAGGCTACCCCGGCGCCGTCTGGGCCATCGGCGACAGCCTCGGAATCACGGCCAGCGGCACCGTGGGGGTGCTGGATCCCGAGTGCCCCGGCGAACCGATGCGACGCGACACCGTCTTCGACATCGCCAGCCTGACCAAGATCCTCGCCGTGTGGTCGACCATCGGCTGCCTCGTCGAGGATGGCAAGCTCCAACTCGACACGCAGCTTGGAGACTTCTGGCCCGAGGTGAGCGGCCATCCGCTGGCCAAGGTGACTGCACGGCACCTACTGACGCACACCGCCGACGTCCCCCTCCGGGCCAACCTCCGGAACCTCTACGGCTCCGATCCCCAGGACATCCGCGACGGCGTCCTCCGTGAAGCACTGCACCGGCCACCCGGCGAGGCCGTGGAGTACACCGACCGCGCCGCACTCATCCTCGGCTACCTCGCCGAATACCTCTCCGGTCGGAGCCTCGACGCGCTGGCAGACAGCCACGTGTGGCAACCCCTGGGCATGACACAGACCCACTTCGGGCCACTACCCGACGGTGCAGCGGCCAGGTGCGCGCCAACCGAGCTCGATGACGGCACGGGAACTCATCTCAAGGGATCCGCGCACGACTTCTCCGCCCGCTTGCTCGGCGGGGTATGCGACTTCGGCCTCGGGCCACAGCTTTCGGCAGGTCGCGTACGAGCGGCTTTCCATGTACGGCTTGGAGATCAGCAGCAGCGACTCCACCTCCACACCTGACTCGGCCAGCAGTTCTCGGGAGAGTGTGATGTTCTGGCCGGTTTCTCCGCCTTCGACTCGACCAGGATCGTCTCGTCCGGCACACCCAGGCCCAGCGCATGCTCGCGGTAGTGGATGGCCTCGCCGCGCGGGAAGCGGGCGAGGGTCGTGGGGCTGTTGCCGCCGCTGAACACCACGACGGGGAAGAGGCCGGCGCGGTAGAGGTCGGCGGCCGTGGTGGCCACGCCCAGGTCGTGGCTGCCCAGGCCGATCGCCGCCGAGCAGGGGCGCAGCTCGTGTCCCATCTGGTGGTAGTTCCAGATCAACGTCACATCGTGGCGCTGCTCGTCGGTGATCTGTCGCTGCTGGTGCTCCCGCACTGGCCCTCCCTGGTCCTGCCTCACCCTTGCCGGCCCTTCGACCTCGATACTGCCCGCAGTTCCGCCGAACGCCGGTGAGCGGCCGTTGGTCCGGCGTGGCCGTGCCCGGTGAGCGGGAACAGACGGCTCCTACACGGGCGTCGGATGTACGAGGCGGCCGTGGTAGATGAGTGAGGCGGCCTGTTTCAGACGGCGGACGCGGATGCTGACCTCGTAGGCGTCGATGCCGTCGATGGCGGCGACGTGGGTGGTGAGGTAGCGGTAGAAGTCCTCGGCGTCGCGGCAGATGACGCTGACCATCAGGTTGTGCCGGCCGCTGATGGCGCCGGCGAAGGCGACCTCGGCGTGCCGGGCGAGTTCCTCGCCCGCCTGTTTGAGGCGGGCGGGGGCGACGCGCAGCCAGAGGGTGGCGTTGAGGGTGTGACCCAGGCGCTCGGGCAATAGTTCCACGTCGTAGAAGAGCGTGCCGGAAGTCTCCAGGGCTTCCAGGCGACGGGCGACGCGCGCGTTGGACCAGCCGGTGAGCTCGGCGAGGCGGGTGTGGGTGGTGCGGCCGTCCTCGGCGAGGGCGTCCAGCAGCGGGGTGTCCTCGTCCGTAGGGGGCCGCGGCGGCCCCGCGGGGGTGGGTGGCCGGTCGCCGGTGAGCCGGCGCACCTGGTCGGGGGTGAGGCCGGCGCCGTAGCCGGTCCATTCACTGGTGCCGGTCTCGCCGAAGGGGTGCAGCAGCAGGTCGATGCTGACGTCGAGGACGGAGGCCGAGCGCGGCAACTGGCGCAGCAGGACGTCGTCGCGGTGAGCCTCGACGGGGGAGCGGATCATGCAGATGATTTCCGAGCCGCCGGAGGCGAGGTTGGCGTAGGCGATGTCCGGCCGCTTGGCCAGGGAGTCCGCCAGGGGCCCGACCCGATCGGGGCGGGAACGAATGCGGGCCACCCAATGGGCCTGCCCGTACACCGCAGGGTTGACCAGGCCGATCACCCGCATCACCCCGCTGCGGCGCAGAGCGTGGTAGCGGCGGGCAGCGGTCTGCTCCGACACGCCCGTCACCTCGCCGATGCGCCGGAACGGGGCGCGGGGTGCACATTGGAGTGCGTGGAGGATTTTCCTGTCCACATCATCGTTCACAGGGGGAGTCTGCCATCTAGCGGAACCATGGTGGAGGATTTTGTTCATCTCGGGCTGCAAAGTTCATGGTCGGAGGCGGCGAGGCGGATGCTGGGGCGTGTCCTTAAGGAAAGGACGTGACTCCCATGAGCACGCGGTTGGCACCGGCGGTGGTCTGCCTCGGCACGTTCGTCCTGCTGATGCACCTGGCCACGACGGGTGTGGGACGACCCCACCAGGCGGCGTCGCGCACCGGTGCCTCCCGTATCCAGCGGGTTGTCGGTGACGTGGCTCCGGTGCCGGCGGCTGTGCTTACGGGCGTCTGCCGGTCGGCTGTCCGGCGGGGTGTCGCTGCCGCTCCCTGACCGGCCCGGAGTGTCCTCCTCGCATCCCCCGGGTGCTCCGGGCCATGAAGCGGCGCTGTGCCGACGAGCCGACCGCACCACGACACACGAGCAGCGCCTGATCATCAGAGAGGCATCCGTCCCCGTGCACTTCACCGTCGACGCCTTCCGCTCGACACCCCAGTTCGACATCCTCGCCAAACTCTTCGGGCAGCCGGAGTACACCGATTGGCTCGACGAGAGCCTGTCGTGGAAGCAGACCTGCTACATCGGTGACTGGTCGTTCCTGCCGCAGACCCGCTTCCGCGGTCCCGGCGTGCTCGAGCTGTTCTCGGGGATCTCGGTCAACTCCTTCAGAAGGTTCCCGGCGGGCGGCTCCAAGCACGTCGTGCAGACCAACACGCACGGCCATGTCATGAGCGAGGGCATCCTGACCCGGCTGGACGAGGAGGACTACGTCTTCCACGGACCGGGCGGCGACTGGGCCCGGTACAACCTGGAGCAGGGCGACTTCAAGGCCACCGCCGAGAACGAGGACTGGTTCGTGTACCAGGTCTCCGGCCCCGCCTCGATCCCGCTGCTGCTGGATCTGACCGGCGACAATCGGCTGCTGGACACCCCGTACATGCATGCGCTGCCCACCACCCTCGCCGGGCACCGCGTCTGGGCTCTGCGCCAGGGAATGGCCGGCGAGGTCGGGTTCGAGCTGCAGGGCCCGCGCGAGATCGGCGGAGCCGTGTACGACGCGGTCGTTCAGGCCGGGCAGAAGTACGGCATCCGGCGCTTGGGCAACCGGGCCGCGCCCCTCAACCACCTGGAGAACGCGGTTCCCACCCGGAACCTGGACTACCTGCCTGCCCTGTACGAGCCCGAGCAGGCCGACTTCCTGGCCCACCTGCTCAGCTCGCCCTGGCACATCCCGCGGGCGTTCATCGCCGGCAGCTTCCAGGGCGAGTCACTGCGCGACTACTACCGCGACCCGGTCGAGCTCGGCTGGACCCGGCAGATCAGCTTCGACCACACCTTCCTCGGCGATGCCGTCCTCAAGGAGCGGCTGGCCGAGCCCGCGCGGGTGCTGCGCACCCTGGTGTGGAACAGCGACGACGTCCTTGACGTGCACCGCTCGCTGTACGGCGACGGCCCGCACCACACCTTCATGGACATGCCCCGCGACCTGCGCGGCCACCTGTGGATGGACCGAGTGGAGCGCGACGGCGTCCTCGTCGGCACGGCCACCTCGCGCGGCTACAGCTACTACTTCCGCAAGATGCTCTCCCTGGCCGTACTGAACGTCGCCGACTCCGAGATCGGCACGCAGGTCGACGTCGTCTGGGGCAATCCCGGCGACCCGGTCAAGCGCATCCGGGCCACCGTCGCCAAGGCCCCCGTCAAACGCGTCCGTTCGCGCGCCGAGCTCCACGACCACCTGGCCGCGTACCGGGCCGGGTCCGGACCGGCCGCGTAAGCCGCGGAGAACCCCACCTACCGACGCCTGCGGGACGCCACCGGCAACATCCCGCAGGTCAGGGCTGCCCGCCCCCGGCACGGCAGCCCCCGTGAACCAACCCCTGCCCCACCCAACCGACCGCGGCACACCACACCGCACGGGAGAAAGCGGAATTTCCGTGAACGCCACCACAACGGCGATCAGGCCGACCGACCGGCGAGCGGCCACCATCGTCATGGCCTGCCTCGGCGTGTTCGTCGCCTACCTGCCGATCACCACGGTCGCCGTCAGTCTGCCCGCGATCCAGCGGGCACTGCACACCTCGACCGCCCAACTCTCCTGGGTCCAGGACGCGTTCGTCCTGCCCATGGCCGCGTTCATCATGACCGCCGGCGTCTTCGGTGACGTCCACGGCCGCAAGAAGGTCTTCCAGGCGGGCCTGTTCTGCTGTGCCGCCGGGGCGGCGGTCGCCCTGTGTGCGCAGAACATCCAGATGCTGTGGGCCGGTCAGGCCCTGGCCGGTCTGGGCTCGGCCGCGCTGCTGCCCACCACGCTGGCGCTGATCAGCCACGCGGTGCCCGACTTCCGCGAGCGCGGGAAGTTCATCGGCATGTGGGCCATGGCCATGCTCGCGGCCCTGGCCGTCGGCCCGGTCATCGCCGGCGTCATCCTCGACCACTTCTCCTGGCGCTGGATCTACCTGCTGTCCGTCCCCCTCGCGCTGGTCGCGATGGCCGTCGCCGCCCCGCTGCTCACCGACTCGCGCGCCCCATGGGGGTCCCCCCGCTCGAGCGGAGCCGAGAGTGGGGGAGGACGCAAGCTCGACTGGCCCGGCCAGATCACCGCGGCCGTCGCCGTCACCGCCCTGGTCTACGGCGTGATCGAGGGCGGCGCCGACTCCTTCACCGCCACCAAGGTGATCGCCGCCCTGGCGCTGGGCGTCGTCGCGCTGATCGCGTTCGTCGTGGCGGAGAAGCGCAGCGACAGCCCGATGCTGGACCTGGCGGTGTTCCGCAGCGCGGCCTTCACCGCCACCGCCCTGGTCGCCCTGATCACCTTTCTCGGGCTGATCGGCTTCTTCTTCGTCCTCAGCCTGTACTTCGGCATGGTGCAGCAGCTCGACACGCTGGAGGCGGGCGCGCGGCTGCTGCTGGTCCCGGTCGCCGCGATCGTGGCCGGAGCCCCGGCCGGACGACTGATGCACCGCGTCTCCGCCCGCCTCATGATCACCACCGGACTGCTGCTGAGCGCCGCCTCCCTGCTGGCCCTGACGAACATCGACGCCGCCACCTCCTACGGCTCCATCGCCTGGCGCCTGATCGTGCTGGGCCTGGGCATGGGCCTGGTCACCACGCCGATGACGGCCACCGCGGTGGCCGCAGTGCCGCACCACCTGGCGGGCATGGCCTCGGCCGCCAACAACGCCTTCCGTCAGGTCGGCGGCGCGCTCGGCCCGGCCGTCCTGGGCGCCCTGCTGTCCACGCGCGCCGTGGACAGCCTGCCCGGCCACCTCGCCGACGCCGGCGTGACCGGAACCCAGGCCCACACCATCGTCGCCACGGCGAAGGAGGGCGGCCTGGGCGCGGTCGCCGGGATGAACCTCGGCTCCACGGCCAACCAGGTCTACGGCGCCCTGGGTGACTCCCTCCTCGACGGCATGCGCCTGTGCCTCATCGTGGCAGCCGTCCTGGCCCTGATAGCCGCGGCTTGCGCGGTCGTCCTGCTGCGCCGCCCCAAGCAGCAGACCAGCACCGGCGCGGCGCGGACCGCCGACGTGGCACAGCACGGCAACCCGGACGCCTCCGCCGAGAACGCCCAGGCCGCCGGCACCGCCCAGCCCTTGGGACACCGCCGCAGCTGACCGGGCGGCAAGGGGAGGGGCATCGCCCGCGCCGGTCACACAAGTCGCGGACGGTGCCCCTCCCCTGCGGTGGGTCCGGCAGCCACGTGCCGGCAGAACCGAGGGCAGGACGATGCACATCACCAAGCAGCTGATGGGATACGCAGGATCAGCGTCTCCGGAGCCGCCCGCGCTGTCACCTCCTGGCTGCTGAAACGGATCCAGCCGTGAGTCCGGCCGGTCGAACGCGAGCCCTGCAGAACAGAGCCACACGGCACGGTCAAGTACCACCCGGCAAGGATTCGATCCCACTCCTGAAGCGGGTGTCGTAGGCGGACCCTCCGCCGAGGCACTTGAGGAAGGCCAGCGCCGGAGGCTTCGGCGCCTCCGCCGGGTCAGCTCAGCCGCTCCGGCTCCCCAGCCCGGCCCAGCCCACGAGTGAGCGCCCAGGGCACATCCAGGGCACATGAGCCCGGGAAACGGCGTCGACCAGTGAGAACTACCGAGAGTTGTTTCCGCAGGTCAGTCCACATGTCACCAAGAAACCCCAGGTCAACACCCCGCCCCTCCCATTCGCTGCACGAATGGCAGGACTTCTCGCACCGGCTGCACGAGGCGGGGCATCAGCCCTATTGCCTGGTCTGGCCCTGACCTGGGGTTTCACTGGTAGCGGGCGGGGTCTTCGGGCCTCGCCCTTTTCAGTGCCGGAGTTCGGCCGGTGCGAAAAACGGGTTGCAGTCGAAGATCGTGACGCGAATGCTGCCGCCATGAAGATGCACGCCAACCAGCTGACGGTGTCACCTGAGACGGTGCGCGTCCTGGTGGATCAGCAGTTCCCCGAGTGGCGGAGCCTGCCCGTCCGGAGCATCGCCTCGCAGGGCACGGTCAACGCCATCTTCCGCATCGGCGACCGGTTCACGGCTCGACTCCCTCTCGAGTCCGCGGACGTCGAGTCGACGCGGCGCCAACTGGAATCCGAAGTCGCCGCGGCTCGCGAGTTGGCGGGCCGCACGCGTTTCCCCACGCCCGAGCCGGTCGCGCTGGGCGAACCCGGGGCAGGTTACCCGCTTCCGTGGTCGGTGCAGACGTGGCTGCCCGGGGTCGTGGCCGACGCTGACGACCCAGGTGGATCGGTCGCGTTCGCCCGCGACTTGGCCGAACTCATAGGCGACCTGCGGGCGATCGACACGCGTGGTCGCGCCTTCGCCGGCACAGGGCGGGGAGGCGACCTGCGATCCCACGACGCGTGGATGGAGACCTGCTTCGAGCGCAGCGAGCACCTCCTGGACGTTCCCTGGCTTCGCGACCTCTGGGCAACGCTGCGCGAGCTGCCGCGCGCCACAGCCGTCGACGCAATGACCCACGGTGACCTGATTCCTGGCAACGTGCTCGTGTCCGCCGGCCGCCTGGCGGGAATTCTCGACGTCGGCGGCTTCGGCCCGGCCGATCCCTCTCTGGATCTCGTGAGCGCGTGGCATCTGCTCGATGCCGGGCCGCGGCAGGTCCTCCGTGATCACCTGGGTAGCGACGACCTCGAATGGGAGCGCGGCAAGGCGTGGGCCTTCGCTCAAGCGATGGGGCTGGTCTGGTACTACGTCGAAAGCAACCCGCCCATGAGCCGGCTGGGCCGACGCTCCTTGGAACGCATCATGGCGAGCACCTGAGGGCGGCTCGGTGGCAACAGGGTTGACCGCAGGCACCCCTGAGAGCCACTACCGCTCCCGTAGGGGAACGGGGCCCACGCCCGGCGATCACCGTCAGGAGGGTGGCGGCCACTGGGGGCCGTCAGGTGGTTGTACGGCCGGTCAGGTCTGATCTGCGGCGCGCAGGGCCCGCGCCAGCCACTCCAGCTCCTCGGTCGCGTCGGGCGACGAATTCTGCCCGCGCACGCGGGCGACGAGCCTGCGGTAGCGCTCCGCCCCTGCCTCGATCCCTGCCTCCAGGCTGCGCAGCACGGCGGCCCGGTCGGTGTCGCCGAACAGCCCGGACAGTGTTGCGGCCGCCTCCGGTCCCTCGGGGGCGACCCCGCGCTCGGTGACCTCCGCGATGGTCTGCACGACCTGCCTGGCCCACCAGATGGATGCCCCGGGGGGACGGCCCTGCCCCGGTACGGGCGTGTTGAGCTCCATCCATGTGCGCAACCGGGCGCGAAAGCCGGGGTCCCGCACCAGTTCGGCCAGTTCGATCCAGGCGTCGACCTGCTCAGGTGTGGGATCGTCGGGCAGTTCGATGCGGAAGGCGCGCATACGGTCGCGCAGGTGCGGCTCGACGTCGAGACCGCCGAACACCTCCTCCTTGAACTCGTCGATGATCTGCTTGCGTTCGGCGGCGGAGAGCCGCGCCAACCGGTTCATCAGTGCTGTCTCCTCAGCGGTGGAACCACGTGTCGCCACGGTGGACAGGACGGCCCGGCTCACCTTGAGCGAGCGGATCTGTGCGTCGAGCGCGGCCACGTGCGCGTCGGCGATCTCGGCGATCGTGGTCCGCCCGCTCAGCACCCGGCACACGTCGTCGAGCCCGAGGCCCAGCTCCCGCAGGGTGCGGACCAGCTCGACGCGGGCCACGGACTCGGCGTCGTACAGTCGATAGCCGCTCGCGGAGCGGGCCACGGGCGGCACCGCTCCCTCGTCCGACCAGAAGCGCAGGGTACGCACCGGAAGTCCGGTGCGGTGCGCGAGCCGGCCGATGGTGAGCAGGTCGGGGCGTTCGTCGTCCATGGGCGAGATCCTGGACCTTCCAGCCGCTGGAGACTCAAGCGTCTCGGTGTCGGCACGGCGCCCGCGGGCTCCGTACGGTTGCCTTGCGGTGTGAGGCGATCGGCAGACGGAGGAATCATGGCCCAGCACGTCGAGGACCGTCACGGGCGGGAGAACCTGTCCCTCTCCGGCAGACCGGTCGGCACCGACTGCCCGTTCTGCCGCATCGTGGAGGGCACCGCGCCGGCGCGGGTGCTGCGCGAGTGGGTGGACGCGCTGGCGATCGTGCCCCGGGGCGGGGGTGTTACCGCGGGGCATGTGCTCGTCCTGCCGAAGACGCACGTCCCGGACATCGCGGCCGATCCGTCCGTGTCCGCGGCGACGATGCGGTGCACCGCCGAACTGGCCGCGGAGGTCGGCGACTGCAACGTCATCACCTCGCGAGGCGCCGCCGCCACCCAGACGGTGCCGCACCTTCATGTCCACCTGGTGCCGCGGACCCGGGGGGACGGCATTCTCCTTCCCTGGACGGCCGAGGACGGCGGGGGCCGCCCGGGCCGTGGACGACGGCCCTGGACGGCACGGCCGCTCAACCCGGGTGCTTCAGGTCCTCCTCGCTGAGGGATCGTCGCGGTCGGGCCCCTTGGTGTCGGGCGGATCGGTGCCGGGCTCCTCGGGGTCGGGCCCCTTGGTGCCGGGCTCTTCGGTGTCGGGCGCATTGGTGTCGGGCGCATTGGTGTCCGTCGCTTCGGCCTCCGCCTCTTCTGCGTCGGCCGCTGTGTCCGCCGCGTCGGGCTCAGGCGGCTTAGCGTCAGCCGGCTCCGCCGGCGTCACGGCGACCGGTTCGGTGTCCGGCAGCGTGAACTGGGCGTTCAGGCGCTCGGCGATTTCCTCCAGCCAGTTCTCCAGGGCGTGCGGGGCGTACCGCTCGAGCAGGGTGTAGACGTGCTCCAGGACCTCCAGGCGGAGCCGCGGTGTCGCCGGTCCGTTGCGCTCCTGCTTGACCGGCCAGGTGTGGTCCCGCAGCGGCAGGTCGAACGAGCCCGCGGTCCCGCTCTCCGCCCGCTCCTCGATGATGCGGACGCAGGCGTCGTCCACGACCCGGTACGCGTCGGCCGATGTCTGTTCGGCGGCGGCGCGCAGCCGGT
Source organism: Streptomyces spongiae (assembly GCF_009377185.1). Lineage (GTDB taxonomy): Bacteria > Actinomycetota > Actinomycetes > Streptomycetales > Streptomycetaceae > Streptomyces > Streptomyces spongiae. Next base: position 19,838 of record NZ_VJZC01000046.1, read on the forward strand.
GCCAGGCGGTGCTGTGCTGTACGAGCGCCTTCCTCGCCTCCGCCACGAGGGTGCGGAGCCGCTTGTCGGCGGCCTCCAGCCCGGTCTTCGCCTCCTTCTCCCGGTCCGCGTAGGGGTTGTGCGCGAGGATCTTGACGATGACCGTCGCGGCGCTGAGCACCAGAATCAGGATGACCACCATGTCCTGGGCCTGGACGAGGGTCTTGGACCCCTGCGCTCCGTCGGCCGCCCTGATGCGGGCGATCGTGCCGAGTCCGACGAAGAGCAGCACGGTGAACAGCACCGGTACGGTCAGGTTGGCCCAGGGCAGGTCGTTCGGCCTGCGGCTCTCGGTGCGGGTGGGGCGCGGCCAGATCCAGTACTTCCATGCCGCCCGCGGCCCGCGCCGCACGCGTTCCGTGCGGCGGTCGGCGCGAACGCGCAGGCGGAAGACCGCCTCGGCGAGCAGCGTGCCTGCGGCGAGCAGCGTCACGGCCACTCCGAACGCGGGCAGGTAGGCGAGTTTGTAGCTGATCTCGCCCGGCGCGAGGCGGAAGAACCGCTGCATGATCGTGCCGACGAAGACGGTGTCGAACCCGACGCCGGCCAGGATCGTCGGCCACAGCAGGAACCGCCAGAGCCGCGGTGGACGCCGTAGGCTCTCGGGCCCGTCGTCGGCGTGCCGGGTACGCACGACGCCGACCTCCCGCTGCGCCTGCCGGGCCGACCGGCCGACTTCGAAGCGTTCCACCGCGTCGATCGCCGTCAGCGCGTCCTGGAACGTGCCGACGGCCTGTGTCCCCTTCTCCCCGAGGGCCTCCTGGGCCTTGGCCAGGTCGGTGTTGGCCTGCGCGAAGGCCCGCATCAGGACGGCCTGTTCGCGGTTGTCCGTCGGGTCCGCGGGCCGTGTGACCGGCCGCCGGCCGTCCGGGGTGAGGAGAGGGAGAGTGGGCCCGGGGCAGGGCTTGGGCGACTGGTAACGGGCCGCCCGCGGCGAACCGTTGCTGCCGTTCACGTCCATGGTTGTGCCCTCACCTCACTTCTCGATGATCTCGATGTCGACGCGGCGCCGGCACTGGAGGCGCTCCTCGTCGGACGTGCCCGCCGAACCGGATTCCTCCGGGCAGTCCCGTGCCAGGCCCTCGCCTTCCGCCTCGACCGGGGAGACACCGAGGTCGACCAGTACGTCCCGTACGGCGTCCGCGCGGGCCTGGGACAGCTGCTTGTTGTTGCCGGAGGTGCCGCGCGGATCCACGTATCCCTTGACCACGACACGGTCGAGGTCGAGGGTGCGGGCGCTGACGGCGATGTCGGTGAGCATCGGTACGGCCTTGGGGCGCACCCTCGAGGAGTTGGTGTCGAACAGGGCCGCTCCGGGCAGCGAGTACGTCCGGACGCCGTCCTCGCCGTAGCGGACCACCGGTTCGGCCGGGGCGGGGTCCTTGCCGCTCGGTGCGGCGGCCGTGTCGACCGGTGTGTCCTGGACCGTGCAGGAGCCGCCCCCTTCCTCGCACAGGGTGGTCCACAGCTCGGCCAGCCAGTTGCGCTGGGCGGGTTTGGCGGCGGGCGTGTCGGTGGCCGACTGGGCGAGCCCGACGAACGTGACGTCCACCTCGCGCAGGGCCGGTATCTCCTCTCGGGCGTCGCACACCCTGGCGATGGCCTTGATCTCCGGCTCGTCGCGGAAGCCCGCCTCGCGCAGATCCGCGCAGCCGGTGGTGGACAGACCGTCGGTGAGGACCAGCAGACGCCGTTCCCGGCCGTCGGCGTCGCCGAGGCCCGCCGCCCCGGCCGCCATCGCCGCCAGCACGTCGGTCCCGCCGTGGGCTGGGAGCTTGCTCTCGGCCTCGGCGACGTGACCGGTGAGGCATTCCGCGGCGGCGTCCCGGTTCTCCTGCTGGTTGCCCGGGTTGGGGTCGCTCGCCTTCCACGCGGCCGATTGCTTCCGGGCGGTCCAGGTGACCTTCCCGGAGTTACCTCCGAACGTGCCCACCGACACGGTGTCCCCCCGCTCGATCATCTTGGCGAGGAGAGGACTGATCGCGTCCGTGTAGTCCACGCCCTCCGCGGAGGGCTTTGTGCCGCGCACGGAGGCCGAGGAGTCGACGAGGATCGCGGTCTGCCCGTGCCGGGCCGCCTCGGTGGGCATCTCGGCCATCCAGACGCAGGCGGCCGCGGGGTCGTACTCGGCCGACGGGGCGCAGGAGGTGGTGAGGGAGCCCGTCAGCGCGAGGAGGGCGCAGAGACCGACGGCCGTCCGGGAGGCCCGACGACGCCCGTCGGCCGCGCTGGACGCGTTCACGAGGCCGGCCCTTCGACCGCGACCGCGTTGTCGACCCAGGAGAACGGGCTGAGCCCCATCTCGCGGCAGAACGCGCCGAGCGCCTTGTCGTAGGCGTTGGCGTACTCGAACATGCCGACCCGCTCGTGGTTGTGCGTCGCGTCCTCCAGCACCTTCGCCAGCGCGTGGGTCCCCGAGTGCCGGAGGTTTCGCAGGGCCTCCATCACCTTGCGGAAGTCCTGGTCGGCGAGGGCCGCGGCGAACGGCACGAGCAGGCGTCGCTGGGTCGCGTCGAGCTGCTCCAGCTGCTCCAGGTCCTTGATCACCCGCAGCCAGGTCTCGGTGAGCGACTCCACCTGCTCCGCCTTGAGCCGTCCCAGCCGGCCCTCCTCGCGGAGCGTCAACTCGGCGAGGTGGTACGGCAGTACGTGCTCACGCAGGGCAGGGTCGACCCGGACGCGGACCGACGGGGAGCAGCGGATACGGCCCTTGTCGTCGTCGTAGCACCAACCGTCGGCCAGCTTGGCGGTGATCGCACGCTCGGCGGCGACCGGGTCGGCCGGATCGCACTCGCGCGTGGCGGACCAGGCCCGCGCGAGGAGCTCCTCACGCGCGGTGCCCTCGTGCACGGCGGCACGCTCGCGCAGCACGTCGAGCGTCATCGCGTTGCTGCTCCACTGGAAGGCGGGGTGGACCTGGAACGCGAACACGTCGCCGCGGGCCGCCACTTCGACAGCCGTGTCCTGCGGAGGCAGTTGCAGGGTCACCTCCTTCCTTGCCGCCGGGAGCGCGGAGGAGCCGTCGCCGCCGTCCCCGCCGGGACCGGCGGCCTCCCCGTCCTGGTCGGTCGTGCCGGCGTACTTCGAGCGCCACCAGTCGCGCAGCGTGGCGAACAGTCCTTTGGGGCGTCGTCGCATGGTTGTCTCTCCTGTCGATCGTGTGGGTGATGGAGATGGATGTGTGCCGTCGGGCCGGTGTCCGTCGGGACTCACGGCTGCCGGGTGTTCACGGCTGCCGGGTGTTCGCCGCGGCCGGGCCGAGTGAGCGCAGGACGTGGCGGACGCAGGCGGAGCCGGGGTGGCTGCGCGCCCACATGGAGAGGCGGAAACGGGCCCGGGACCTCAGCTGACGGGTGCAGACCCGCGGTACGAACCGCTCGAGGAAGCCGGCCAGCTCGTTGTCCGAGTCCGCGGCCAGCAGCCACTGCCGCAGCAGTTCCCAGGCCCGCTCGGAGTTCTCCTTGCCGGTCAGAGCACGCTGCCAGAGCAGCAGGAGCGTGTCCTCGCGGGCGGGGTCCGTCATCGCCAGATGCGCGAGCACGGGCCGGGACCGCAGCTCGGACGCGGCGGAGTACCGGCCGAGGACGAGCAGGACGCGGACGGCGTGCCGGTGCAGGTGGTCGTTGTCCGCGTGGACCCACCCGTCCAGCGCCTCGGTGACCGGCTCGGCGTCGCCGGCGAGGAACAGCAGGGAGGCCGAGAAGGCGATGGACGCGCTGAAGGAGAGCTCCTGCCTGCTGCCCAGTTCGTGCAGGGACCACAGGGCGTGTCCCACGTCCTGGGCGCCCACCGACGTGCCGTAGGCCCTGGCCGCGCTGTCCTGGAGCCGCCACTTGGGACTGCGGGACCAGCTGTTGACCTGGTTCCTCACCCGCGGTGCCAGGCTCGGGTCGTCGGCGGCCATCTCCAGTGCCAGTACCGCGCACTGCCGGTACTCCGCCGAACCCTGCGCGGCCCACTTCTGGATCAGGTCCCGGTAGACGCTGTCGAAGTCGTGGCTGAGCAGGATGCCGGCGATCTGCGCCGCCCGTACCCGCACACGCTCCAGGCGGTCGCGGACGAGCACCGTCAGCCACTCCCGCAGCGGCTGCCGGAGGCTGCCGAAGCCGTGCCACACGACCTCGACGACGGCGGGCATCAGCTCCTCGTCCACGAGCCTGGCCCGTCGGGGGTTGTCGTGGATTGCGCCGCCCGCGGCGGCGGTGATGCCCAGCTCGGGAGGGATCAGCCGGTCGAGGTCCCGCTCGAAGACGTGGCTCGCCGGCGTCGGTTCACCGTTCTCGAGGCGCCGTACCTCCGCGCTGAGCAGCGCTGCCGCCTGGAAGACGTCGGAGAGCGGATGCCCGTGGAAGAGGACGTAGGCGATGCGCAGTGCCTGGCGGTGCGGGTCGAGCACGGCTGTGGACGTTCCCGGGTCGGGCACCTGGAGGAACCGTTTGGCCAGTCGCCTCAGCCGGTCGCGCCACTCACGGAAGACCTCGTCGAACTCGTCCTCCGGCGTGTGCACGTGCTCGGCCAGCAGCCCGGCGAAGTCCACGACGGAACGGACCGACTGGGCGACGTCGAGCACACGGTCCACGCCCGTGTCGCTCTGCACCCGCCGTGCGAAGGCCTGGATCCGGCGGGGCGAACAGCCGCCTTCCTCCGGGCACTCGGCTGCGTGCGCACCGAGCGCCGCGTCCAGGTGCGCACGCAGCACGTCCCGCAGCTTGGGCTTGTCGTGCGTGAAGGCGTACGGCCGCAGCTCGTCCAGGTCGGCCGGCACGGGTTCGCCGATCAGCACGATGTACGCCCCGCGTTCCCGGGCGTGCCTGCCCAGGGCGTCCAGGGTGGCCTGCCTGAGCGTGTCCGCACCCAGGTCGACGAGGAAGCCGTCTCCGCGGGTGAGGAGGGTGTCGGCGCACTCGGTCAGCGCCTGTGCGAGCCCCGGCCCCTCGCTGTGCAGGATCTTGACGCTCCCCTCAGGGCATCTCTGGCGCAGGAGGAAGAGGCCGGTGGTGTGGCGCCCGCTGCCCCGCTGCCCGAACAGCGCGACGAGGTGGTTCGTGTGCAGGCCGCCTTCCATCCAGTCCTGCTGCGGGACCTTCTGATGGAGGTTCACGAGCCGGTCCAGGTCCCGGGCGTCGCAGGTCAGCGTCTGGATCTCGGCGCGGGAGTCCGCGCCGGCGACGAGCCGTTCCAGGTAGATGGAGGTGCCGCCGACCGAGACCGCGCTGCGGCTCGCCCGCTTCAGGTCGGTCTCGTACACGGCGGAGGCGTACTCGTGGAAACGGTTGACGTCACCGCCGTCGTCCCGCCGTTCGCGGCGGGACGAGGACGCCTCGGCGGAGGGCTCGGCGGCGGACTCGGCGGATATCGCCGAGTCCTTGGCCTCGCTCCGGTTTCCGGCGTCGCCGTCCTCCGTGTTCCCGGGCGGGTTCTCGGGCTCGCCGTCGGGCGTCGGCGCGGACTTGCCGGTGTCCAGGACCTCGGGCCCGGTGTCCAGGACCTCCGGTCCGGGGGCTTCGGCGGGGTCGCTCTCGGGGTGGCTCTCGTACGAGGTGCCGGAGTCGGGTTCCGGGGCGCCGCTGTCGGCGCGGGGGTCGCTCGCCGTGCTCACTTGCGTTCCTTCCGGTCGGAACCCTCGTGGTAGTGGGCGTTACCGCCACCGATGGTGAACGCGGTCCTCTTCACGCTCTTGATCTTGTTCGTGATCCTGTCGGCCGCCGGGGCGTCGTCCTGGTGCTTCGGGTCGGCCGCCCGGGCGGTCCCCTCACGGATCGCGTCGATGAGGACCGGGATGTCGATGTGTTCGTGGGACGTGCGCAGGAAGGCCCTCTGGCGCCGGGCGAGTTCCCTGATCTCCTCGGGCAGTTCGTCGGCGGTCGGCAGCCGGGCCCCGTCGACCGTCACGGGGATGACGATCAGGCCCCAGTCGAGCGCCCACTCGATCTCGGTGCGCACCCAGTCCTCTTCCGCTTCGATGCGGGGGCGACCGGTCGCACTGTCCTTGAGCGTCAGCCATTCGCTGCCGATGAGCACCAGCAGCACATCGCTCTTCCTCAGGTTCTGCTTGATCACCGGCGGGAAGTCGACGCCCGGAGACATCGAACGGTGGTCACGGAAAGCCCGGTCCTCCCCGAACTCCCGCCTCAGAGCACCGTCGACCAGTGCGGCGGCCTTGTCGGTATCGCCGGTGCGGTAGTTGGTGAATACAGTGATCATGTCCGGTCCTCGATTCGTCCGTGGATGGGCATCGGATGTTTTCTTTTCGAGCTCCCTGTGAGCCCGTTGAAGGGGGCTCATTGAGAGGCTTGGGGGCTCAGTGAGGGCGCATTGGGGGCGCGTTGTGTGCTTGTTCCGGGTGCACCGTGCCAGGGCCTGCCATTGGCCTCACGGTGACAGCGGGTGAACCGAGATTTCCAGCCATGGAAAGGGCCGGTCAACGTGTTGCCCGCGGCCACTTGCGGAGGCAACAGAACACTTTTCGAACCGGCAGAGTGAACGGAGTCGGCGGGGTTGGTCGAGTGGACCGATTCGAGTGGGGCAGCGGGGGCAGCGGGTAATTCCTGGGACCCGGTGGACCGGCTCGCGCCGGGATTCGGCACCCTTTTCGCACCCGGGGGCGTACGCCTTCGCTCGTACGGGGAAGCGGCCGCCCGTCAAGGCGAACTGGTCTCCCGCGTCAGCTGTGCCACCGCGCCAGCCGGTGTCCCCGCGGCGGCCGGTATCCCCGCGTGGGCCGGTGTCCCCGCGTCAGCCGGTATCCCCGCGTCGGCGGAGTCCGCCGCGCAGACCCGCCGCGATGAGGGGAAGGGCGTCACGGACCGCGGGATTCCTCGGCCAGCGGTTCAGCACCCTGCTGAGCCGCACGAGGTCGGCTCGGATGGTCGCGGAGTCGGTCGCCGCGACGGCCGCGGCCACGGACGCCGCGAGCGTGCAGGCACGTTCGAGCTCGCCGACGTGTGCCAGGGCGAGGGCGAGCCGTGCTCCGTGGCGGGCGCGGGCCCGCAGTGCCTGTGGGTCGATGGTGTCCAGGCCGGGCTCCAGCAGGGCGACGGCCTCCGCGGGCGCGCCGAGCTCCTGCATGCACCACGCCGAGACGAAGGCGGTCAGGTCCGGGACGTGGACGCTCCCCAGGACGGGTGTGCCGTCCCCCGACGGCTCCGTCTCGCCGGCGAGTTCGGCGCTGCGGTCCAGAGCGCGACGGCACTCGTCCCGGTTGCCCACGAGCGCGTGACCCTGGGCCTCACGCTGAGCGGCCAGCTCCCTGATGCGGCCGCTGCGCGCCTGTGCGCCGGCCTCACGGGACAGTCCCACGGCGGTGAGCGAATCGCCGCTGTAGAGGGCCAGTTCGGCCTGGCGCACCAACGCGTACGCGGCAAGCTCGCTGTCCCCGCCCGCCGCGGCCAGGCGCACCGCCTGGTCGGTCCACCACAGGGTCGCAGCGTCGTTTCCGGCTTCCTGCGCCATCCAGCCGGTGTACTCGGCGAACCTCGCGGCGAGCCGTAACACGGCGCCCCGCTCCTCGGGCGGTGCGGAACGCCCCATGCCGCGCAGCGCGCTGGTCGCGGTGATGCTCAACTGGGCGACGACGGCCGGGCCGAAGAACTGCCCGAGGCCGCGGAACTCGTGGAACATGTTCCGGAACACCGGAAGCACCGCTTCCGTCGACCCGTTCTCATGGAAGCCCGGGACGATGGTCCAGCTCACCATGGGGAGCGCGGGGTTCCCGCTCGCGAGAACGGCCGGGTCGACGGCCACGAAGTCGCTTTCACCGTCGGCGCGCATCCAGAGCGACCACGGTATGGAGTCGCCGACGTTCGTGGCCGGGATGTCCATGTTCTGGTGCGGAGGAGGCGACAGCAGACCCCTGAGCCCTCCCTCGGCATGGAGCACGGTGTCGCATATATGCGCGAGGTCTTCGCTGGGATTCCTCTTTCCCCGCTCGATCTTGCTGAGGTGCCCTTTCGAGAAGTTGACCAGAGTGGCCAATTCATCCAGCGACAGTCCGTTTTCGGTTCTCCGTCGACGCAATTCCTCACCGAAGTTCGCATCAACTGGACGCATGCCGACTCCCCCGTCTTGCGCGTTCACTGAAGTCGATTCTGCCACGCCTTGGCCGAAGTTCACCCTTCCGCCACTTTACCCAGCTCATTTGACTTCTAATGCACGTCTCACGCCTCTATTTGTCCTCAACGAAGCGCGCCTCAGATCAAATTCGATCGTTTCTGATGGCTACGGGGCTAGAAGTCGTCGCTCCTGGGTACGGCGCTCACGGCATGGGAGATCGGGCACGCTGCTCGCCCAGTCCAGCCGGGTCGCCCGAAGCGCGCATGCGTCTGGTGTGCTTCCCGCACGCCGGGGGGCGGCCTCCTTCTACCGTTCCTGGGGCCAGTCGCTGACCGAGGTGGAGGTCCACGCCGTCCAGTACCCGGGGCGCGCCGACCGGTTCGACAAGGAGACGGCGGCAGACCCGATCCTCCAGGAGGTGGTCCTGCCGTATCTGGTCGCCGACGGCCGCGTGTTCCACAGCTACGACATGGCGCCCGAGCCGTTGCTCAGGTGTCCGGTCACCATCATCGTCGGCGACCAGGAGGTCGGCGTCCCCCTGTCCGTTCCGCCCCCCGTCGCCCGGAGTTTTCTACTCCTCGAGGGCGCCGAGGGGCGCGGAGTGGGCGGCGAGCCCGGCGGTTTCTCAGGGGGCGTCCGTGGCTCCCGCACGGGCCCTGGCATCCGAGCGCTCCTCGGTCGAGGGTCCGGGTGGCGTGGTGCCACGGGCGGAGCGGCCCTCGGCAACGGCGCTCGCGGCTGTGATCAGCAAGGTGATCGCGACGCCACCGAGGATCGCCGTCGACGGGCCGGCCTTGTCGAGGGCCACCGCGGAGAGGGAGGCCGTCAGGCTGTAGCCCATGCCCTGCACGGCGTACATCACGGAGTAGCCCGCGGCGTGCGCCTCCTCGGGCAGTTGCTCGCGAAGGCTCAGGTTGCGGGAGACCATCACCCCGGACTGGAAGACCCCGGCGAGCATCAGACCGAGAGCGACCCCGGGCAGACCGGGCAGGAACGCCACCAGGGACACACAGGCCGCCGTGAGGGTGAGGAACACCAGGCTCTGCGCCCGTACGGAACCGGGCCATGTGCGCAGGCCGTAGCAGAACGCGCCGAGCGCGCTCGACAGGGCGAACGCGGCGAGCAGCGCCCCGGACCAGCCCACGGGGATGTCCCGGTCCTCCAACAGCGCCGGAAGCACGAGTTCCGCGGTGGCCAGCATCGCCATGGCCGCCGCACTGGTGAGGTAGACGGGCCAGCCGGCGAGCAGGCTCCTCGTCATGCGGACCTTGGTCGGTGCGCCGGTCGTGGCCGTCGGGCGCTCCGGCAGGGCGAGGAGCAGCAGCGCGGCGACGGCCGCGAGCACCGCGCCCAGCGCCAACGGGGCGCCCGGGTCCATCTGGAGGGCGAGCAGGGCGACGAGACCCGGCGCCGCGGCCCAGGTGATCTGCGTGAGCGTGGCCTCGGCGCTCAGCGCCCTGGGCACCGTCCGCTCCTCCACCAGCCGGGTCAGCAGGGAGCGGACGCCGCCGGGACAGGCGGCCGGTGCCGCTCCGGCCAGGAAGGCCAGGCCGATCAGGACGGGTGACGGCGCGTCGCGCGCCAGGGGAAGGGCGCCGAAGGCGAGTGCCCCGCCGAGGAGGCCGAGGGCCAGCTGGGGCCGCATCCGGGACCGGCCGAGGCGCGCGCCCAGCAGGGGTGCGCCCACGACCTCGCCCAGGACGTACGCGGACGCCAGGGTCGCCCCCAGGGTGTAGCCGCCGGGGCTCTCGCGGCTCAGGAACACCAGAGCCAGCGGGGCCATGGCCACGGGCGCCTTGCTGAACAGGGCTACCACCGCCCAGAGCAGCAACTCGCGGGTCATGAGGTCCCGGTAGCTCGGCTTGGTGCTGGTCATCGTGGTCAGTCCTCCGTGCCGTGGGCGGCGAACAACTCGCCGACGGCCAGTTCCAGTTCGCGCACGCCGTCGGCGTCCTCGGCCACCACGACGTACTCGCCGAAGCCGCCGGTCGGGCTGCCGTCGTCGACCGTGACGAGCACGCCGGTACGGGTGGCCGGGTCGTAGGCGAGCCCGTGGGTGCGCAACGCCTCGACGGCGGTGGCGAAGGGCGGGAACGTGCAGCGGCGCAGTTCGACGAGGACGCGCTCCTCGAAGTAGTCGGCGCCGACCACGCGTTCACCGATGCGGTGGATGTGGGTGGAACCGCCGGTGCGGCAGTTGAACTCGTTGATCAGGATGTCCTGGTCCGGCGTGACGATGGCGTCGACGCTGACGATGCCGCGGTAGCCCACGGCGTGGATCGGCTCGCACAGGAGCCGGACGGCGTCCAGGAACCCAGGGAACGCGGGCAGTTCGGCGGAGGGCGCCGGGACGATGAGGCCGTTCAGCACGGGCTTCATGCGCATCTCCCCGTGCCCGGTGAACTCGACGCCGTGTTCCTCGACGCGGACCTCCGCGTAGATCGGCACCGACTCCGGGACGTACCGCTCGATGACGACGCGGTTGCGGCCGCCGTCGGTGAGCCAGTCCCAGCGGTCCGTCAGGTACTTGACGAGCTCCTCGCGGTCCTCGGTGACCACGGTGCGCCGGGCGCCGAGCGGGTCGACGCCGGGGACCGGGCTGACGATCTCGTTGCCGAACCCGGCGACGTGGAAGTCCTGCTTGAGGATGGCCGGGTGCCCCTGGGAGAGCAGCCCCTCCCACAGGAATGCCTCCGCTTCCTCGCGCGCCGAGAAGACACCGCCCTCCGGTACGGGCGCGTGGACCCCGCCGGCCAGGGCGCGGAACGTCGACTTGCTGTTGAGGAGCCGGCCGCCGCTCTGGTCGAGGAAGCCGAAGCCGGGGGTGACCCGGTCCAGGCCGAGCATCCTGGTGAGTTCGGCGACCGTGCTGTCGAAGTGGAACGGCAGGACGCGGTCGGTGCCCTGGGCGGCGACCGCCTCCCGCAGTTCGGCGAGGAAGCCCTCGTCGGTGAGCCGGTCGCGGGACAGCAGTCCCTCGCCCACCCGGCCGGCAGGCGGCACGATCACGCGCACCGAGTCCCGCTCGATGCCGAGGCTGTCGGCGACGTACCGGAGGAACTCCTCGTCCGCGGGCATGGGCAGTACGAGGATGTCGCCCTCCCGCAGGCACCAGGCCATGCGCTGCGCCTGGTTCCCCACGTACCGGCGGTAGTCCGGATCGAGGAGCTCCAGGTCGCCGACCATCTCCTCTGTGCGCTGGTTGCTGACGATCAGGGTGGGCATTCCCGGACCTCTCTCTGCCGTGTGTGACGGATTCGTTTCGCAGCCCCCGATCCTCGGGCCGCTACGACAGGGGAGCCACTACTCGAACGAGTAGAAATAGCCGCGGGGGAACCGCGCGGTCGAGTAGTGCCCATGGCCCGTGCGCCACGACTAACGTCCTGAACGCCTACCGAATTGGAGGGGGTTCGTCATGGCTGCCACTGAAGCCAGTACCCAAATATCGGACCGTGAGATATTCGCGGCGCACGAAGGCGGAAAGCTGAGCGTCGGCGTCACCACGGAATTCAAGGACGCGCATTCCCTGTCCATCGCCTACACGCCCGGCGTGGGCAGGATGAGCCAGGCCATCGCGGCCGATCCCACGCTCGCGCACCGCTACACCTGGGCCGGCCGTCTCGTCGCGGTGGTCACCGACGGCACGGCCGTGCTCGGGCTCGGCGATGTGGGACCGACGGCGGCGCTGCCCGTGATGGAGGGGAAGGCAGCGCTGCTCAAGGAGTTCGGCGGGCTCGACTCGATTCCGCTGGTCCTGGACACCACGGACGTGGACGAGATCGTCGACACGCTGGTCCGGCTCCGGCCGTCCTTCGGCGCGGTGAGCCTGGAGGACGTGGCGGCGCCGCGCTGCTTCGAGCTCGAGGACCGGCTGACGCGGGCGCTCGACTGCCCGGTGATGCACGACGACCAGCACGGCACGGCCATCGCGGTCCTCGCCGCTCTGCGCGGCGCGTACGCCGTGATCGGCCGCCCGCTGGAGGCGCGGCGTGTCGTCGTCTCCGGTGCGGGCGCGGCCGGGGTGGCCTGCGCCCGGATCCTGCTCGCGGCGGGCGTTCGCGATGTCGTCGTCCTCGACTCGCGCGGCATCCTCACGCCGGGCCGCGAGGGCATGAACCCCGTCAAGGCCGAGCTGGCGGCGCGTACCAACCCCCGGGGGCTGCACGGCCATCTCGCCGAGGCGTTGCGGGACTCCGACGCCTTCGTGGGAGTCTCCTGCTCCCGGGTGCCCGAGGAACTGATCGCCACCATGGCCCCCGAGGCCGTCGTGCTGGCGCTGTCCAACCCCGTCCCGGAGGTGGAGCCGCAGGTCGCGGCCCGGCACGCCGCGATCGTCGGCACGGGCGGCAGCGACTTCCCCAACCAGGTCATCAACACCCTGGCCTCGCCCGGCATCTACCGCGGCGCCCTGGACGCGGGGGCCCGGCGCATCACCGAGGGCATGAAGCTCGCCGCCGCCGAGGCCATCGCGGAGGTGGCGGCCACCGACCTGGCCGCCGACCGGATCGTTCCGCACTCCCTGGATCCGAGGGTGATGCCCGCGGTGGCGGCGGCAGTGGCCCGGGCCGCCCTCGACGGGGCCGAGGCACACGACGCGTAGGGCGTGTCGCCGTGCGACACCCGACTCCGCTGTCCACGGCCTGGAAAACGCGCCGATACACCCGCGATACGAATGCGGCACGAATGCGGCACGAATTCGGCACGAATGAGATACGTACTGGAGTGAGCGCTCATGACCGTGGTCCAGGAATTCACCGATCAGGCGCCCCGGGTGCCGGTCGCTCTTCAGCAGCCCGACTGGAACGACCCGGAAGGAGTGGAACGGGTACGGAAAAGGCTCGAGTCCGCGTTACCGCTCGTCGCCATGGCGGACGTGGAGGATCTCCGGAGGCGATTGGCCGCTGCCGCTGCCGGAAAGACACAGATCATTCAGGCCGGTGATTGTGCGGAGGACTGGGCGGAATGCACGCCCGTCGACGTCATCCGCAAGCAGGCACTCCTCGACGCCATGGCGGGCGTGATGTCCCTGGCCGCGTGGCGACCGGTCGTACGCGTGGGGCGCCTCGCCGGCCAGTACGCCAAGCCGCGCTCCCACCCCACCGAGACCGTCGGCGGGGTGGAACTGCCCGTCTACCGCGGGCACATGGTCAACTGCCCCGAGCCGGCCCCCGAGCTGCGCCGCCCCGACCCGAACCGCATGCTCACCGGCTACCAGGCGTCCCGTACGGTCATGCGGCTGCTCGGCTGGAACGGCGGCACCGATGCCCCGCGCGCAGGCGCCCCGCTGTGGACGAGCCACGAGATGCTGCTCCTCGACTACGAACTGCCGCTCGTGCGCAGGCAGTCGGACGGCAGGCGGCTGCTCACCTCGACGCACTGGCCCTGGATCGGCGAGCGCACGCGGCAGGCGGACGGCCCCCATGTGGCGTTGCTCGCCTCCGTGGCCAACCCGGTGGCCTGCAAGGTGGGCCCCGGGATCACCACCGACGAACTCCTCGCCCTGTGCGAGCGGCTCGACCCGGAGCGCGAGCCGGGACGGCTCACGCTCATCGCGCGGATGGGGGCCCAGAACGTCGGGGAGAAGCTGCCGCCGCTGGTCGCCACGGTGCGTGCGGCCGGCCACCCGGTGGTGTGGCTGAGCGATCCGGTGCACGGCAACACCGTCAGCGGGCCCGACGGTCTCAAGACCCGGCTGGTACGGACCGTCGTGCGCGAGGTGCGGGAGTTCCAGAACGCCGTCGCGCAGGCCGGCGGGGTCGCCGGTGGGCTCCACCTGGAAACCACCCCCGACGAGGTCACCGAGTGCGTCGACGACGAGCAGCACCTGCGGGAGTTCAAGGAGAAGTACACGACACTCTGCGACCCCCGTCTCAACCCCCAGCAGGCCCTGGCAGTCGCCGCGTCCTGGCGCGGCTGACCCAGCCGCCCGGTCCCCGCCCCGACCGCCCCTGTCCACCGG
>NZ_VJZC01000461.1 GCF_009377185.1 Streptomyces spongiae
GGGCAGGGGCGGCGGCAGGCGCGCCCGTGCCGTCGTCGATGAGGGCCAGCTCGGCGCCGACCTCCACCGTCTCGTCCTCGGCGACCTTGATGGACGCCAGCACACCGGCGGCGGGCGAGGGGATCTCGGTGTCGACCTTGTCGGTGGACACCTCCAGCAGCGGCTCGTCGGCCTCGACGCGCTCGCCCTCGGCCTTCAGCCAGCGGGTGACAGTGCCCTCGGTGACGCTCTCACCGAGCGCCGGAAGGGTTACGGAAACCGCCATGGTTTCGGTTGCTCCTTACGAAATTGCGGAAGTCTGTGTCGTCGCGTCCGTTGACCGAAGGCTCAGTCGTGGGCGTGGAGGGGCTTGCCCGCGAGGGCCAGGTGGGCCTCGCCGAGCGCCTCGTTCTGCGTCGGGTGGGCGTGGATGAGCTGGGCGACCTCGGCCGGCAGCGCCTCCCAGTTGTAGACCAGCTGGGCCTCGCCGACCTGCTCGCCCATGCGGTCGCCGACCATGTGGACGCCGACCACGGCGCCGTCCTTGACCTGGACGAGCTTGATCTCGCCCGCGGTCTTGAGGATCTTGCTCTTTCCGTTGCCCGCGAGGTTGTACTTCAGAGCGACGACCTTGTCCGCGCCGTAGACCTCCTTGGCCTTGGCCTCGGTGATGCCCACGGAGGCGACCTCGGGGTGGCAGTACGTCACCCGCGGCACGCCGTCGTAGTCGATCGGAACGGTCTTCAGACCGGCCAGACGCTCCGCCACCAGGATGCCCTCGGCGAAGCCGACGTGCGCGAGCTGGAGCGTCGGGACCAGGTCACCGACTGCGGAGACGGTCGGGACGTTCGTCCGCATGTACTCGTCGACGAGGACGTAACCGCGGTCCATGGCGACCCCGGCCTCCTCGTAGCCCAGGCCCTGCGAGACCGGGCCGCGGCCGACGGCGACGAGGAGGTACTCGGCCTCGAACTCCTTGCCGTCGGCGAGCGTGACCTTGACACCGTCCGCCGTGTACTCGGCCTTCTGGAAGAAGGTGCCGAGGTTGAACTTGATGCCGCGCTTGCGGAAGGCCCGCTCGAGAAGCTTCGAGCTGTTCTCGTCCTCGACCGGGACGAGGTGCTTCAGGCCCTCGATGACCGTGACGTCGGAGCCGAAGGACTTCCACGCGGAGGCGAACTCGACACCGATGACACCGCCGCCGAGGACGATCGCGGACTTCGGCACGCGGTCCAGGACGAGCGCGTGGTCCGAGGAGATGATGCGGTTGCCGTCGATCTCCAGACCGGGCAGCGACTTCGGCACCGAGCCGGTCGCCAGCAGGATGTGACGGCCCTGGACCCGCCGGCCGTTCACGTCCACGGAGGTCGGGGAGGACAGTCGGCCCTCACCCTCGATGTAGGTCACCTTGCGCGAGGCCACGAGCCCCTGCAGACCCTTGTACAGGCCCGAGATGACCTCGTCCTTGTACTTGTGGACGGCCGGTACGTCGATGCCCTCGAACGTGGCCTTCACACCGAACTGCTCGCTCTCGCGGGCCTGGTCGGCGATCTCGCCCGCGTGCAGCAGGGCCTTGGTGGGGATGCAACCCCGGTGCAGGCAGGTGCCGCCGACCTTGTCCTTCTCGATCAGGGCGACGTCCAGGCCCAGCTGCGCCCCGCGCAGGGCCGCGGCGTAACCGCCACTACCACCGCCGAGGATCACTAGGTCGAAAACGGTGCTGGCGTCGTTCGCCACGTCACGTCCTCCATGCATGTGCGCCGTGCGCCGGTGCGCGATGACCGGTCGGCGGCTGGTGTCCGGCCGCTCTTTGCTTCGGCCCTTCGGTGGGGCCCTGTCCTGCCGTGCCCCATCTTCGCACTTGTCCGTGGCGTCCGGGACGCCGGGCTGCGGTGTGAGAAGCCCCACGTCCCCGTAGGGGGTGCGGGGAACTGCGCGACCAGTCACACACAACCCGCAGCCGCCCTACGACAGGAAGAACCGAGCTCGTGGGCGACGGAGCTCAACCGGCACGGAGCCCCGCCGCCCCAAGCGAACCTCAGCCCAGATCCCCCGAAGCCGCCAGCTCGGCCAACCGCACCAGGGTCCGCACCGCGCTCCCCGTTCCACCCTTCGGCGTGTAACCGAACGGCCCGGACTCGTTGTACGCCGGCCCCGCGATGTCGAGGTGGGCCCAGGTGATCCCCTCGCCCACGAACTCCTTCAGGAACAGACCGGCGACCAGCCCGCCCCCGTACCGCTCACCCATGTTCGCGATGTCGGCGGTCGGGGAGTCCATCCCCTTGCGCAGGTGGTCCGGCAGCGGCATGGGCCAGGCGCCCTCGCCCACCTCCTCGGCGGCCTCGTGCACCGCGGAGCGGAACGCGTCGTCGTTCGCCATGATCCCGAACGTCCGGTTGCCGAGCGCCAGCATCATCGCGCCCGTCAGCGTGGCCACGTCCACGATCGCGTCCGGCTTCTCCTCGGAGGCCCTGGCGAGCGCGTCCGCGAGCACCAGCCGGCCCTCGGCGTCGGTGTTGAGGACCTCGACGGTCTTGCCGCTGTACATGCGCAGCACGTCACCCGGGCGGGTGGCCGAGCCGGACGGCATGTTCTCGGCGAGGGCGAGCCAGCCGGTGACGTCGACCTCGAGCCCGAGCCGCGCGGCGGCCACGACCGCGGCGAAGACCGCCGCCGCGCCGCTCATGTCGCACTTCATCGTCTCGTTGTGCCCGGCGGGCTTCAGCGAGATGCCGCCCGAGTCGTACGTGATGCCCTTGCCGACGAACGCGAGGTGCTTCTTCGCCTTGGAGGAGGTGTACGACAGCTTCACCAGACGGGGTGCCGACGCCGACCCGGCACCCACGCCGAGGATGCCGCCGTAGCCGCCCTTCTCCAGCGCCTTCTCGTCGAGCACCTGCACCTTGAGGCCGTGCTCCTTGCCCGCGGCCTGGGCGACGGCGGCGAACGCCTCCGGGTTCAGGTCGTTCGGCGGCATGTTGATCAGGTCGCGGGCGCGGTTGAGCTCCTCGGTCACGGCGGTGGCCCGCTCCGCGGCGGCCTTGTGGGCGCGGTCGCGGGGCTTGGTGCCGAGCAGGGCGACCTCGGCGAGCGGCGCCTTGCCCTTCTTCGCCTTGGCGTCCTTACCGTTCTCCTTGTACGTGTCGAAGGAGTACGAGCCGAGCAGCGCGCCCTCGGCGACGGCGGCGACGTCACCGGCGTCCGCGATGGGCAGCGCGAACGCGGCCTTCTTCGAACCGGCCAGGGCCCGGGCCGCGGCACCGGCCGCGCGGCGCAGCGCCTCGGCCTCGAAGGCGGCGTCCTTCTCGGGCACGGCTCCCAGGCCCACCGCCACCACGAGCGGCGCCTTGAAGCCGGACGGCGCGGGCAGCTTCGTCACCTCGCCCTCGGCACCCGAGGCGCCGAGAGTCTCCAGGACGCCCGCCAGCTTGCCGTCGTACGCCTTGTCCACGGCCTCGGCGCCCGGCGCGACGACCGGGGCCTTGGCGCCCTTCGCGACACCGACCACGATGGCGTCGGCGCGGAGGCCGGGCGCGGCGGCGGTGCTGAGAGTGAGAGCAGTCACGGTGGTGAAATCTCGCTTCCAGTTGAGTGTCAGTGGCCGAACGGATGGGTCGACCGCCCCTGGGAGGACCCTGGATGATCCCGCGTGCGCGGCAGCCCCGACCGGCTGGGGGACCGCGGTGCGCGGCAGCCCCGGGCAGTCGGGGATCCGTGGCGCGCGGCGCCCCACGGTCGGACCGGGAGTGCCGGGGACGAGCCTAGGCCCTGTTCGGCCCATCGGACCTGGGACGCGGGCGCCGGATGCCCGCTTCCCGGGCATCCGGAGCCGACTCCCCGGGCCTTCGGCCCGCTTGTCCGGGCCCGTGACTCCAGCCTCCACGAGCTCCCGGCCGGGCCCGCACAGGGAGATCCCCATGGCTTGCGCATAGGGGGATCCCCATGGCCGGACTCCCGCCGTCCGCGTCCTCGGTGCCAGGGATGGGAGATCATCCCTGGGGAAGCCTTCCGTATCCCCTGGAGCCCGCCCGGTGAAACGCCCGCTCGTCCTGTGCGCCCTGCTTCTGCTGCTCACGGCCTGCAGCACCGCCCCCGACGACAACCCCGAGCACGGTGCCGACCGGTGGCGACCCCGCCCCGGCACCGCCTGGCAGTGGCAGCTCAGCGGGCGCCTGGACACCTCCGTCGACGTGCCCGTGTACGACATCGACGGCTTCGACCACTCGGCCGACACGGTCGACGAACTTCACGGCGACGGCCGCAAGGTCATCTGCTACCTGTCGACCGGGGCCTGGGAGGACTTCCGCCCGGACGCGGACGACTTCCCCAAGTCCGTCCTCGGCCGCGGCAACGGCTGGGAGGGCGAGCGCTGGCTCGACATCCGCCGCACCGACGTCCTCGAACCTCTCATGGCGGCCCGCATCGACATGTGCGAGGAGAAGGGCTTCGACGCGGTCGAACCGGACAACATGGACGGCTACAAGAACCGCACGGGCTTCCCTCTGACCGCCGCCCACCAGCTCCGCTACAACCGCCTCATCGCCCGCCTCGCTCATGAACGCGGCCTGGCCGTCGGCCTGAAGAACGACCTCGACCAGATCCCGCAGCTCGTCGACGACTTCGACTTCGCGGTCAACGAACAGTGCGCCCAGTACGGGGAATGCAAGGACATGAAGCCCTTCATCGAGGCGGACAAGGCGGTCTTCCACGCCGAGTACGAGCTCAGGACCAGCGACTTCTGCCCCGAGGCCCGCCGGCTGCGGCTGAGCTCGATACTGAAGAAGTACGAGCTGGGGGTGTGGCGGCGAGAGTGCTGAGCCCGAGGCATGTGATCGTCGTGCCGGCCACCCGGTCGGCAAGGGAACGGCGGCTGGGGGAGAAGACGGGCAGCGCGTTGAGGAGGAACAGTACGACGGCCACCGCCCACACCAGCACCGACAGCACGAACTGACCCTCGATCAGCAGCACACAGGCGGCGGCGTACACGGCGACGTCCGCGGTGGTGGTGACCGCGGCCCGCAGCGCGGTCCTGCCGGGGCGGGCAGGGGTCACCTTCATCCCCAGCAGCCCCTTGCCGACGGTACGTCCGGCGAGGGCGAGGCAGGCCCACTGGTAGAGGAAGGTCGCCATGACCAGCAGCCCGAAGGCCTGCTCGACGTAGAGCACCGCCTCGTTCCACAGGGACCCGCCCAGGTCCTCCGAGGCGTCGACGACGTCACCGCGCGAGCTCAGCAGGTCGAAGCCGCTCTTCGTGGCGAGCTCCGGCACGTCGGTGACGAGAGCGGCTATCCGTTGGAAGGTCAGTGTGGCGAGCGCCGAGGCCAGCGCCACCACCAACCCGAAGTCGATGAACCAGGCCACAGCCCGACGGGACTTCGGCACGAAATTCCCCCGATGACGATGTGTCAATTTAGAAGGATTCAAGGTAGCGGCGGGACTGGGGAAGATGAAGGTGCTACTCGGCCATTGCTCCCACCGCGGTGGGCCGGATCCTGATCATCCCAGTGACAGGACCACCAGCGCCGCCGTCGCCGCCGTCTCCGCGAGCGCGCCGAACACGTCGCCCGTCACCCCGCCGAAGCGGCGCGTGCAGTGCCGCAGCAGCACCTCGGCTGCGGCACAGGCGAGGACGACCGCGAGGACCGTACGGAGGACGGCGGCGTACGGCACGGCCAACGTGCTCACACCGCCCGCGGCGCACACGACCAGGCCCGCCACGAGCAGCGCGTCCCGCACCGGCACGGTGCCCGCGACCGCCGCGCCCAGCCCCTCGGGCCGGGCCGGTGGCACGCCCGTGCGCGCGGCCAGGGTCAGGGCGAGCCGGGCCGTGGTGGCCGAGACGGTGGCGGCGAAGGCGCCATGGGCCCAGGACTCCCCGTACGCCTCGGTGAGCGCGGTGACCTGGGCGAGCAGGACGAAGACGAGGGTGATGACGCCGAACGGGCCGATGTCCGACTGCTTCATGATCCGCAACGCGTCCTCGGCGGGCTTGCCGCTGCCCAGCCCGTCGGCCGTGTCGGCGAGACCGTCGAGATGCAGGCCCCGGGTCAGGGCGGCGGGTACGGCGGCGGTGGCCACGGCCGCGAGCAGCGGGCCCGCGCCGAGCAGGAGCAGCAGCAGGCCGAGTACGGAGGAGGTGAGCCCGACGACCAGTCCGGCGGCCGGGGCGCACAGCATCCCGGCGCGCGCGGTGTCACGGTCCCAGCGGGTCACCGTGACCGGCAGCACGGTCAGAGTGCCGAAGGCGAAACGCAGGCCGTCGGGGAGGGAGGGCTTGGACACCGGCGTGGACACCGGCGCAGGGTATCCGGCGGCTTCGGGGCCACCGGCAGCGGGCCGCAGAACAGGTAGGGCTCAAATCATCGCTAAAGTGCGCATATGGGTCACTGGTTGCAGCGGAACATCATCGAGCCAGGCAAGCTGCCCCTCCTGCTCGCCCTCACCTCCTTCGTACTGACCTTTGTGATCACCCGCGTGATCACGCGCATGATCCGCGCGGGCAAGGGGCCGTTCCGCAACATCGACTCCGGCGGTGTGCACATCCACCACGTGGTCCCCGGTGTCCTGTTGACGATCGCCGGTGGTTTCGGCGCGGTGGCGAGCGGTCGGCACGGGTTCGGCCCCGCCCTGTGCGCCGTGCTGTTCGGGGTGGGGGTGGGCCTGGTGCTGGACGAGTTCGCGCTGATCCTCCACCTCGACGACGTGTACTGGACCGAGCAGGGCCGCAAGAGCGTCGAGATGGTGGTGCTGACGGCGGCTCTCGTCGGCCTGGTGCTCTGCGGGTTCGTGCCGTTCGGGGTCAACGACACGAGCCAGGACGAACTGGCGGGCAGGGGCTCGGCGGTCGTCACCGTCGCCCTGAACTTCTTCTTCGCGCTGCTCGCCCTCAGCAAGGGCAAGGCCCGCATCGCGCTCTTCGGCGTGATCGTGCCCTTCATCGCCGTCATCGGCGCGCTCCGGGTGGCCCGCCCCGGCTCACCGTGGGCCAAACGCTTCTACCGGGGCCGCCCGCGCACCCGCGCCAAGTCCCAGTTGCGCGCCTACCACCACGACCGTCGCTGGGTGGTCCTCAGTCGCAAGGCTCAGGACTGGATCGGCGGCGCCCCCGACACACCGGCCGTGGAGTCCGGCCGCACCGCCGACCGCCGCTGACGCCACTCCGAGGCCGCGCACACCACCAGCACCGCCGCGATCGCCGCCAGGTGCTCCTTGCCCGCGAGGTTCTGCTTCAGCAGCACCTCGACGACCATCGCCACGACCACGGCTGCCGCCGTGACGTACGCGCGGTAGCGCCGGCCCACGAACACGGCGAGCCCGACCACGGCGGCCGACGGCCCGGTGTCCACGACCCGCCCGTCCGACGCGGGCAACCCGAACAGCACGTCCGGGCCGAGCGCGACGCCCACGCGCGCGTACAACGTGCCGGCCAGTGTGGCGAGGTACGCGACGGCGAGTGTCCGCCGACGGCCCAGGCAGATCTCCGAGATCCCGAACACGACCAGGATCTGCAGGAGCCCGCCCCACACCGGCAGGTCCAGGGCCGGTACGAACAGGGAGAGCGGGGTGCGCAAGAGGGCGAGCCAGAGGGGGTCCTCGGCGCGTACGGCACCGATGCCCTGCACGAAGCCGTAGCCCCACGGCTGGCCGTGCACGAAGTGCAGGAGTGCGGTGAGACCCACCGCGGTCAGGGCCAGCGGTATCGCCCGCCGGCGTTCGCGCAGCAACGCCGGGCGCACGGTGTCGTACAGCTGTCCCCACTCGGCTCGCGCCAGTCGGAGGACGACGCCGTCGCGGACCCTCATGCGGCCGTCCTCCGTCCGGATTGGCGGGTGCCGCCTTCGAAGACGGAACGGAAAGCCGGAAAGTTGAGTGAGCCGCTCTGGGGGTTGGACGGGTGCGTCTCGTCTGCCGGGTTCCTGCCGTTGGGTGACCACCGGTCCGTCGTGGCTTGTCGCGCAGTTCCCCGCGCCCCTTAAAAGACTGGGCGCGCCCGGCGTCGCTACGTACCGCCCGCGCACGCACGCCCCCCTTAAAAGCCCGGGCGCCCGGCGTCGCTACGTACCGCCCGCGTCACGCGCCCTGAAATGCCCACGCGCCACCGGCATCACGACGTACCGCTGCCTTCACGCCCCGCCAGGCCCGTGA
>NZ_VJZC01000462.1 GCF_009377185.1 Streptomyces spongiae
CCCCAGGGGAGGGGAATGGGTAAGGGCGGCGGGGGTCATTCGCTTCGTGCCTCCCCAGGGGCTTCGAAAGTCTCGGTGCGGTCGTGCTCGGGGCGGTGGCG
Organism: Streptomyces spongiae; assembly: GCF_009377185.1. Lineage (GTDB taxonomy): Bacteria > Actinomycetota > Actinomycetes > Streptomycetales > Streptomycetaceae > Streptomyces > Streptomyces spongiae. The sequence continues at coordinate 102 of NZ_VJZC01000462.1, forward strand.
GGCTGCCGGGGCGTCGGCCGTGAGGACGATTCCGCCCAGGAAGGCGACGCATGCCGCAGTGAGCATGGCGATCGTCATGGGTACGGCCGTGCGCTCGCCGCCCAGACCCACGAGTGGCGACACGAGTGCCGCCAGGCCGAACTGGAGCGAACCCAGCAGCGCCGAGGCACTCCCCGCCGCCTGTGGGGCCCGCGCGGTGGCGAGCGCCGTGGCGTTGGCGGCCACCAGGCCGAGCGAGGAGGTGGCGAGGAAGACCAGGGCGGCGGCCAAGGGCAACACGAGCCGTCCCGCCGTGCCCAGCCCGCACAGCACGGCGGAGCAGGTCACCATCACCGTGAGCCCGGTCCGCAGCAGGGGCCGTGGGCCGAAGCGGCCCACGATACTGCGGTTGACGGCGCCGGTGGAGGTGAACCCGAAGGCGTTGGCCGCGAACAGCACCGAGTAGGCGCCGGTGGACAGGTCGTAGACGTTCTGGAACACGAACGACGACGCCGCGATGTATGAGAAGAGCACGCCGAAGGCGAAGCCGTACGCCAGGGTGTAGCCGACGAATCCGCGATCAGACAGCAGCCCGCCCATGCGTTGGAACGTGGTCAAGAGGCCGCCTCCGTGCCGCGACTGCGGAGGGAGCGTCTCGGGTACGAGCAGCAGGACCCCCAGGAACATCAGCGTGGCGAGGCCGGCCAGGACGAGGAAGATCCCGCGCCAGCCGACGGGGCCGACCAGGGCTCCACCGGCCAGTGGGGCGACGACCGGAGCCACCCCACCCGTGATCATGAGGACACCGAACGAACGGGCCGCTCCGCCCGCGGGGGACCGGTCACTGATCACCGCGCGGGCTATGACGATCCCGGCGGCTCCGCTGAACCCCTGGACGAAGCGGGCCGCGACGAGCACCTCGACCGAGGACGCCAGGGCACAGAGCACGCCGGCGAGGGCGCTCACCGCGGTGCCCGCGAGCATGGGGCGACGCCGTCCCCACCGGTCGGACAGCGGCCCTATGACCAGCTGACCGGTGGCCAGGCCGAGCATGAAGGTGGTCAGGGTCAGCTGGACACCGGTGACCTCCGTCCGCAGGCCCTCCGTCATCCGCGGGAACGCCGGCAGATACATGTCCGTGGCGAGCGGAGCCACCGCGTAGGCCAGGGCGAGGGCCAGCATCATGCGCGTCGGCACGTCCGGGCCGCCGCCTGAGGCGGAGCCCGTGGTCCGATCGTCGCGGCGGCGGCGGCGGTGGAGAGGCATGCCGACCCCCTGGGAGCTCAGTGTTCCTTGATGATCTCTACGGTGAGGCGGCCGAGTCCGGTGATCTCGCCTTCCAGGAGGTCGCCGGGCTTCATCCACTGGCCGGTGCCCAGGCCGACGCCGGCCGGGGTGCCGGTGGAGACGATGTCGCCCGGTTCCAGGGTCAGATGCTCGGTGATCCTGACGAGCTGTTCCGGGATGGACCAGATCATGTCCCGGGTGTTGGCGTCCTGCTTCGGCTCGCCGTTGAGCCGGAACCGCAGACGCAGGTTGTCGTGGTCGACGTAGCGGGCCGGGACGACGGCGGGTCCGAGGGGGCAGCTGTCGTCGAAGGCCTTGCCGCCGAAGAGGTCGAACTTCACCAGGTGCTGGGGGTGGCGCTGCCAGTCCCGTGCCGACAGGTCCAGCGCGATGGTGTAACCGGCCACGTACTCCATCGCGTTGTCCAGGCTCAGACGCCGTCCCCGCTTGCCGATGACCACGGCGAGTTCCAGCTCGTAGTCGAACTTCTCCGACTGCTCCGGGTAACGGACCGTCCTGCCGGGGCCGACGAGTGACGTCGTGGGCGGCTTGAAGAAGAAGAGCGGGATCTTCTTGTCCTTCTCCCAGTCCGTGTGGCCGCCGTCCTTCTCCATGTGATCGTAGTAGTTCGCCCCCGTCATCACGACCTTGCGCGGGTACTGGAGCGGTGTGAGGACGTCTTCCAGGGCAGCCGGTGCGGGGAGTGGTGCGGTGGTGTCGGTACCGGAGGCGAGGCGTTCGGCGGCGGCCACCAGGAGCGGTTCGGTGCGGTCCCAGTGGTCGAACACGTTCATCAGGCCGCGCGCGGGCTCCGGTCGCAGCGCCTCGGGGGCGACGTCGGCCAGGGCCCAGTAGCGGCCGTCGACCGACAGCACGGGCGTGGGCTTCCCGCCAACGCGCAGGGTGGCCAGGGAAAAGGTCATGGCGATGGTCTCCGTCAGTCGCTACGAACAGCGTTACTCGGCCGTGCGGCCCGTCAGCGCCGCCAGCATGCTCGGGCCGCCCTGGACGGCGGTGCGTTGCATGTGGTGGAGCACCCCGCGGATGCCGCCCATCTCCTCGCCGCCGCCGGCGCGGCCGGGACCGCCGTGCACCAGGGCGGGCAGCGGGGAGCCGTGGCCGGTGGACGCCGTGGCGGACTCGGTGTCGAGGACGAGGACCCGGCCGTGCCACGGGGCGAGCCCGAGCACCACCTGGCGGGCGAAGGCGGCGTCACCGGTGACCACGGAGCCGGCGAGGCTGCCCCGGCCCCGGGCCGCCAGGAAGACGGCGTGTTCCGGCGAGGTGTACGGGATGAGCGTGCTCACCGGGCCGAAGGCCTCCACCTCGTGCGGTGCGGTGGCCCCCGGGTCGTCGCAGCGCAGCAGCAGGGGAGTGAGGAACGCGCCGCGCTCCGCGTCGGCGCCGCGGGCGTCCACCCGGTCGGGGTCGCCCGACACCAGACGCGCGGAGTCGAGCAGCGCCTTCACACAGCGGCGCACCTCCTCGCGCTGCCCGACGCTCGCCAGGGCGCCCATGCGCACGGCCGGGTCGGCCGGGTTGCCTACGACCACCTCGGCGAGCCGGGCGGCGGCGGCCTCACCGACCGCGTCGATCAGCTCGGCGGGCACGAGGGCGCGGCGGATCGCCGTGCACTTCTGGCCCGCCTTCACGGTCATCTCGGTGACCAACTGGTCGACGTACAGGTCGAATTCAGGGGTACCTGGAGTGGCGTCCGGGCCGAGCACCGAGCAGTTCACCGAGTCCGCCTCGGCGTTGAAGCGCACGGCCTGCCGGACGACCGCCGGATGGGTCCGCAGCCGTTCGGCCGTGGTCGCCGAGCCGGTGAAGGACACGAGGTCCTGCTCGGTGACGTGGTCGAGCAGGTCACCGGCGCTCCCGCAGACGAACTGCAGGCTGCCCGGCGGCAGTACGCCCGACTCCACGACGAGTTCGATCAGCCGGCTGGTGAGGTGACAGGTCTGTGTCGCGGGCTTCACCAGGCTCGGGACGCCGGCCAGCAGCGCCGGGGCGAGCTTCTCCAGGGGCGCCCACACGGGGAAGTTGTACGCGTTGATCTGGACGGCCGCGCCCTGGATGGGAGTGCAGATGTGCCCGCCGAGGAAGCTGCCGTCACGGCTCAGGTTCTCCCGGGCGCCCTCGACGTACACCAATCCCTCGTCGCCGCCAGGGAGTTCGCGGCGGCCCACGTCGGCGTAGGTCAGCAGCACCCGGATGCCGCCGTCGATGTCGTACTTGGAGTCGTACAGCGTCGCGCCGGTGCGGGCGGAGATCGCGTACAGCTCCTCGCGGTGTCCGCGCAGGTACGCCCCCAGGTCCGCCAGCAGTCGGGCGCGCTGGTGGAAGGAGAGGGCGCGCAGTTCCGGGCCGCCGACGGAGCGGGCGTGGTGCAGCGCGGCGGCCATGTCGACGCCGGTGGAGGAGGCCCGGGCGATCTCCTCGCCGGTGACAGCGTCGTGGACGGGGGCTCCCTCGTCCGTGGGGGTGTGCCACTGGTCCTGCACGTAGCTGCGCAGCGTGGTCATCGTGTTGCCGTCCTCTCCGTCGAGGTCGTGCCGATCGTGCCGACCGTCCCGGCGTATCCGTCGTCGCCGTCCGCGACGGCGTGGTGGCCCCAGACGTCGGCGGTGTAGACGCGGCTCACCCAGGTCTCGTCGTCCACCCGGCGGCCCTCGGCTCCCACCTCGATGCCGAAACCGGCGGGGGAGCGCATATAGAAGGAGAACATGAGGTCGTTGGAGTGCCGGCCCAGCGTCGCCATCAGCGGGACCTTGTGCTCGCGGGCACGGTCGTGGGCGCGGCCCACCTCGTCCGCGCTCGACACCTCGCACAGGATGTGGTGCGTGCCCTCGCGCTTCCGGGAGGCGACGAAGGCGACGCTGTGGTGGCGGGGGTTGCAGCCCATGAAGTAGAAGGTCCCGCCCATGGGCAGGTGGGTCACGTCGCTGAGCCGGAAGCCGAGGACGTCGCGGTAGAAGTCGACCGCCTCCATCGCCCGGGGCGACATCAGCACGACATGCCCCATCCCCTGGTCCCCGGTCACGAACGTGACGCCGAGCGGGGAGACGAAGGGCGTGGCGGCGACCCGGCGTCCCGTGAACAGTTCGGTGCGCACCGAGCAGGGGCCGTCGAACCACACCATGCGGTCCACCTGCCGGGCGGCGCACTCCTCGGGAGCCGCCTCGTGGACCTCGACCCCGTGCGCGCGCAGCCGTGCCGTCAGCCGTTCCAGGCCCGCCGGGTCGCCGACCTCCCAGCCGATGTACGTGACACCGCCGGTCTCGGCGGCCTCCACGCTGAACCGGTAGGGGTGTTCGTCCAGCCGCAGCAACCGTTCCTCCGCCGATCCGGGCGGCCCGACGGACATGGCTCCGATCACGTCGTGGGCATACGCGACCCAGCCGTCCGGGTCAGGTGTGCCGATCCCGAGATAGCCCAGGCTGCGAACACTCATCGAAACCTCCCTGGTCGAAGCCCTGCCTGCGGGGCATGGCGGTTCGCCCGCTGCCCGAAGCTACTTGTATGACTTCTAATTATCAAGAGTCTTACGACTTGCGTCGAGGTGTTTGCGTGGCTCTTGACTGTCAAGGTTCTATCTATCTACGGTCGGAGCATCCGACGACGTAAGGCCGTCCTGAGGGCGACCGCCGTCACGAAGGGCGACCCCATGCCTGTATCTGAGCCGCGCCTGGTTCCGGTCGCGGAGAAGGACATACCGGAGAAGGCGCTGACGGCCCTGGAGCCGTACCGCAACCCCCACGCCGACGGCGACATCTACGCGATCTGGTCCACCCTCGCCGCACACCCGGACGCGCTGCGCCGCTTCCTGGTCTTCGGCAACCACGTGCTGGGCAAGAACACCCTGTCCGTCCGGTGGCGCGAACTGGTGATCCTGCGGGTCGCCTGGCGCGCACAGGCCGAGTACGAGTGGCTGCAGCACGTCCGGATCGCCCGCCGGGCCGGAGTGTCCGACGACGAGATCCTGGCCCTAGCCCGGCCCGGGGCCCCCGGCTTCGACGCCACCGAGCAGGCCCTGCTCACCGCGACCGACCAGCTGTTCAGCGAAGCGGACCTGGGTGACGTCGAGTGGAAGGAGCTGCGCGACCGGCTCGGTACCGAGCAGCTCATCGACCTCGTCTACACGGTCGGCCAGTACCAGACCGTGGCCATGGCGATCAACGCCTTCCGCATCCAGCCCGAGACGGACATCGCCGCACTGCGCGCGGAGCTCCCGCTGCCCGCGCCCGGGGCGCCCTGACCACCCACCTCCCGTCCCAGTCGCCCCAGGAGGGGACTTCCATGAAGCTTGCCAACCTCGCCGGACGGGCCACCGTCATCGTCGGCGACCGCGCCCTCGACGTGGAGAAGGCCAGCAACGGGGCGCTCGGCCCCGACCCCGCGGTGCTGTACGACCTGGCGAACCACGACGAGCTGCGCCGCCTCGAACGGTCCGCGACCGACGCCGACCTCGTCGCCTACGACGAGAAGCAGCTCGGCCCGGTCTCCCCGCGGGCACCGAAGATCCTCGCCGTGGCGCTCAACTACCGTGGCCACGCCGAGGAGTCGGGCATCCCGATCCCCGAAGCGCCCACCGCCTTCGGCAAGTTCACGAGCTCGTTGGCCGGGCCGTACCAGCCCGTGATCGTGCCCGAGGGCATCGACAAGTGCGACTTCGAGGCCGAGGTCGTGGTCGTGATCGGCCGGACGATGCGCGCCGTGGCGCCCGAGGCGGTGTGGGAGGGCGTCGCGGGTGTGACCGCGGGCCAGGACATCACCGACCGCCGGGAGCAGTGGCGCAAGCCGCTCAACCAGTTCACCTTCGCCAAGTCCTACGACACCTTCAGCCCGTGCGGCCCTCTGGTGGCGACCGTCGACGAGTTCGAGGACCCGGACGACATCGAGGTCGTGGGGCATGTCGACGATCTGGAGGTGCAGCGCGGCCGTACGTCCGATCTGATCTTCAGCGTCCCCGAGTTGGTCTCCTGGCTCTCCACGTACGTGACCCTGGAGCCCGGCGATCTCGTGTTCACGGGGACCCCCGCCGGCTGCGGCGTCAGGCGTGTTCCCCGCCTGTACCTGGAGCCCGGGATGACCCTCACGACCGAGGTCCAGGGGGTCGGCGTGATGCGCAATCCGATCAGCCGGTGACATCGTCGTGCGCTGTTACGATTCCACCGGTGGGACGTGGGTGAGGAGCCCTTGTCCCGGTGGACAAGAGCCCGGCGGCCGGGGCCGTGACCCTGGTTCCGGCCACCGGGACGCCGTGCGGATGAAGGGAGCCCTCGCGTGTCGGACGCCCCGGTAGGAGACGCCGCCGACCACCCGCGCTCCCGGGAGTTCGCCGAGAAGGTGCGGTCCCGCCACCAGGAGATGGGCCACACGGACCGCCAGCTCGACGGCGTCGAACTCGTCACCCACCTCACCCGGCTCGTCGCGCGGCTGGTCCAGGACTTCGAGGCATCCGTGCACCGGCCGCTCGGGATGACCTGGGCCGGATTCCGGATCATGAACACCCTGTGGGTCTTCGGGGACCTGGAGCAGCGGGAGATCGCCAGGATCTCGGGCACCTCCCGCGCCAGCGTCTCCAGCGCCATCAACACCCTCGAGGAGCGGGGCCTGGTCGAGCGGCGACGGGAAGCGGGGGACCGGCGGCTCGTCCGCGTCTCGCTGACCCCGTCCGGCCTGACGATGCTGCACAAGGCCATCGAGGGCCAGACCGAGCGGGAGCACGCCTGGATGGCGGTGCTCGAGGACAAGGACATCTCCCAGCTGGTCTCCCTGCTGGGAAAGATGGTCAACCAGGAACACCCTTCTTAGAGGTGCCCGCGTTAGAGGTGCCCGCGCCTTCCGGGCGCCGCGGTTGCCGGCACAGCACGCCTCGCGTGTGACCGGGATCTCGTGACGCTACATGCGGACATTTCGTATTCGTCTGTGCATTGTTGGTCCGCGGGTGCTTTGGGGTGCCCTGGGCCCGCCATCGCGCCGCCCTTGAAGTCCTCTCGGTGAAGTTTGTATGACCCTTGACGATTAGAACTCTGACGCTTACGTTCTCCCCCAACCTGTTCCGTCTCATGGGCAATGACGCCCCGCACCCGCTGCGAGGAACGATGGACATCGGCTGCCTGTTCGCGCCCACCACCCGCGCCCCGGACCACATCGCCGAGGCCGAGCGCCTCGGCGCGGCGGACCGCGCGTCGCGGATCGAGGAGTACATCCTGGGCCTGCGTGCCCTGATGGCGGGCGAGGAGATCGACTGGGAGGGCACGAGGATCGCCCTGACGTTCCCCGGACAGTCGGGACTCGCCCCGGTCACGGACGTCCCGGTCCTCGCCGCCGCGCACGGGCCCAAGGGCTTCGCCACGAGCCCCCGCGTCGTGGACGCCGCAGGCCCCGGTGCCGCGCTCGGACTGCACCTCGGCGAGTTCGGCCCGCTGGCCGGTGCCGACGAGGTGCGCGGCTACCAAACCTGGCTGGCCCCCGTGCCCGAGGAGCGCCGCCACATCGGGACGCACCGCGAGCACCTGATCGGTGTGACGCCCGAGGAGCGTCCCTGCATCACGCCCAAGGTCATCGAGGCCGCCACCGCCACCGGCACGCCGGAGCAGATACGCGAGCGGCTGAAGCACCTGGAGCAGTCCGGCGCGACCACGGTCGCCCACCAGCCGGCCGGCCCCGACATCGAGCGCGAGCTGCGCGCCTTCGCGACAACCGCCGGGCTCTGAGCCCACCCGAGCCGGCGGTCGACCCCCCGAGC
>NZ_VJZC01000463.1 GCF_009377185.1 Streptomyces spongiae
CCCCACCCACATCCCCGTCCGAGACAGCAAGAACCCCACCGGACCAGCCCTCCTCTTCCCCGCACCGGCCTGGCAGGCGTTCGTCACTTCGCTCGGTCGAACCACCCCATAGCCTCCGGCAGGAACAGCAGAACAACCGCCGGCACCCCGAGCACTATGCGCAACGCCGCGTCCACGAACTCAGCGGGCGACCCGGCGCCGAATGCCTGGTTGAAGGACCCGACGAGGACGAACACCATCACCACGATGGTCGTCATCCGAACCCCACCACGAGCACTGCCGTCGTAGGTAAGCGCAAGCAGCGCACACACCCAGACCAGGATCCACGGCGCCATCAACTCGCCCATCCCGTACGACGTCAGCCCGTCCTCCAACGCGAGCATGACCACCAGCCCGGCGAACGCCAGCCCGAACAGCAGGAGCTGGGCGGCACGCGCCTGCCGGGGCATGACGGCTCTGTCGACTTCACTCATTGAACTCCACCTTGAGGAAAACACAACGTCCGATCAGGGGATGCGACGGGCGAACAGGCGGTCAGTCGCCGTCGAGATGCAACTCCGTCGAGGGGTCGGCCGAACAGACCCAGGCGAGACGCAGAACGCCCTCCAGGAGGGCCCGGTCGAACGGGTCGTCGACTCGCCGCCGGACCACTTCGATCTCGGGTATGAACTGCTCCATTTCCGCCGACGACAGAATCAGCGACCTGTAGGGGGCGACCCGATTCAGCATCGGCAGGCCACTGTCCGAACAGAGGCGGGCGAGCCTGTCGGCGTCATCCACGACCACGTCAATGAGACCCGCTCGTCGCCGCTTCGGGCTTGTGCCCTGCTGGGCCACCCTCATCAGGGCCGCATCGACGCCCATCAGGCCGACTCACGTACATCCATGACCGATCCCCACCCTTTGCTTTCGACGCGTGTGCCCCGGCGGGAGACCCCGCCGGATCACACGCTCACTCAGCGGAGAACTCTGCTCAGTCGACGTAGGGCAGGTCGATGCCCGCCCCGGTCAGCGTCTCTTCGTAGAACGACTTCAGGGACGCGACGACCGTCTGGATCTCCTCCAGGGCGAACTTCGCGTCGTCGAGATCTCCTGAACGGAGGTTCTCCGAGAGCTCTTCCACGACCTCGTGAAGGGACTTCAGGGAATCACCCTGCAGCGCGGCCGCGGGGTACTGACGGCCTTCCAGCTGAATCACGGCGTAGTTCCCGGACGCGGCCAGAACAGCGGCTGAATTGCTTGACTCGCTCACCCGCGAGGCTCCTTGGGGTAGAAGGTGATGTAGGGCCTGGAATCGTCCAGTGGGCCGGTGAAGATGTCCTGTCGCCTTCCGGCACCCAAGGTCACGTCCGCCTTGGGCAGCGAGCTGGACACCGAGTGCTTCTTGCGGCTGGTGATTCCAGTGATCACGAAGTCCCAGTCCGACTCGGGTCCGGCCTTTCCGGCTGCCCGGCTCCCGACCACCGAGATCGGCATGCCGATGCGGTCGGCGGCGTTCTGGATCCGCTTGCGCTCCGCCCCCGTGAGATTCATCAGGTCCGCACCGGCCCCGACAGCCGTCTCGCACGGGGTCGAGTTGTGGACCAACACGGGCGTGGTTCCGGCCAGCACATAGTACGTGTGCAGGTCGCCGACCGTGAGGTTGTACGTGCGGACGTGATCGCTGTACGCGCGGTTGCCGGTCACGACGACGGTGTCGCCCTCGTCGGTGAGCAGCGCCATGCCCGCCGTGAGGTCGCCCGCCTCGATCCAGGCCTGCTCCGACGGTGACCAGAACGGGTGCTCGTACGTCGCCGTCAGCTGCTCGATGCCGTCGTCGGTCGCGATGGACAGCTCGTTGAAGTGCTTGTCGTCCTCGGTGATGATCAGGTGGGTGACCTTGCGCGGGCCTGTCTCGCCGGTCTCCGGGTCAGTCGCGAGCACCTCGTCGCCGACCTCGACGTCCTCGATGTCCTTGGTCGAGCCGTCGGCCATCTCGACGTCCGTGCCCGCGAGGAAGCACTTGGTGCAGCCGGTCTTCGGTGCCTCGACCTCCTTGGCGGCTTTCTTCCCGCTGTTCTTCACGAGCTTCTTCGCCAGAGTCTTGACGAGTCCGCCCACGCCGGTGGCCATGCCGGCCACTTCGGCCGCGTCATCCCCCGAGTCGAACATCTTGGAGTCGGTGTCGACCCCGTGCTTCTCGACGAAGTTGTCGTACCAGTCGGTCGCGCCGCTGCAGTCCTCGAACCAGCAGCCGGGGGCGAGCTCCGACATCGCTTCGGCGCCGGCGATGAGGTTGTGGACCGCACCGGCCGCGAAGTCCTTCCAGGACCCTTCGGCACGCGGGTCTGCGGGCTCAGGCGACCACTGATTGCAGATGCCACGCTGCACGTAGAAGATCGGGCAGTCGCTGTTGCCGGCCTTGGGGACCCAGTTGCCGGTGCCCAGCGTGCTCAGGCCTATGGAGCCGTTCGAACGGGAAGACCTGGTGCTCAAGTAGTTGATCACCGCGACGACCACCTTGACCACGGCCACGATCAGACCGATGAGGGATCCGAAGAACCTGCCGTCGGGGTCGGCGAAGGTGACGGGGTTGTTGTTGCTGTAGGCGTAGCCGTTGATCTGCTGCGGGTCCTTGACGTCGGCCACCGGGTCGACGCTGACGAACCGCCCGGCTGACGCGTCGTACTCCCGCGCTCCCAGGTGGGTGAGCCCGGTCGGGTCCTCGGAACCGCCGACGAAGCCCCGCTCACCGACCCACGCGGTGGCGGCCCGGCCGCGGTCCTCGCCGAACGGGGTCATCTGCCGCCGGGTGACCGCCTGAGTGGAGGCGTCGACCTGCACGCTCGCCGTGCCGTTGTGGTCACTGGCGATCCACGTCAACCCCGCGGTCGTGCGCATCGCGACGGCCTGCCCGCCGTGGGTGTAGTAGCGGGTGGCCTCGACCTTGTCGCTCGCCTTGCCGAGACGCAGCTCGGTCTCGCCCAGGTAGAGGGTGGTGCCGGTCGTGTCCCTGCGGATGAGCCGGTTGCCGTCGGCGTCGTTCAGGAACTGCGTGGTCGTCCTGTCGGCCTCGGTGACCTTCTCCAGGCTGCCCTCGGCGTTGAAGTCGAGGTTCTGAGCCTTGTCGCCGATGGTGCGGGTGTCGGTGTTGCCCGAGGGGTCGTAGGTGTAGCTGGTGCGGCCCGCGACGGACCCATCGGCCTTCTTGGTCTCGGTGGAGGCCAGAGCGTGCGGGCGGGGCTGGTCGGCCGTCTTGTACGTGTACGAGGTGGTGGCGCCGGTCACGTGGTCGGTCGCCGTCTCGCGGTTGCCCGCGCTGTCGTACGTGAACGACTGCCAGTACTTGCCCGGGCCGCCCACGTTCGCCTTGGCAGGCGTGGTGGCGCAGTCGGCCGTGGTGGTCCAAGCGGTTTTCAGGCGGCGGTGGCCGTCATAGGTGAAGCACTGACGATCGGTGGGGCTGGTGGCCTTGTCCTCGATCTCGACCGGGTTCCCGGCGAGGTCGTAGCGGTAGTAGACATCCGAGTCGGTGCCCGTGTGAGCCTCCGACACCACGCTCTGGCGGGCCAAGCGCTTGGTGCCCGTCTCGTAGCTGCGGTTGATCTCCGTCCAGTCCGCCGACGACGAGACACCCAGCGTCGTGCGGATCTGCTCACCGGCAGGCAGGTAGTCCGTGTTCCGGACGATGCCCGTCAGGCCCTGCAGAGTGTCCGGCATCCGCTGCTCGGTGTAGCCGTAGGTCAGGACCTCCCGGTCGAGGCCACCCATCGCGGGGATGGTCCGCTTCTGCAGGGTGCCGTCGACGTTGTAGGCGTTGCTGATGGTCCACACGCCGTTGGTGCCGGCCAGCGCGCCCTCGGTCTTGCTGATCGTGTACTGCTCGTTCAGGACCCGGTAGAGCTTGTCGTACTTGGCGTTGGTCAGGGCGTACATGTCACCGGACCTGCCGCCGACGTAACGGAGGGCCGAGGTGAGCCGTCCCTTGGCGATCGTGTCGTACGTCCAGCGCGCGAGGTATCTGGCGTCCTCGGGCGCGGGAGCGCCGTTCACCATCGGCACCTTGCCGTCGAGCCTGCCCGTCGTCCGGCCGAGCAGGTCGTAGGTGAAGCCGATCGTCTTCTTACGGGCGTCCGTTGCCGCCACGACCTGGTCGAGTTCGTTGTACTCGGAGGAACTGGCACCCGCGTCCGGGTCGACGACGCTGGTGCGACGGCCCAGGAAGTCGTAGCCGTACGACCAGGTGTTGCCGTCGTCGTCCTTGACCTCGTTGAGCCGGTCGGCGTGGTCATAGCCGTAGGTGAGGCGGGTGAAGTCGGTGCTCGCCTTGTTTCCGTCGTACTCCAGCTTCTCGAGGAGCCGTCCACGCGCGTCCATCTTCTCCCGGACGGCAGGTGCGCCCGCCGGGGGTTCCACGAGGGTGGAGTCGCCGTTGTAGGTGTGCGTGGTGCGGGAGAACTCCTTGCCGTTGGTGAGCGTCTTCTCGACCGCGGGACGCCCGGCACCGTCGTGGACCGTCTCCGTGCCCGCGGGGGCCGCCGTCAGCAGGTCGGCGAGCTTGCCGGAGGGCGCGGTGGTGTCGATGTAGTCGGCCGAGGTCGAGACCGCCAGTCCGCGCGTGTCGTACTTGGTCTCGGTGATGACGCGGCCCGTGCCGGTCGCGGCGGGCGCCTGGGTCTGGCGCAGGCGCAGGAGCGAGTCGTAGATGGCGTACTCGGTCTGGTACGAAGTGCCGTCGTTGTTGAGCGACTTGGTGGCCACCCAGGACGCGGCGGTGTTCTGGACCTTGTACTCGAACTTGTGCGTGGGAGCCTGCTCAGCGGCCCGGTCCCGGTCGGCGAGCCACACGTCGGTGAGGCGGCCGAGGCCGTCGTAGGCCAGTTCCGTGCGGTTGCCGTTGGGGTCGGTCGTGGCGGTGCGTACGCCCCAGTCGGGGGCGAACGCGGTGGTCGTGGAGTGATCGAGGGCGTTGGTCTCGGTCTGCTTCGTCAGCGGACCACCGGCGGCAGGGGTGTACTCGGCGTGCAGCGTCCGCGTGCCCTTGGTGTCCCAGCTGTCCGTGAGGCGCCCCAGGGCGTCGTACTTGGCGGTGGTCACCGTCTGGAGCACAGCGGTGCCGTCGGACTTGTAGTCCGTGACCCGTGCCTCGCGGGTCCCGTCGCCCTTCGTCGGCGCCTTCCCATAGGCCTGGTCGTCGTACGAGGTCCGCACGTCCGAGATGACGTCCGTGGTCTTCGGGTCACCCGTCCGCTTCGGTGTCGCGTCGCACCCGACGGACACCTTCTCCACCCGCTTGGGCAGGGAGAGGATCCACGCCGAGGTGTTGGTGGCGTACTCGGTGACCGTGCAGTCCTTGTCGCCCGCCGCGTCCGTCTCCTCCTTCGTGGGCAGGCCGCTGGTCGGGTCGTACGTCGTCGACTTGGTCGCGGTCAGCGCGGTGCCGCCGGTCACCGGGGTACGGGTGACCGAGGATGCGGTGCGGACCATGTACGCGTTGACCGTGCCGTAGGAGTGCTTCTCCGTGGCGGTCGTGCGGGACCAGGGGGTGTTGATGGTGCCGCTGGTCTCGGCGCCGTCCACGCCGTTGTACGTGATCTGCTCACGCAGCTGGCCGGCGAACTGCTCGGAGTCCGTCTTCTCGACACCCTTGGAGTCGGTGACCGTCTCCTTGCGGGTGGTGTCGTCGGACTGGTTGTCGCCGTCCATGCCCCGGTAGTAGAGGGATGTCGACTTCGAGCGGGTTCCCGAAGTCTCACCCGTGGTCGTGGTGACCTTCTGGTAGCCGCGCCAGATGCCCCATGTGCGGTACTTGGCGGGTGTGATGGGCGACTCGTCGTCGTACGCCCAGGCTCCGCCGCCGCTGTAGGTGTAGTTCGTCTGCTTGAGCGGGGCGTCGCCGAACGGGTCGGACTCGGTGACCTGCGTGACGACGTACTTGTGGAACCAGTCCGTACGCGGCTTGGGGTCGGTACCCGGAGTCGGGTTGGACGGCGGGATCCACTTCACCGGGTAGCAGCGGCGAGTGTTGGCGTCCAGCTTGGAGGGGACGTCGCTGCCCGCGACACAGTCCTCCTTGGAGTAGTTCACGGTCAGCTTGGAGCCGGTCTCCGAAGTGACCGTCCGGACACGCCACTTGATGAAGGGGGCGACGTCGTCGCCGGTCTTGTCGACGCGGTTGTGCAGCTGGACACCACTGAACGTCACCGCGGGCAGCGAGACGTCCGTGCCCACCTTGCCGGTGCGGCGGATCGAGTCAAGCCAGAGACCGGCGTCCGAACCGTCGCCCGGATCCGGGAACGCCTGTTGCAGCTGCCAGGAGTTGACGCTGCGGTAGTCGCTGTCGGCACCGGTGCCGGAGCCGTCGTACACCTGCGTGGTGACGTTCGTGAGTCGCTTGCGGGTGAAGAACGACGGGCTGGGCTGGTCGGTGCAGGGCGTGTCGGCCTTGCAGATCTGGTCGAACGGGACGTCCGGCCAGGCGTTGCGGTTGGAGGAGGTCAGCGAGCCGCACGTCTCTCCGTCGGAGACCGGCAGGCAGCGCTCGGCGACCGTGAAGTTCACGCGCGCCGCAGCCGGCTGAGTCGTGGAGAAGATCGTGTCGGTGCGTTGGCCGTAGTCGATGCGCTTGAGCCAGCCGCCGCGGGTGTACGCGGTGCCGTTGCCGGTCGTGCCGTTCTTGGCGTAGTGGTTGGTCTCCTTGGAGTACCAGTACGTCATGACGTTGCCGTGCGGGTCCACGACGTAGTCGAGGTTCCACCGCCAGGCCTGCGTCTTGGCGCGGCCGGAGAAGGAGTCGCCGGAGGAGTAGCCGGGTTCGCCGGAGTCGTCGCCGAAGACCGGGACCGTCCATACGGAGTTGGTCTCGAACTGGCCCGAACTCCATCCCGGGAGACGGTCCTTACCGAAGACGTACTGGGTACCGTCGGTCCCGGTGACCGTCCAGAACTCACCCTTGTCGCCGTTCTCGCCGGAATCGCCGTCGTCACCGTTGACGGCACCGGTCCCACGGACGACGCGCTCGCCGTCATCGCTCTTGGGCCGCCATTCGCCGTCGGAACCCTTGACCAGGGGCGTCGACTTGCCGTTGAGGACGAGGGAGGCGTTGTCCTCCTTCCAGCACTGGTCGTACTTCTTGTCCTGTCCGTCGTCCTCACAACTGCCGTACGCCCGCTCGATGTAGGACACGGGCAGGTCGAAGCCCTCGCCGATCCACGACGGCTGCGCGCTGGTGGAGGAGGTGCGGCCGTCCACGCTCTGTGCGGAGTAGCCGATGGACAAGTTGGGGGAAGGGCCCGCCGGGGTCGGCGGGGCCTCCAGGGGGTAACTCCAGGTGAAGTCACCGTTGGAGCCGCCCGCCTGCCAGGTGGAGGAGGCCGCCAGCGGGGTGGCCTCGTACGTGCCCTGGTCGGAGGAGGCGGCCGCGGACAGCGCCAGCACCATCGGTGCTCTGCGGGTGCCGACCTTCGCGGTCACCGTCTCCTTCTCGGCGTCGTTCTCCGAGGCCACCGGTGTGGTCTTACGGCACTGCGCCTTCTCTGGCGTGGTCAGGGCGCACTCGGGCAGGCGTACGAGCCTGAGGCGCGAGGACCAGTTGCCGCTGTAGGCGTCGGCGAAGGAGCTGTAGTCGACGGTGGTGGTGGCCTTGGCAGAGCCGGAGTCGGAGCCGGTGACAGTGAACGCGAAGCCGTCGATGCCGAGTTCGGACGTCGTACGGCTGTCGACGACCCGAACCTTGGGGTCATCGGCAGCGGTCTTCGCCGCCCGTACCGCCTTGGGCAGCCGGACCTCCACCGCCGACGCATCCGGCCACTCCACCTCCGCCCGCGCCTTCGCGAGCGTCCTGCGCGCGGCCGCCACGGTCGGGTCGTGGACCTTGGTGAGCTTCGCGTCGAAGGGCTCGGCCTTGCCGTACCTGGCCTTCTGCAGTGCGGTGTGCTCGCGGTCCCGCTCGGCCGCCTGGGCCGGTGCCGCGCTCAGCAGACCGGCGACAACGGCCGACGACACGGGCAGAACGATGGCGGCCAGTCGCCGTCGGCCCGCTCTGCTCCATGCCCATCTTCTGAGCAGCAGTGAACTGTTCCTGGACACGTGGGGGGTTCTCCCGAATTCCGAGGTGTAGGGGGCGTGCCGGGCTCGTGGCC
>NZ_VJZC01000464.1 GCF_009377185.1 Streptomyces spongiae
CCCCGTCACCCCCGCCCGCGGACAGCCGCTAGTGGGCCGACCCCGCCGTAGCCGGAGGCAGCTCCACCGCGACACCCGCGTCGCCCGCGTCCGCCGTGTAGTCCGACGGCTTCGTCTCGTCGACACCGTCGGGCGCCTTGACCGCCCGCAGAACGAAGGTGAGCACCACCGTGACGACCACGTTCAGCACGAACGCCGTCAGACCGATGTAGCCCATCTCGCCGAGCCCCGGAATCTCCGCGTTGGAGCCGCCGAAGTGCTTCTGGGAAGGGTTCGTAGGCGAGGCGATCCCGTACGCGGCGACCGTCCCGTACACCATGCCGACCGCCCAGCCCGCGAGCAGCGCCCACCGGTGGAACCAGCGCGTGAACAGCCCGCCGACGAGCGCCGGGAAGGTCTGCAGGATCCAGATGCCGCCCAGGAGCTGGAAGTTGATCGCCACCGTCTTGTCCATCGTCAGGACGAACACCAGCGCGCCCACCTTCACCAGCAGCGACACCAGCTTCGAGACCTTGGTCTCCTGCGCGGCCGTCGCGTCGGGCTTGATGAAGTCCTTGTAGATGTTGCGGGTGAAGAGGTTCGCGGCCGCGATCGACATGATGGCCGCCGGCACGAGCGCGCCGATGCCGATCGCCGCGAAGGCCACACCCGCGAACCAGGCCGGGAACATGTTCTCGAACAGCTGCGGGATGGCCAGCTGCCCGTTGGTGACCTTGACCCCGGCCGCGATCGCCATGAAGCCCAGCAGCGCGAGCAGGCCCAGCATCAGGGAGTACAGCGGCAGGATCGTGGTGTTGCGGCGGATCACCTCACGGCTCTTCGAGGACAGCGTCGCCGTGATCGAGTGCGGGTACATGAAGAGCGCGAGAGCCGAGCCGAGGGCCAGGGTCGCGTACGTCCACTGGCTCGCCTCGGCCGGGACCAGCGCCCCGCGCGGCTTCTCCGTCACGGGGTTCACCTGCGAGAACGCTTCCCCGGCCTTGGTGAAGACGTCGTCGAAGCCGCCCAGCTTGATCGGGATGTAGATGATCGCCACCGCGATGACGATGTAGATCAGCGTGTCCTTCACGAACGCGATCAGCGCCGGGGCACGCAGACCCGAGGAGTACGTGTACGCGGCCAGCACACCGAAGGCGATCAGCAGCGGCAGGTCCTTGACGAACCAGTTGGTGTTCTCGCCGCCGCCGACGCCCATCACGTCCAGCACGGCCTGGATACCGACCAGCTGGAGTGCGATGTACGGCATCGTCGCCAGGATGCCGGTGAGGGCGACCGCCAGCGACAGGCCCTTCGAACCGAACCGGCCGCGCACGAAGTCCGACGTGGTCACGTACCCGTGCCTGTGGGACACCGACCACAGGCGGGGCAGGAACGTGAAGATCAGCGGATAGACCAGGATCGTGTAGGGCACGGCGAAGAAACCGGCCGCGCCCGCCGCGTAGATCGCCGCCGGGACCGCCACGAACGTATAGGCGGTGTACAGGTCGCCGCCGAGCAGGAACCAGGTGATCCAGGTGCCGAACGACCGTCCGCCCAGGCCCCATTCGTCGAGACTGTCGCTCTCGGCCCGGCGCCAGCGGGCGGCCAGGAAGCCCATGACCGTGACGGCCAGGAAGAAGAAGATGAAGACGGCGAGTGCCACGCCGTTCACGCCGTCGTTCACGCGTCCGCACCGCCCTTCGACGTGGCGCGGGCGCGCTGATCGCGCTGGTCACGCTGCCACAGCTTGTACGCGGTCGCGGTGAGGACCGTGGAGATGAGCACCCAGGCCATCTGGTACCAGTAGAAGAAGGGGATGCCGATGAACGCCGGGTCCGTCTTGGCGTACGAGCCGACCCAGAGCATCGCCACGAACGGGGCGAGCAGGCAGACGGCGATGACCACCCGCATCGGTGTCACCCGTACCGGTGTCCCCACCGGCGGTTTCACTTCAGGCGCATCTGACATGTGGCGGCTCCGTCCCCTCACTGATCACCTGTGCGACGCGCAGGAAATGTAAGGGACGTTTTCGCCGTACGGAACCCCCCGTCCGGATATCGGATGCGGAGGTTGTGTGCTCACCGGTGGTGCGCATCGGGTGGTCCTCCCGTCCATGCGGAGACGGGAGGACCGTAAGGCAGGAACAGCCGTTGCGCTACACCGCGTGCACCTCAACCGGCTCAGTCCTGTGGCCGCTTGAGCCGCGCCACGAACTTGTACCGGTCACCTCGGTAGACGGACCGCACCCACTCCACCGGCTTGCCCTCCCCGTCCAGGGAGTGGCGGGAGAGCATCAGCATCGGCAGGCCGACGTCCGTGCCGAGGAGGCCGGCCTCGCGGGGCGTGGCCAGGGACGTCTCTATGGTCTCCTCGGCCTCGGCGAGGTGCACGTCGTACACCTCGGCCAACGCCGTGTAGAGGGACGTGTACTTGACCAGGGACCGGCGCAGCGCGGGGAAGCGCTTGGCGGACAGGTGGGTGGTCTCGATCGCCATCGGTTCGCCGTTCGCCATGCGCAGCCGCTCGATGCGCAGCACCCGTCCGCCGGTGGTGATGTCGAGCAGCCCGGCGAGCGTGTCGTCGGCGGTGATGTAGCCGATGTCGAGGAGCTGCGAGGTGGGTTCGAGGCCCTGGGCGCGCATGTCCTCGGTGTACGAGGTGAGTTGGAGGGCCTGGGAGACCTTCGGCTTCGCGACGAACGTGCCCTTGCCCTGGATGCGCTCCAGCCGTCCCTCGACGACCAGCTCCTGCAGGGCCTGTCGCACAGTTGTGCGCGAGGTGTCGAACTCGGCGGCCAGTGTGCGCTCCGGCGGTACCGGCGTGCCCGGCGGCAGGGTCTCCGTCATGTCGAGGAGGTGCTTCTTCAGGCGGTAGTACTTGGGCACGCGCGCGGTACGGACGGTCGTTCCGCTCTCGTTCTCCGCACTGCTGACGTCGGTGCTCATGCTCCGCCTTCCCGGCTCCCTGTGCCGACGCGACCGATGGATCTCGGTCACGGCTCACATCGTGGCACGGCTTTCCGCGCGGGTGTCCCCCGCGCGCCCCGTGATCCCCTCTGTATACCTTCGCGCTTCTCGCTGGTCTAGTCCACCGCATTTAAATGGTCTACCCGAAGTGCGCAGGCGTGGCCTGCTGATTTCGCCGGTTTCTTACTTAAAGGTTCCTGCATATGTAGGTCGCATAACGGCTGGTGAGAGGCCACTCCAGCCCCCTTGACAGGCCATTTGGTCTGAGCCAAGCTCTGCGCACTGGTCTACACCATTGGTCCAGTGTCCCGGCCCCACGGGCAGTACTTCGTCGTATGTCACCGCGGTGGGCAGGGGGGTTCGTGGCATCCCTGAGGAGGGTGGCGTGAAGCGCAAGCTGATAGCCGCGATCGGTATCGCGGGCATGATGTTTTCGGTCGCGGCGTGTGGGGGCGGCGACAGCGAGTCGGCCAAGGATCCGAAGGACCGCAAGGGCGATCTGACCGTCTGGCTCATGACGGACGCCCAGAGCACCTGGCCGGAACTGGTCAAGCAGGCCAACACCGAGTTCAACAAGAAGTACCCGGGCGTCAAGGTCAAGATCCAGTACCAGCAGTGGAGCGACAAGACCAAGAAGCTGGACGCGGCCCTCGCCGGCGACTCGTTCCCCGACGTCGTCGAGCTCGGCAACACCGAGACGATGACCTACATCCTCAACGGTGCCCTCGGAGAGATCGACGCCAAGAAGTACGACAACTCCGACACCTGGATCTCCGGCCTCAAGGACACCTGTAGCTACGAGGGCAAGCTCTACTGCGTGCCCTACTACGCCGGTGCGCGCGTGGCGATCTACAACAAGCCCATGTTCAAGGCCGCCACGGGCAGCGACGCGCTCCCCGAGACCGAGACGGCCCTGACCAAGGCGCTCGACAAGGTACAGAAGAAGTACGGCAAGAAGGACAAGGCCTTCTCCGCCCTCTACCTGCCGGGCCGCTACTGGTACGCCGCGATGTCGTACGTCGCCGCGTACGGCGGCAAGATCGCCGAGTACGACGAGTCCGCCAAGAAGTGGAAGGCCACGCTGTCCTCTCCGGAGGCGCAGGAGGGCATCCAGCACTTCGTCGACCTGGTCAAGAAGTACAACCACGGCGACCAGACGAAGGACGAGCAGGACCACGCCAACGTCATGGCGAACGAGAAGGCGGGCCTGATCTACGGCAACGGCTGGGAGGCCGGAAGCGTCATCGACCCGGCGGCCAACGGCAACCCCAAGCTGAAGGACAAGATCGGCACCGGCGCCATGCCCGGCCCGAACGGCAAGACGCTCCCGTCCTTCATCGGCGGTTCCGACCTGGCCACCATCTCCAAGTCCAAGAACCAGGACCTGGGCGAGTACTGGATCTCGCTGTTCACCAACGAGAAGTCGGAGGCGGCCCTCGCGGCCAAGAACATCCTGCCCAACAACACCAAGCAGCTGGAGCCGCTGAAGAGCAAGCCCGAGACGGCGCCGATCGCCAACGCCGTGCCGGACGCCTGGTTCACCCCCATCGCGCCGGGCTGGGCCGCGGTCGAGAAGAAGGAAACGCTCGAGCTGATGCTGCTCGACATCCTCAAGGGCAAGTCGGTCGAGGAGGCCACCAAGGCCGCCGACAAGGAGATCGACGGCCTGATCAACGAGGCCTCCTGATCTCGACATCGACGAGGTTTCCTGACCTCGACGAGGTCGCCGATCCGTCGACGGGCCGTCCCGACCCGGCCCGTCGACGGACGGTCCTGACCCAGTGACCTCCTGAATCACCCAGGCGAACGGAAGGCCAGCACAGTGAGCGCCGCCGACATGAAAGCAGCCGACCCTCCGGTACCCGTCCCTCGGAAGCCGGGTCAACCGGAGTCCGGAACCCCGGCGAGTCCCTCCGGCCCTCCGGACAGCGGACCGGCCAAGGGGACCAGAAAGCGTCGTGTGGGCCCCCTTCTGCCGTACCTGCTGATCGCCCCCACCATCGTCGCGCTGGCCGCCGTGTTCGTCTGGCCCCTGATCAAGACCGTGATCATGTCCTTCCAGGACGTGGGCAGACGTGAGCTGTGGACCGGGGAAGCGGCACCCTGGGTGGGCTTCGACCAGTTCACCGACATCTTCGGTGACGGCGAGTTCTGGGACGTCGTCTGGCGGACCGTCCTCTTCATGACCGTCTGCGTCGTGGCCACCATGGGCCTCGGGCTGTTCCTCGCCCTGTCGATGCAGCGCATGGCGAAAGGGGTGCGCCTCGCCCTCACCGGTGCCCTCGTCGCCGCCTGGGCCATGCCCCTGCTCGTCGCCACCTCGATCTTCCGCTGGTTCGCGGACTCCGACTACGGCGTCCTCAACATGGTGCTGACGAAATACCTCGGGCTCGACTTCCGCGGGCACAACTGGTGGCTCGACCCCAAGCAGGGCTTCCTGATCATCGGTGCCGTCGTCGTATGGGGTGCCGTCCCGTTCGTCGTCATCACGCTGTACGCGGCCCTCACCCAGGTCCCCAGGGAACTGGAGGAGGCGGCCTCCCTCGACGGGGCCAGTGCCACCGGCGTCTTCCGCTTCGTCACCTGGCCGGTCATCAAGCCGGTCTTCCAGATGATCGCCACCCTGTCGGTGATCTGGGACTTCAACGTCTTCGGCCAGGTCTTCCTGATCCGCGGGAACAAGCCGGAACCCGAGTACAACCTCCTCGGCACCTACTACTACGAGAAGGCGTTCGAGTCGAACTCCTTCAGCCAGGGCGCCGCCATCTCCCTGATCACGGTCCTGCTGCTGTCCGGCGTGGCCGTCTACTACCTGCGTCAGCTCCTCAAGATCGGAGAGGTCGAGTGAGCGTCACCGCACCCAGCCGCGGGACGGTCCGCCCGTCGGGCAAGAGCCCCGCGTACCGCCCCGACCGCAAGACCCGGAGCCGGCACGTCCACAACCTCGTCGGTGTCGTCGCCTTCGTGGTCATGGCCTTCCCGGTCTACTGGCTGGTGATCAGCGCACTGCGGCCGAACAACGAGATCCGCAGCTACGACCAGACGCTGTGGCCCAGCTCCTTCACGCTCGACAACTTCCAACGCGCCGTCGACATGCCGAACTTCGGGTCGGCGATCCAGTCGAGCCTGATCATCTGCGGCACCTCCGTGCTCGGCGGGATGCTCCTGTCGACGATCGCCGCCTTCGCGATCGCCCGCTTCCAGTTCATCGGCCGCAAGGCCTTCATGATGATCCTGCTGGCGGTCCAGCTGCTGCCGCCGACCGCGATGCTCATCCCCATCTACATCCAGCTCAACGAACTCGGCGGGCTCAACCAGTACTGGGGCGTCATCGTCCTCTACCTGGTCTCCTCGCTGCCCTTCGCCACGTGGATGATCCGCGGCTTCGTCGTCAACATCCCCAAGGAACTGGAGGAGTCCGCGATGGTCGACGGATGCAGCAGGATGGGCGCCTTCTGGCGCGTGATCCTCCCGCTGCTCGCCCCGGGCCTCGCCGCCGCCTCGATCTTCTCGCTCATCAACGCCTGGAACGAGTACCTGCTGGCGTACATCGTCCTCCAGGACAACGACAAGTACACGCTGAACGTGTGGCTGATGAACTTCACCACGTCCCGCGGCACCGACTACGGCGCGCTGATGGCGGCGTCCACGCTCATCGCCATCCCCGTCGTCGTCTTCTTCATGTTCGTGCAGAAGAACATGGCCTCGGGCCTGACCTCCGGCGCAGTAAAGGGATGACTCCGCCCATGACGACACTCGCACACGGGGCGGACACCCTGACACGCGACGCCCTGACCGTCCTCCAGCCCGGCTTCGTGGGCACCACCGCCCCCGACTGGCTGCTGCGCCGCCTCGGCGAGGGCCTGGCCTCCGTGGGCCTGTTCGGCCGCAACATCACCTCACCCGAGCAACTCGCCGCGCTGACAGCCCAGTTGCGCGCCGAGTACGACGAGGTCCTGGTCGCCATCGACGAGGAGGGCGGTGACGTGACCCGCCTGGAGGTGCGCACGGGCTCCTCCTACCCGGGCAACCACGCGCTGGGCGCCGTGGACGACGTGGAGCTCACCCGCGAGGTGGCCCACGCGCTGGGCCGCCGCCTCGCGGAGTGCGGGGTCAACCTGAACTGGGCCCCCTCCGCGGACGTCAACGCCAACCCGTCCAACCCCGTGATCGGTGTCCGCTCCTTCGGCGCCGACCCCGACCTCGTGGCCCGGCACACGGCCGCGTACGTCTCCGGGCTCCAGGCCGCCGGCGTCGCGGCCTGCACGAAGCACTTCCCCGGGCACGGCGACACGGCGGTGGACTCCCACCACGCGCTGCCCCGGATCGACGCCGCGCAGTCGGTGCTCCAGGCCCGGGACGTGGCCCCGTTCCGGGCCGCGATCGCCGCGGACACCAAGGCGATCATGACCGCCCACATCCTGGTCCCGGCCCTGGACGGGGACCACCCCGCGACCCTCTCCCGCCGCGTCCTGACGGACCTCCTCCGCAAGGACCTCGGCTACGACGGCCTGATCGTCACCGACGGCATCGAGATGCAGGCCATCGCCGCCACGTACGGCATCGGACGCGGCAGCGCCCTCGCCATCGCCGCGGGCGCGGACGCGATCTGCGTCGGCGGCGGCCTCGCGGACGACGAGACGGTACGACACCTGCGGGACGCCCTCGTCCTGGCCGTTCACTCCGGCGAACTGCCCGAGGAGCGCCTGGCCGACGCGGCGGCCAGGGTACGGAGGCTGGCGGCCTGGACCGCCACGTGCACCCCCGAGAGCGGCGACGGGACTCCGGCCGACATCGGCCTCGTGGCCGCCCGACGGGCGCTGACACTGACACGCTCCACGACGTACGAGCCCGTGAGCGCGCCACCCTTCGTGGCCGCGTTCACCCCGGTCGCCAACATCGCCGTCGGGGCCGAGACCCCCTGGGGTGTCGCGGCGGAGCTGGCCCGGCTGTGCCCCGGCACGGAGACGGCGAGCTTCTCGGGGGAGGAGGCGGGACAGGCGGCCCTGGCGGCCGCGGGCTCCCGCCGGATCGTCGCCGTGGTCCGTGACGAGCACCGTCACCCCTGGATGGGCACGGCCCTCGACACCCTCCTCGCGGCCCGCTCCGACACGATCGTGGTCGAGATGGGCATCCCCCAGTCCCCACCCCGAGGCGCCTGTCCTTT
>NZ_VJZC01000465.1 GCF_009377185.1 Streptomyces spongiae
GTCATGGCCCCCGCGCCGCTTCTCGGGCCGGGATGTGGGTGAGCCGACGCGGGTGTCAGCTCCGAACGGCGCGCCGTTGCTCGGCCGAGCTCGCGACCACTCCGGCTCCGTCGCCCGCTCCTGCCACGATCGAGCCGGGTGCGCTGCCCCTGCGCTCCAGGGCGGCTGAGAGGGCGGCCAGGACGAGGGCGGCCCCGGCGAGTGCGGAGCCGACCCAGTTGGGGGCCGTGTACCCGAGGTCCGCGGCGATGACGAGACCGCCGAGCCAGGCGGAGAGCGCGTTGCCGAGGTTGAAGGCGCCGATGTTCACCGCTGAGGCCAGCGTGGGGGCGCCGTGCGCCTGGTCGAGGACGCGCTTCTGCAGCGGCGGAACGGACGCGAAGCCCAGCGCACCGATCAGGGTGATCGTCACCGCCGCCGCGATCTTGTCGTGCGCGGTGAGCGTGAAGAGAGCGAGAACGACGGCGAGGGCGCCCAGCGAGACGTACAGCATGGGCATGAGCGCGCGGTCGGCGAACCTGCCGCCCACCAGGTTGCCGCCGACCATGCCCAGGCCGAAGAGGACGAGAAGCCAGGTGACGGAGGAGTCGGCGAAGCCCGCGACGTGCGTCATCATCGGCGCGATGTAGGTGATGGCCGCGAAGACGCCGCCGAAACCGAGAACGGTCATCGCCATGGCGAGCAGTACCTGCACGTTCTTGAACGCGGCCAGCTCATGGCGCAGACGCACCCCTTCCGGCTTGGGCATGTCGGGAACAAGCCGTGCGATGCCCGCCAGGCCCAGGACGCCGAGGGCGGCGACGACGGCGAAGGTGACGCGCCAGCCGATGGACTGCCCGATGAAGGTGCCCAGCGGCACGCCGACCACGTTGGCCACGGTGAGACCGGTGAACATCATCGCGATGGCGCCGGCCTTCTTGTCGGGGGCCACGAGGTCGGCTGCGACAACGGAGCCGATACCGAAGAAAGCGCCGTGGGCGAGTGAGGAGATCACACGGCCGATCAGCATGACGGCGAAGCCGGGTGTGACGGCGGACAACAGGTTGCCGACGATGAACAAGCCCATCAGCAGCATCAGCATCCGCTTCCGCGAAATCCTGGTGCCCAGAACCGTCATGACCGGGGCGCCCGCCATGACGCCCAGTGCGTAGCCCGTGACCAGCCAGCCGGCGGTGGGGATGGACACGCCGAAGTCCTGGGCGACCCCGGGCAGGAGACCCATGATGACGAACTCGGTCGTGCCGATGCCGAAGGCCCCGATCGCGAGGGCCAGAAGCGCGAGAGGCATGGAGGGTGACACCTTCCCAATGGATTGCAGGAGCGCTTTGCCAGCGCCAACAATAGTTGCACACGCGCTATAACGGCAAGGGCGGTATATTGCTCTGTTGGCATATCCTGGGTCCAGCCGCTCCGGGACGGAGGAACACGCATGACCGCGACGGACCCCGCGCTCACCGCCCTCGCCCAGGGCTGGTGCGCCCTCTCTCTGCTGCACGGGAGGATCGAGGCCCACATCGAGCGCGCGCTGCAGACCAAGCACGACCTGAGCGTGCGCGAGTACTCCCTGCTCGACGTGCTCAGCCGACAGCACGACGGCGAGGGAGGCCATCTGCAGATGAAGCAGGTCGCCGACGCTGTCGTCCTCAGCCAGAGCGCCACCACACGGCTGGTCACCCGTCTCGAGGATCGAGGACTCCTGGCGCGCTATCTGTGCCCCACCGACCGCCGCGGCATCTACACGGACGTCACCGAGGCGGGACTCCACCTCCTCGAAGAGGCCCGTCCCACCAACGACGCCGCCCTGCGCGAGGCCCTCGACAAGGCGGCTGAGAGCCCCGAACTGGCCCCTCTCGTCCAGGTCGTCGAGTCATTGAGCACTCCCGCATAGGCTGCGCCCATGGGAGATCTTGAAATACGTCCCGCCGTCACCGACGACGTCCCGGCGATCGTCGCCATGCTCGCCGACGACCCCCTCGGCGCCCAGCGGGAGTCACCGGACGATCTGACGCCCTATCTGGCAGCCCTGGAACGCCTCAGTGACGACCCGAACCAGAACCTGGTCGTCGCCGTACGCGACGGCCGTGTCGTCGGCACACTCCAGCTCACGATCATTCCCGGGCTGTCCCGAAAGGGAGCGACCCGATCGGTCATCGAGGGCGTCCGCATCCACGCCGACGAACGCGGCAGCGGCCTCGGCACCAAGCTCATCCACTGGGCGATCGACGAATCCCGGCGCCAGAACTGCCAGTTGGTCCAGCTCACCTCCGACGCCACCCGCACCGACGCCCGCCGGTTCTACGAGCGCCTGGGTTTCGAGGCGTCCCACGTGGGCTTCAAGTTGCCGCTCTGACAGGCTGTCTGTACGCCGGTGGGGGTGTTTCACGTGAAACACCCCCACCGGCATGCGCTCATCCGGGGCTAGGAGATCCCTCGCCACCCCTCAGGATCCACCCCACCCGGCACCGAAGCCCCCTCGTCGTACGGCTGCCGCGTGAACACGAACGATCCGAGGTCCAGATGGTCCACGGAGCCATCAGACCGCCGTACGGCCCGCAAGGACTCCCCCGCGAAATAGCCGTCGAGGCCGGTCCATGTGCCGTCACCGTTCGCCCTGAACCGCGCACCCAGGCCGCCGTCACCCGACAGCGGATCCAGCGACAGGCTCCCGCCGGCCACGAGGCGCAGCGCGAAGGCATGCGTACCCCAGTACCAAGGCCCTGCCAGCTCCAGTACGGACCGGTCGACCTCCGGTAGGGGTCGCCACGGCTCGGGAATCCGGGGCTCGGTCTCCGCCACGATACGGACGAGGTCGGCGGCGATGTTCGATGCGACCGGGCCCGAAGTGCAGTTGACCAGTACGACGGCCGCCACGTCGTCCTCCAGGCTGATCGTGAGGCACGCGAGGAAGCCCGGCACAGATCCGGAATGCCCCACGAGGAAGCGGCCGTCACACTGGTGGAGTTGCATGCCCAGTCCGTACGCCGAGCCCGCTGCCACATCCGCCGCCTCGGCCGGCCCGGCGGGCGTCCTCATCTCGAGCAGGGACTCCGCGCCCAGCACCCGGTCGTCACCGTTGGCGAGGAACGCCGCGAAGCGGGCCAGGTCTCCTGTGGTGGACCAGAGTTGTCCGGCGGGGGCCATACGTCCGAAGTGCTCGGTGGGCTCCGGCAGCATCACGTCCGCCCAGGGATGTACGGCCCAGCCACCCGCATGGGGCGCCTGCGGGTCCCCGCTCGTACGGCGCAGGCCCAGCGGTTCGAGTACCTCGCGCCGCAGCACGTCCTCCCAGGGGGCGCCTCGCAACTCTTCGACGACGGCTCCCAGGAGCGTGTATCCGGTGTTGGAATAGTGGAAGCGGCGGCCGACGGGGTGCCGGTGCGGCTGTTCACCCAGAACATCGGCGAGTTCCGGACGCAGCGAGCCGGGTGTGCGCTCCCACCAGGGCGCGGGTGACTCCGCGGCCAGCCCACCCGTGTGCGCGAGGAGTTCGGCGATCGTGGCCTCCCCCGCGCCGGTGCCCGGCAGATGCTTCTCCAGCGGGTCACCGAGGTCCAGTACGCCCTCGTCGCGCAGCCGCAGCACCAGGACGGCGGTGAATGTCTTGGTGATCGAGCCGACCCTGTACTGCGTGTTCTCGTCCGGTGCGTGCCCCTCCACGGAGGTCCGTGCTCCCGTCCACACCGTCCGACCGCCGCGGACGACGGCCGCGACCATCGACGGCGCCCGTCCCTCGGCTTGAGCCACGGCGATGCGGTGCAACAGCGCGCGACGAGTGGCCGGCAGCAGTTCTTCCTGAGGTGTTGTCATGGAGCACAGTCCACCGGGCCCGCAACCGGGAGTCGAGCGCATTTATCAGGTCTGCGCCATGTCCACGAAGCGTGAGTAGTGGCCCTGGAAGGCCACGGTGATCGTGGCCGTCGGGCCGTTGCGGTGCTTGCCCACGATGATGTCCGCCTCGCCCGCGCGCGGCGACTCCTTCTCGTACGCGTCCTCGCGGTGCAGGAGGATCACCATGTCCGCGTCCTGCTCGATCGACCCGGACTCACGCAGGTCGGAGACCATGGGTTTCTTGTCCGTGCGCTGCTCAGGGCCACGGTTGAGCTGGGACAGCGCGATCACCGGCAGTTCCAGTTCCTTGGCCAATAGCTTGAGGTTTCGCGACATGTCGGAGACTTCCTGCTGACGGCTCTCGGACCGTTTACCGCCGGACTGCATCAGCTGCAGGTAGTCGATGACGACCAGCTTCAGGTCGTTGCGCTGTTTGAGGCGGCGGCACTTGGCACGGATCTCCATCATCGACAGGTTCGGGGAGTCGTCGATGTAGAGCGGGGCGGCCGAGACGTCCGGCATCCGGCGGGCGAGGCGGGTCCAGTCCTCGTCGGTCATCGTGCCGGAGCGCATGTGGTGCAGGGCCACACGCGCCTCGGCGGACAGCAGACGCATCGCGATCTCGTTGCGGCCCATTTCGAGCGAGAAGATCACGCTCGGCATGTTGTGCTTGATCGAGCACGCCCGGGCGAAGTCCAGCGCCAGCGTCGACTTACCCATGGCGGGACGAGCGGCGATGATGATCATCTGGCCCGGGTGCAGACCGTTCGTGAGCTGGTCGAGGTCGGTGAAGCCGGTCGGCACACCGGTCATCTCCCCCGACCGCGAACCGATGGCCTCGATCTCGTCGAGCGCGCCCTCCATGATGTCGCCGAGCGGCAGATAGTCCTCGGTGGTGCGCTGCTCGGTGACGGCATAGATCTCGGCCTGTGCCCTGTTGACGATCTCGTCGACGTCGTCGTCGGCCGCGTATCCCATCTGTGTGATCCGCGTACCGGCCTCGACCAGGCGGCGGAGGACCGCGCGCTCGTGGACGATCTCGGCGTAGTATTCGGCGTTCGCCGCCGTCGGCACCGTCTGGACGAGGGCGTGCAGATACGCGGCGCCACCCACCTTGGTGATCTCGCCGCGTTTGGTGAGCTCGGCGGCGATCGTGATGGGGTCGGCAGGCTCGCCCTTGGCGTAGACGTCGAGGATGGCCTGGAAGATGGTCTCGTGTGCGGGCTTGTAGAAGTCATGGCCCTTGAGGACCTCGACCACGTCCGCGATGGCGTCCTTGGACAGGAGCATGCCGCCGAGGACGGACTGTTCGGCGTCGAGGTCCTGCGGCGGTACCCGCTCGAACGAAGGCCCGGCGCCCTCCCATGCGCTGTCCTCACGCCCCCGGTCGTGCTGTTCGTCTCGGCCCCGGCCACCATTGCTGCGCCGGCGGGAGGCGGGCAGACGGTCGCTGGGTCCGCTGTCGGCCCACGGCTCGTCCAAGGGCTCGGAAATGCTCACCGGGCCACCTCCTCCCGTCCGCCCGCGCGGATCCCGCCGTGCCCCTCTTTCATACGGCACGGCACTGACAAAATGAGAGGCCCAGCTCCGCTTCTGGCACGTCGGTTTTGCAGGCATTCCGAGACCGGAAGACAGGGCGGGCGCCGGACAACGGTAGGCCCGTCTGCACCGTCAGCCAATCTGGTTATCCACAGGCCATGTGGACGACGAGCCCGATGCTGTGGAGAACTCCACGAAACCTGTGCACGACACGGTGGACAGGCCTGTGAACAAGCCTCGCGGCATTCGGATTTCACGGCTCTGACCTGCTGCTTTCCGATCCACCGGCTGTGCAGAAGAAAAACTTTCACAGCCGGACCAAGATCCTCTCGAACAGGCCGCCGCGACACGCCCGAGCGAGAGAAAAGTAAGGGTCACAGGGCGATTGCATCTCTTACCTGTGGACGATTAGATTGATGGTCATGACACAGGCTTCCGCGGCAATCAGGGCTGCCCGGCGGCAGCACGATCGAGAGATCATCGCGCTGGCCGTTCCGGCCTTCGGTGCGCTCGTCGCCGAGCCCCTTTTCCTGATGGCCGACACCGCCATCGTCGGCCACCTCGGCACCGCGCAACTGGCCGGTCTCGGTGTCGCCTCCGCCCTGCTCACCACCGCGGTGAGCATCTTCGTCTTTCTCGCATACGCCACAACGGCCGCGGTCGCCCGACGTGTGGGAGCCGGCGATCTTCGGGCCGCCATCCGCCAGGGCATGGACGGCATCTGGCTCGCTCTCCTCCTCGGTACCGTCGTCGTGGTCGTCGTCCTGCCCGGAGCGCCTGCGGTGGTGGACCTGTTCGGCGCCTCCGACACGGCGGCCCCGTTCGCGACCACGTACCTCCGCATTTCGGCGCTCGGCATCCCGGCGATGCTGATGGTGCTCGCCGCCACCGGAGTTCTGCGTGGGCTCCAGGACACAAAGACCCCGCTGTACGTTGCCATAGCGGGCTTCATCGCCAACGCCGCCCTCAACGCAGGTCTCGTCTACGGCGCCGATCTCGGCATCGCCGGCTCCGCGTGGGGCACGGTCATCGCCCAGTGGGGCATGGCCGCCGTGTACCTCTGGGTCGTGGTCCGCGGGGCACGCAGGAACGGTGCCTCGCTGCGGCCGGACGTCGCCGGAATACGAGCCTGCGCCCAGGCGGGGGCACCACTCCTGGTGCGTACGCTCTCCCTGCGGGCGATCCTGATGATCGCCACCGCGGTCGCGGCGCGACTCGGGGACACGGACATCGCAGCGCATCAGATCATCCTGTCCCTGTGGAGCCTGCTCGCCTTCGCACTCGACGCGATAGCCATCGCAGGGCAGGCCATCATCGGCCGTTACCTCGGGGCGGGCGACGCCCAGGGTGCGCGGGCGGCCTGTCACCGCATGGTGCAGTGGGGCATCGCCACCGGGATCGTGCTGGGACTGTTGGTGCTCATCAGCCGCCCCGTGTTCATCCCGCTCTTCACCAGCGATCCGGTGGTCCAGGACGCCGCGTTGCCCGCCCTCGTTGTGGTGGCACTCTCCCAGCCGATCTCCGGCATCGTGTTCGTTCTCGACGGCGTCCTGATGGGTGCGGGAGACGGCCCGTATCTGGCGTGGGCGATGGTGCTGACCCTCGCGGTCTTCACTCCCGTGGCACTGCTCGTTCCGACTGTCGGTGGTGGACTCACCGCAGTCTGGGGGGCCATGACGCTGATGATGACGATGCGCATGCTGACGCTCTGGCTGCGCTCCCGCTCGGACCACTGGATCGTCACCGGGGCGACGCGCTGAGCAAGCCGACGGCGCCCGAGACTGGCCCCGTCGCCGCCGTTCGAGTCGACCTCGCCCACGTTTCACGTGAAACATCGCCTGCGTGCCGTTTCACGTGAAACGGCACGCGCACACCCCAGGCTGGTTCGCCACTCTCTGACAGGCCCACCACGCATCTGGGGCCGCACCCCGAAGGGTGCGGCCCCAGACATCGCTTCAGCGAGCGCGACGCTTACGCCGCAACGACCTCGATGCTGACCTTGGCGGCCACCTCGGGGTGCAGACGCACGGACGTCTCGTGGGCGCCCAGCGTCTTGATCGGCGCGCCCAGCTCAATGCGGCGCTTGTCGACCTCGGGGCCACCGGAAGCCTTGATCGCCGAGGCGATGTCGGCCGGGGTGACGGAACCGAAGAGACGGCCGGCGTCGCCGGAGCGGACGGCCAGGCGGACCCGGACACCCTCGAGCTGGGCCTTGATCTGGTTGGCCTGCTCGATGGTCTGGATCTCGTGGATCTTGCGAGCGCGACGGATCTGCTCGACGTCCTTCTCGCCACCCTTGGTCCAGCGGATCGCGAACTTCCGCGGGATCAGGTAGTTGCGAGCGTAGCCGTCCTTGACGTCGACGACTTCGCCCGCGGCACCGAGGCCGGAGACCTCGTGGGTGAGGATGATCTTCATCAGTAAGTCACCCTTCCCTTAGCGCGCGGTGGAGGTGTAGGGCAGCAGCGCCATCTCACGGCTGTTCTTCACGGCCGTGGCGACGTCACGCTGGTGCTGCGTGCAGTTGCCGGTCACGCGGCGGGCACGGATCTTGCCGCGGTCGGAAATGAACTTCCGCAGCATGTTCGTGTCCTTGTAGTCCACGTACGTGACCTTGTCCTTGCAGAAAGCGCAGACCTTCTTCTTCGGCTTGCGCACAGGCGGCTTCGCCATGGTGTTTCTCCTGTGTGATCAAGAAGTTGGGGTACGAACCCGCCCTTAGAAGGGGGGCTCGTCCGAGT
>NZ_VJZC01000466.1 GCF_009377185.1 Streptomyces spongiae
GCGTAGGGGGGATGCCCCTGCCTCCCACGGGACGGGCCGGCGGAGCCGGGAGGCCGCCGGCCCGAGTGTGTGGGGCCTGGACTTTCCCGGGTTGCTCAGCCCGCGCTGACCTTGAGTTCCTTGACGCCGTTGATCCAGGCGGAGCGCAGGCGCCGTGGGTCGCTCGCCAGGCGGAGGTTGGGCAGGGCGTCGGCGACCGCGTTGAAGATCAGGTCGATCTCCAGGACGGCCAGGGACTTGCCGAGGCAGAAGTGCGGGCCTCCGCCGCCGAAGCCGAGGTGCGGGTTGGGGTCGCGGGTGATGTCGAAGAGGTCCGGGTTCTCGAAGACCTCGGGGTCGTGGTTGGCGGCGGCGTAGAAGAGCCCGACCCGGTCGCCCTTCTTGATGGTCTGCCCGCCGAGTTCGGTGTCCTGGGTGGCGGTGCGCTGGAAGGAGTTGACCGGGGTGGCGAAGCGGACGATCTCCTCGGCGGCCGTCGCCGGGCGCTCCCGCTTGTAGAGCTCCCACTGGTCGGGGTGGGTGAGGAAGGCGTGCATGCCGTGGGTGATGGCGTTGCGGGTGGTCTCGTTGCCCGCGACCGCCAGCATCAGTACGAAGAAGCCGAACTCGTCGGAGGCGAGGCTGCCCTCGTCCTCGGCGGTCACCAGGGTGGTGACGATGTCCTTGGCCGGGCACTGCTTGCGGTCGGCGGCCATGTTCATGGCGTACGCGATGAGTTCGGTCGCGGACTCCTGGCCGACCTCCTCGGTGATCGCGTACTCCGGGTCGTCGTACGAGATCATCTTGTTGGACCAGTCGAAGATCTTGGCGCGGTCGTCCTGCGGGATGCCGATGAGCTCGGCGATGGCCTGGAGGGGCAGTTCGCAGGCGACCTGGGTGACGAAGTCGAACGGACCGGGCTGTGCCAGGGCTTCCTGGGCGATCCGGTGGGCCCGGTTGCGCAGGGCGTCCTCCAGGGCGCGGATGGCGCGCGGGGTGAAGACGCGCTGCACGATCCCCCTGACCCGGGTGTGCTCGGGCGGGTCCATGTTCAGCAGGATCAGCCGCTGGGCGTCGATGGCGTCGCGTTCGATGTGCTCGTTGAAGCGGATGATCGCCGTGTTGAGGTAGGAGGAGAAGAGTTCCGGGTGCGTGGAGACGTACTTGACGTCCGCGTGCCGGGTGACGGCCCAGTAGCCGTCGTCGTCGAAGCCGGCCAGGCCGTGCGGCTGTGCGATCCAGCGGACCGGTTCGGCCCGGCGCAGTTCGGCGTACTCCGGCAGCGGAACGCGGTGGTGCAGCAGGTCGGGGTCGGTGAAGTCGAACCCGTCGGGCAGCGCTGGACAGGGCATGGGCGACTCCCGTCGTTCTGACGGTCCATCAGTTATGGGTGCCGTGACGGTAGTAACGGGTTCTACAACTCGCAAGAGGTGCGGGAGCCTCAATTGCGTGCGGAACTCGTGCAGATCAAGTCTTCGGGGCCTGTTCGTGGCCGCTGGTGGCTGCACGACCCTTGCGGCGACGGACACACCGTCAGCACACTGCCAGCAGAACTAGAACGCGTACTAGTTCTGCGTGGCGGGTCGGGCCGGGACGCCCCGCGCCGCGCGGGTAGCCGAGCAGAGGAGCCTCCATGGCCGCGGAACCCGTGATCGTCGAAGCCGTACGCACCCCCATCGGCAAGCGCGGCGGCGCGCTCGCCAACCTGCACCCCGCCTATCTCCTGGGCGAGACCTACCGTGAACTCCTCGGTCGCACCGGCATCCAGGCCGACTGCGTCGAGCAGATCGTCGGCGGCACGGTGACCCACGCCGGCGAGCAGTCCATGAACCCGGCCAGGACCGCCTGGCTGACCATGGGCCTGCCGTACGAGACCGCGGCCACGACCGTGGACTGCCAGTGTGGCTCCTCCCAGCAGGCCTCGCACATGGTGGCCAACATGGTCGCGGCCGGCGTCATCGACGTGGGTATCTCGTGCGGCGTCGAGGCGATGTCGCGGGTGCCGCTGGGATCGGGGTCCAAGCACGGGCCGGGGAAGCCCTTCCCGGACGAGTGGAACGTGGACCTGCCGAACCAGTTCGAGGCGGCGGAGCGGATCGCTCGGCACCGGGGCCTGACGCGGGAGAACGTCGACGCGCTGGGGCTCGCCTCCCAGGAGCGGGCGGCCGTTGCCTGGGCGGAGGAGCGCTTCAAGCGGGAGACCTTCGCCGTCCAGGTCCCGACCACGGAGGACGAGCAGCGGCTCGGGCAGGGCATGTGGCGCCTGGTCGACCGGGACGAGGGGCTGCGCGACACCTCGCCGGAGGCACTGGCACGGCTGAAGCCGATCATGCCGACGGCGGTGCACACGGCGGGCAACTCGTCCCAGATCAGCGACGGCGCGGCCGCCATCATGTGGGCCTCGAAGCGGATGGCGCGGGCGCTGAAGCTGAAGCCCCGGGCGCGGATCGTGGCCCAGGCGCTGGTGGGCTCGGACCCGCACTTCCACCTCGACGGACCGATCGACGCGACACGGGCCGTGCTCGGCAAGGCGGGCATGACCCTGAAGGACATCGACGTCGTGGAGATCAACGAGGCGTTCGCGTCGGTGGTGTTGAGTTGGGCGCAGGTCTTCGAGCAGGGCCTGGAGAAGGTGAACGTGAACGGCGGCGCCATCGCGCTGGGTCACCCTGTGGGAGCGACGGGCGCCCGGCTCATCACGACCGCGCTGCACGAACTGGAGCGGGCGGACAAGGAGTTCGCCCTGATCACGATGTGCGCGGGCGGCGGCCTGGCCACCGGCACGATCATCCAGCGGCTGTAGTCGCGGCCGTCCGGGCGAGGAAGGTGCTGAACGCGGCGGGGCCCAAGGTGAGGTGGGGCCCCGCCGTGCTGCTGCTGTTCCTCGACGCGCTCAACTGGCGCTGCCCTCGGTGACCATGACGGTGAGTTTCCTGTGCCCGGAGCCGTTTGATCGAGATCGTGTTACTGACACCATCCCGCCCGAACTGAACCCGGCCGCCGACCCCTTAGTGCTCCTGGGCGTCGCCGCGAGTGCCACCGAGCGCGTTCTCCTTGGAGCCCACGCCGAGGAGTACGAGGCCGCGGGCCAGGACTTCACTCGCCGTGGAGCCAGAATGAACGAACTGCTCGACGCTCTGGAGGCCATCTGGACCACCGACCCGGCCGCATACCAGGGTGAGTTGGTTTCGGTGCCCCTGCACCACTCTCCGCTCAAGCCGGCACGGCGCCCACGCCCACCGTTCTACCTGGGCGCGCTGTCCGAGCGGGCGCTGCGCCGGGTGGCCGAACGCGGCGACGGCTGGCTGCCGTTGTGCGTGGTGCCGAGCTACCTGGACATCGACGGTCTGGTGGCCCAGCGGGCGGTCATCGACCGGTTGGCCCGGGAGGCCGGCCGGGATCCGTCCGCGACTCGATGTACGCCGTCCACAGCGTCGACGGAGCCATCGCCTTCGCCGCCGAGGTGATCGAACTGGCAGCGAAGGGCTGGTGCCGGCCGGCGAGACGGGCTGACGACGGCTGGAGGACGCGGCGGGACGGGGCGAGTGCCTGCCTCAGCAAGGCGGGCGGTACCTCTGCTGGGCGAAGTACTGGCGCCATTCCGCGCGGGTGAGGGCGGGGTCGGCGGTGTCGCAGACCCGGGTGGCGACGCGCCCGACGTCGGGGTCCCACAGCAGGGCGGTCCAGTCCTCGCTGCCGGAGGCGAGGGTGCGGCCGTCGGGGCTGAAGGCGAGGGTGTCGACCGGCTTGGTGTGGCCCGTCAGCAGGGCCAGTTCCCGGGCGCCACCGCCACCGGTCAGGCCGTACAGCCGTACGGTGTGGTCGGAGCTCGCGGCGGCCAGCGTCCGCCCGCCCGGGGCGAAGGCGACCGACATGACGCCGTCGGTGTAGCCGGCCAGCCGGGCTCGGGAGACCGGACGGCGTAGGTCGGTGAGGTCCCAGAGCCGCAGGGTGCGGTCCTCGCTGCCGGTGGCGAGGGTACGGCCGTCGGGACTGAACGCGACCGACTTGACCGCGCCGGTGTGCCGGGCGAGGACCGCCAGGCGGGCGGGACGCCGTCGCCCCGCCACGTCCCACAGGACCGCCGTACTGTTGCGCGCGGCCACGGCCAGGGTGCGGCCGTCGGGGGAGAACGCCACGGAGTCCACGGCGGCGGATCCCGGCATCGCGGCCAGAGGACGGGGGCTCCGTACGTCCGTCGCGTCCCACAGTCGCACCCGGCCCCCCTCGCCACCCGTGGCCAGGGTGCGGCCGTCGGGGCTGAACGCTACCGAGTTGACGTGGCCGACCCGGCCGGGCACGGTGCGCAGCAGACGGGCACGGGACGCCGGTGCCACGCTCCACAGCCGTAGCATGCCGTCGGCACTGCCACTGGCCAGGGCGCGCCCGTCCGGCCGGAAGACCACGGAGTTGACGGGGCCCGTGTGCCCGGGAAGCAGGTCGAGCCGCCGGGGGCGGCGCGTGTCCGTGAGGCTCCACAGGCGCACGCTGCGGTCGTAGCTGCCGGTCGCCAGGAGACGTCCGTCCGGGCTGAAGGCGACGGAGTAGACCGAACTGCTGTGGCCGGTCATCGCCGGCCCGGGAAGGTCCCACAGACGTGCGGTCTGGTCCTCGCTGCCGGTGGCCAGCGTGCGGCCGTCGGGACTGAAGGCCAGCGAGCCGACGCTTCCGGTGTGGCCCGTGAGGACGGCCGGCGCACCCGCGGGACCCGGTCCGGACACCTCCCAGCGGCGTACGGTGCCGTCGACGGCCGCGGAGGCCAGGGTGCGGCCGTCCGGGCTGAAACCCACGGCGTTGACCGCGTCGGTGTGCCCGGTGAGCCTCTCCGTCTCGCGGGCCCGGCCCGGCCCGGTCACGTCCCACAGCCGCACCGTGAAGTCGGTGCCGCCGGACGCCAGCGTGCGGCCGTCCCGCGCGAACGCGAGCGCCTTCACCTCACCGGTGTGGCCGGCCGCGGCCGACAGCTCCCGCAGCCGATCGCCCGACGCGGACACCTCCCACAGCCGCACCGTACGGTCGGTGTGGCCCGTGGCCAGCACGCGCCCGTCCCGCCGGAACGCCACCGCCGTCACGGGCGCGGGCACCCGCCGCGTGGCAAGGGCGCGCGGCCGGCGCGGATCCGACAGCAGCCACACCCGGATCTCCCCACGGGTGGCCTCCGCCAGGACGCGCCCGCCGGGGCCGAAGCCGAGCCCGACGGCCGGGCCCCCACCGGCCGGCAGGCGCGCCGCGAGCCGGGGGCGGCGGGGGTCGTCGATGTCCCACACCCCGACCGTCCCGGCCTCGTCCCCCGCGGCCAGAAGACGGCTGTCGGGGCTGACGACGACCGTACGAACGGGGCCCGACAGGCGAGGCAACGCGCTCAGCTCACGCGGCCGGTGGGGATCCGTGGCCCGCCACAGACGCACGGTCCGGTCACTGTCGCCGGTGGTCAGCACCCGGCCGTCGGCACTGAACGCCACCGCCGTGACGGCGCTCGCCCGCCCCGGCAACTGCGTGGCGTACGGCGTGGCGAAGGTGCTGAGCAGACTGCTCCGGGCCTCGGGAGTGGGCGACAGACGGTAGGCGGCCAGACTCAACTGGGCGGCCAGAGCGGGACTGGTGGCCCGCAGCGCCGCGGCCTTCTCGGCGGCCCGCTGCGAACTGGCGGCGTCGCGCTGCCGGTCCGCCGCCCGCTGCGCCCGCACGGCGAAGACCGCGGTGGTGCTCGCCAGCACGAGGAGGACGGTCAGCAGCGCCACCGCTCCACGCCGGAGCCGGGCGCGCTGCCGCGCCGCCGCCCGTTCGGCCGCCCGGGCGGCCAGACTCGCGTCGAGGAACTCCCGCTCCTTCACGGACAGGGATGCGCGGTCGAGCGCCACCGCCATGTCCAGGCGCGTACCGCGGTACAGCGCACCGGGATCCCCGCCCAGCGCTTCCCAGGTCTCGGCCGCGCCGGTGAGCTGACGCAGCGTACGGATGGCCTCGCGGTCCTCGGTCAGCCATCCGTGCAGTCTGGGCCAGCACCGGATCAGGGCCTCATGGGCCAGCTCCACCCGCTCGTGGTCCAGCGTCAGCAGCCGCGCTCCGGCCGCGCGGTCCAGCACCGCGTCCGTGCCGCCGCCGGCGCTCCCGGCCAGCCCCTCCAGTTCCTCCAGACGCGCCGGGCGCCGGGTGTCCTCCGTGCCCTCTCCCAGCGCGGTCAGCCGTACGAACACCCGGCGGGCCAGCTTCCGTTGCTCCGGGTCCAGCCGCTGGTAGAACTCCTCCGCGGTGCGCGCCAGGCCGCCCTCCAGCCCGCCCGCCGCCTCGAACGCCCCCAGCGTCAGCGCGTTGCCGCGCCGCCTGCGCCAGGTCTGGAGCAGTGCGTGCGACAGCAGCGGCAGCACCCCGGCCTGGCCGTGAGCCTGCGCCGTGAGTGACGCCAGCAGCGCGCCCTCGACGGTCAGCCCGGCCTGCTGGGCGGGCCTCACCACGGCCCGGCGCAACTCGTCCAGGCTCATCGGCCCGACCGGCACCTGCGCGTCGCGCATCGCCTCCACCAGCGGCGAGCTGTGGGTGCAGTGCGCGTAGAAGTCGGCGCGCACACCCAGCGCCACCCGGCATCGGCCGCCCTCGTCCGAGGCGGCGGTCACCAGGGCCTCGACGAAGCGGTCCCGCTCGACGTCGTCCGGACACAGGGTGAAGATCTCCTCGAACTGATCGACGACCAGGACCGCCTCGTCGTCAACGGCCCCGGAACGGACGGCGACCTGACGCACCAGACGGCCGAGGTTCGCCGGGTCCCGTCTCAGCTCCTCGTACAACCCGCCCGGAGCGACCCCCGCCAGCGCCCCCAGCCGCACGGCACACTCCTCCAGCGGCCGCGGCCCCGGCGTCAACACCACCACCGTCGTCGCCGCGGCCCGCAGGCGCGGCACCAGACCCGCCCGCAACAGCGACGACTTGCCCGACCCCGAGGCCCCGATCACCACCACGAACCGCTGCCGCTCCAGCCGTTCGGCCAGCTCCTCCACCAGCCGTTCCCGGCCGAAGAACCACTCCGTGTCCTGCTCCCGGAACGAGCGCAGACCCGCGTACGGCGGAGGCGTGCCGGACTCGTCCTCCGGGTCGAGGGCGGGGTGCCACTCGCCGAGCCGCTCCGCCGCCTCCCGCCAACGGCGCTCCCACTCCTCCACGTCCCCGTCACAGGCGCGCACGTACGCCAGCGTCACCGCCAGCGTGGGCAGCCGCTGCCCGGACGCCGCGGAGGACAGGGTGGAGATCGAGTAGTGCGCCTGCTCCGCCAGCCTCCGGTAGGGCGGATTGCCGGCCTTCTGCCGCAGGTGCCGCAGCCCCGCGGCCAACTCCCGTAACGGACCGTCCCCCGCGTCCAGCGGTCGCTCCCTGCGCGGCATCGCCGCACCTCCCCCTTTGGGTTCCCCGTTCCCCCAGGTCGCAGTGGTCGCTGCGTGCGGACATTTTTCAGGAGTTGTTTGTTCGACACCAGTGACCGAACGCGAACAATGTCGGGGCCGCTACACCTGGAGGCCGCACAGGGCAGGAACTCCCAGGAAGGACGGATCACATGAGGCGAAACAGGCTCGTACTCGCGGCGGCGGGGGGCGCGCTCGCGCTGAGCGGTGCACTGGGCACGCAGGCCGTTGCCGCGGACGCGGGAGGGGTCACCGTACTCGCCGCCCAGACGTTCAAGAACCAGGCCACGGGCCTCTGTATGGACGACAGCGACCGCGGGTTCCGTACCGTGGCGTGCCACGGCGGCGCGACCCAGCAGTGGAACGTGCACGTCTGGAACGACGGCACCCGCCAGCTGAAGAACGTCGCCACGGGCCGCTGCGCCGACGACAGCAGCGCCGGGTTCCGTACCTGGACCTGCTGGGCCGGGTCGGACGCGCGGTCCAAGAACCAGAGCTGGTACGTGCACCGGTGGAACGACGGCACCATCCAGTTCAAGAACCAGGCGACCAGCCGCTGCGCCGACGACAGCAGTGCCGGGCTGCGTACCTGGACCTGCTGGCCCGGATCGGACGCGCGGTCCAAGAACCAGAGCTGGTTCTGACGCCTGCCGAGGGGGCCCGGGACCGCCGGCGCCGGCCGGTGTACGGCC
>NZ_VJZC01000467.1 GCF_009377185.1 Streptomyces spongiae
CTCGACGGCCAGCCCGACGTGTGGTGGTGCCCCGCCCGCGGCGCCCATCTCCTCACCCACGACGAAGCCCGCGACGTCACCGCCCCGTACCCGGCCCTGGTCAGCCTCGGCAAAACCGAGGACAGTGACCCCGTCCTGGTCAACCTGGAGTCCGTCGGACTGCTGCGCCTGGGCGGCACCAGCACGGACGTGCGCGCCGTCCTGCTCGCCCTGGCCCTCGAACTGGCCAACTCCCAGCTCACCGACGACGCCACCGTCATCCTGGCCGGCATCGGCGAAGAACTCGCCTCGGTCTTCCCCGCGCACGTCGAGTACCACGACCAGGTCACCGACGCCGTCAACGAACTCGTGGCCCACGACGCCTTCCAGCGCGGCGCCCTCGGCGCCGCCGACCTCGACCACCTGCCTGCGGCACGACTGACCGACGACGGCGGCGACACCTGGATCCCCAAGATCCTCCTGTGCCCCGGCGTGCCGAGCCAGGCCGACGCCGACATCCTGGCCGACCTGCTCGCCTCACGGCCCCGCACCGCCATCGCTGTGATCACCGCAGCCGACGCCGCGCCCCAGATGCCCAGCTCCTGGACCCTCCCCGCGACGTCCGGAGACGCGGTCCAACTCCCCGGTCACGAACTGGCCGTCGACCTCCAGCGCGTGGACGACGAGACCTACCAGCCGCTCCTGCAGCTGCTGAGCACCGCGAACCGCACCGACGACGTCCCCGCCCCGGCCTGGACGCACGCCCCCGACGGCACGCCGGCGCCCAACGGCCCCGTCCCGGTTCCCGCGCCGGCCGACTCAGCCCTCGCGCCGGAGACCGGCGCCGCCCCCGCCGCGGCCGCCCAGCCGGTGCCGGGCTTCGTGAGCGTGACCATGTCCAAAGCGGGCGAGGACCTGGCCACCGCCCTGCCCAGCATGAGCGCCCTGGCACCGGCGGTCTCCGACCTGTCGCCGGCCGCCCAGGGCGTCCCCGACCACACCGGCGGCTACGACGAGGAGCCGGTCGAACCGGATCCATACGAGGAAGACGACCCGTACGGCGAGGGGGACGGCGGCGACGCCCCGGAGACGGGCTACGGCGAGGAGCCGGCGGGGACCGCCGACTTCGGGCAGGTCCTCACCGAAGTCCTGGAGGAACAGCAGCCGGCCCCGACAGGCACCGAGGAGCCCGACGGCGCCCCGGACCCGGAGGCCGAGGAGGCATCCGCGCTCGCGCCCGCCACGCAGTCCGGCAGCCGGGAGCAGGAGGAGGCACCCAGCCGCCCGGCCCCGCGGGTCACCGCGTCCACCTCCAGCGTGCTGGCCGCCCTGACCACGCCGCCGGATCCGCCGGCCGCTCCGCAGGTCCGCGTGCTCGGCCCGGTCGACGTCGTCGGCACGCTGGGCAAGGTGGAGTCCTACCGCCGCAACGCACTGACCGAGATCGCCGCCTGGATGGTCCTGCACCCCGGCGGCACCCGTCACGAGCTCGACGAGGCGGTCTGGCCCGGCCAGCGGATCCTGGCCAACGCCCGCAACTCCATGGTCAGCAAACTGCGCACCTGGCTCGGCCGCGACCCCCGGCTGCCGGCCGACGACCCGCAGGGCGCCTACCTGCCCCCCATCGCCGGCGGCGTGTACGCCTTCAACGACCAAGTCACCAGCGACTGGGCACAGTTCCAGGAGCTCTACCGCTACGGCATGCACCACACCGGCTCCGACGCCGACATCGCCCTCGCCCAGGCCCTGGCCCTCGTCCGCGGCAGGCCGTTCTCCAACATCGACCAGTCCAAGTACGTCTGGGCCGAGCAGGACATCCAGGAGATGATCTCTGCCGTCGTCGACGTCGCCCACGAACTCACAGTCCGCCGCATGGCCGCAGGCGACTACCGGGCGGCCGCGACCTCGGCAGGAAAGGGCCTGACCTGCGACGTCCAGTCGGAACTGCTCTACCGGGACCTCTTCACCATCTACAGCGAAACCGGCGACCATGCCGGCCTGGAACGCACCGCCCAGCAGCTCAACCGCATCACGCTGGAAAGCGGCTGCGACGCCGCCCCCGAGACTGTTTCGTTGATCAACGCGCTGAGGGACACCAACCGCATCGCCTCCGCCTAGTGGGCGGCGCTGCGCGGCCGGGGCTATCGGCCTTTGGTGCCGGGCGGGTCCACGACGGGAAAGTGTTCGGCGTCGTCTTGGCGTGGCTCTATGGGCTTGAGGCCGTAGGCGCGCGCGAAGGAGCGAAGGTACTCTCCAGCAGGCGTGTTGGGAGGGTCCGGCCACTCCGTCTCTCCGGGATCATCAACGGGACCGAACAGGGCGATGGACCGTGCCGTGGGCTTTGCGTCGTGTCGCGGGTAGTACAGGACTCCCTCGAATCCCGCTTTTTCCCATAGCCGCGCCCACGCCTGCGGCGTGACGTACGGGGTAAGGACGGACAGCTCCCTTCCCAAGGCTCCAACGACCGGGCAGGTGCGCCGGGTCAGATCGGCGACCCGATAGGAGCGCGTAGTCGTGATGTGGGAGACGGACAGGCCATCCAGCTCAGCGCTGACGATGTACGGACCGCGCAGGATGGCATAGCCGAGGTACTCCGCCAACGCGGTCAGGGGGTCGGTAGCGGTGTAGCACGTACCTCGCGCCGGCCCGGTGGTGTCGAAGCGCGATCCGTTCCTTCGGCCTTCGTTGAGACAGGAGAAGTGCCAGCAGCGCCACCGCGATTCGTGCACACGGTAAATCCGGCGGCCTGCTGCCACGGTCCTCACCGGGAACTGCCGCAGGTCTGCGTCGGGCGGGGGCGCGGGGAGAAGGAGCTGTCTCGGAAGAAGTTCGTGTGCCGCCTGGCTCACCGCGACCACCTCGCCGCGTACGTGCGGGCGTCTTCGAGTACCGGTTCGAGCGGGTGATTGCCGCGCAGCCACTCGACGGGCGTGGCGCCACCCAGTTGTGGGTTGGGCGCCGTGGCCCACTGCACGACCAGCCACGGACTGCCCTGGAGGTCACGGAACACGGCCAAAGCCTTGGCTACACGGCTGTGCAGATGCCGCCCGGTGAATTGCCAGACCGGAAAGAGGAGCCCTCCGTCGTCCGTGCTCACCATCAGCAGTTCGCGTACCTCACCCTGTTTCTCGGCGTCGGCGGGTGAGACTCCCAGCAGCTCGGCAGCCCCGGCAAGGTTGTAGAAGGGGCCCCACCCGTCATGAACTGGCTTTCGAGGGCGCAGCTGCCGCACGTTCCCGGGCGGGACTGCCTTCACCTCTCCCCCTTGGGGGGAGGCCCGCTTGCCCGCCCGGACGCCCTGGCCTGAGCCGGCTCTCTGCTGCTGGGACTTCCGAGTCTCGGCGACGGCGGGCTTCGCGGGTAGGCGGTATTGCTTCGCCGCCTTGCCTTTCATCGGCTTCTCGGCGATCTTGACGGTCTTCCGGGCCTTTCCCAACCCCGGCTTCGGGACCTTGTCAGAGGTCATCGGCTGCCTCGCCCTGGTCGCCCCCGAATTCCAGTCTCCGACAGTGCGGCCGATCGTGCAGACCGGTGGTCTTGTCTCAGCCTCCGCCCGCTTGCTGCCCCGTCACTGAACACGCGAGCCACGTCGTCTCCCGAGGGGCCTCCGGCGGCGGGGCCATTGATCAACCGCTCCGGCGCCGAGACTTCGGCGTGACCCTCTTCGTGGCCTGGCCAGCGCCGGACGGCGAGGTGCCGTGGGCGTCTCGGGCGGCTTCCACGCCGGCCTGGAGCATGGCCATCAGGTCCACGACGCGGCCGGGCAGCACCTCGGCGGCCGGAGCATGGGGTGGCCGTCGGCAGCGGCAGATCGGACAGGTCCTCGTCGGTCAGGACCACCACGTGTCCGCCGGGGGCCTCGAAACCCCGGACGACCTCGACATACGGCACCTCTACGCCCTCGGCATCGCAGTATCGGCGAAGCCGAATTCTCGAGCCATCCTTGGCATGAACCTGCTTGAGGCCGGTGGAGCGCTGCTCCGTGGCGGCATGAACCGTGACCGGGATGCTCACGAGGCCGAACGTGATCGGCATCCGTACGATCGTGGAGACGGCCATACCCCCATAGGACGCCCGACCGGCGCAGCCCGCACCTCGGCCGCGGTGCGCGACGACATGTCTACAGGTCGAGGACCGCGCGGAGGGCGTTGTCGACGAGCTCTTGCTGTTCGGGACCGATGTTGCCGTGCAGTGTGCCTGTTTCGAAGCGGA
This sequence comes from Streptomyces spongiae, assembly GCF_009377185.1. Classification (GTDB taxonomy): domain Bacteria; phylum Actinomycetota; class Actinomycetes; order Streptomycetales; family Streptomycetaceae; genus Streptomyces; species Streptomyces spongiae. The sequence continues at coordinate 4,192 of NZ_VJZC01000467.1, forward strand.
TGGCGGAGAGCTGGAGGAGGTTGACGGCGACGAGGGAGGCGTCGACCGGCGTGGTCAGATGCACGCTCATCGCCGTGTCGGGGTGCTGTGCTGGAGCGTGAAGCACCAGGGCGACGACCGCGTTATAGGCCTCGGCGAGGCCGTCGAGGCTGACGACGAGAACGGTGCGGGTACCCTTGCCGGTGTCGACGTCCCAGACGTCGCCCTTGCGGATGGTCACAGGGCGTCGCCCTCGCCCGCGAGGTCGAGGGGAGCGATGGAGACGAGCTTGCGGGCGGCGTCGAGGGTCATCTGCCGGCGCACGGCGCGCAGGATGTAGTCGTTCAGCGACGGGGCGTCGGCTGCGGCGTCGCGCAGCGGCTTGTCCATGGCATCGGGGATCCGCAGGGTGATGGCAGTCATGATGTCAAATCTAGTGGCAAAGGTGCCGTCACGGTAGCTGCGCTCGTGACGGACTCCGCGCGTCGGCGCGAGGCGGTGGTCGTCGAAGCCGTGACGATCTCGCTATGACTGCTCTGTCCCCAGGAACCTTCGCGCAGCTTGCTGGAAGGCGCGGTCCGGAGCGCTTTTCGCCTGCCACGCCTGCTTGAAGCGCTCGTCGCATTCGGGGAGCCGGCCGCGCCCCTCCCGCAGGACGGCTGCGAACCAGTCCATCCCGGCCTTTTCCCTGTCGTACATGGCTACCCGCCACGTCGGCCGCCTCCGCGGCGGATTCCGGTCCGGCGACGAATACGGCCGCACGGGCAGCACTAATTGCCTTAAAAGCTGGATAGCTGACATAAGGGATTGTCCTGTCGCAGTGAAGGTTGAGCGATTCTCATCGAAGGTTGAGTGGCGTGGGTCACTGCGTGCTGTGGCTGTGCCTCGCAGTGGTGCGGCCCTCTGCGAAAACCACTTGAGGCTTGCTGCGTGCGCTGGCACGGTGGCCCGTTGTGCCTGCAACAGATGCGCCCGAGAGTCGAGATCGTGAACCACCTGAAGAGGGCGCGTTGCCGGTTTCCGGTATAGGCCCCGCGTCCGAGAGCCCGCTCCGTTCTGCTGCCTTCCGGTGGTTTCTGGGCGGCCAGTCGATCTCCATGGCCGGCAGTGCCATGTCGCCTGTCGCTCTGGCCTTCGGTGTCCTGGAGGTCACTGACAGTGCGGCCTGGCTGTCCGCGGTCACCACGGCGGCCCTGGTTCCCATGCTCGCGATGCTCCTGCTCGGCGGCGGTATCGCCGACCGATACCGGCGCGACACCGTCCTCCGCTTCACCAGCCTGGGCGCCGGCCTCACCCAGGTCGGCGTCGCGCTTCTCCTCCTGACTCACCAGCACCCCGTGTTCCTGCTGCCGCTGGCGGGTCTCAACGGCATCTTTCAGGGACTGACCAGGCCCGCGCTGCGCGGCATCGTCGCGAATCTGGCGGCAGGGCGGGGCATCCAGCGGGCCAGCTCCCTGCTGGCGTCCGTCAGGAACGCCATGCAAATCCTCGGTCCGACAGCAGCCGGCCTGTTGACCGCTTCCGTGGGCGGAGGCTGGGCGATTGCCGCGGACGCGGTCTCCTTCCTCCTGGCGGCCGCGTGCTTCGCCCGGATGTCGTTGCCGGACCTGCTGCCGCGTACTGAGGGCGGTCCGACGATGCTCGACGAACTGCGGGAGGGCTGGAGCTACTTCAGCTCCCAGTCGTGGATCTGGGCCGTGACGCTGGTGTTCGCTGTCTTCAACGCCCTCAACAGGGGTGTCTGGCAGATCCTGGGCCCGGTGATCGCCCACGACACGATCGGTGCTACGGGCTGGGGACTGGTGCTGAGCGCCCGCGGCGTCGGGGCGCTGATGGCCAGCGTGGTGATGGTGAAGCTGACGGTGCGGCGGCCGATGGGGCCGGCGCTGGCCTCGATGTCGCTGGGCGCACTGCCGCTGATCCTGCTCGGCGTCGGCGCGAACACCCTTCTGCTGGCAGCGGCGGCCTTCCTGACCGGAGTGGTCACCGAGTTCTTCACCGTCGTGTGGGAGACCGTCAACAACACCCACATCCCGGAGCGGCTGCTTTCCCGGGTCGGCGCCCACGACGAGTTCTGGTCCTCTGTGCCCATCCCTGTCGGCCAGTTGTCCACTCCCTTCCTCGCTGCGGCGTTCGGAACGGCGACGGTCGCCGTCACCGGCGGAGGGGTAGCGGCGGTGGCGATGCTCTTGCCGTTGCTGGTGCCCTTGCTCCGGAAGATCGAGATCAACCGGAGCGGGTGATTGAACCCCGGCGGTGGAAGTGGCGGTAACTCAGTGTGCGGGCCGTGCCTTGCGGGTGAGCCTTCGGGGGATGCGCAGGTGAGAGGCTTGGGTCACTCGCGTTCGTTGAGTACGGCCGTGTTGCTCTCTTCGGAGAATCGGAGGAAGAGCTTCGTGACGGTGGTCAGCGGGATCCGGTCGACATGGTCGTCGAGGAGGCCGTGCCAGGTCTGCGTGGGTGTCGCGCCCTGGAGGTAGTGCTCCCAGATCGTGCGGTAGGTGTCCTCCGACATCGAGGCCCGCAGCGGGGGCTTCGGGTCGGGGAAGCGTGGGTTGAGGACCCGTCTGAGGAGCCAGAGCGGGATCTTCCACGTGTCGGCGATCTGCCGCAGGCCGTTGTTGTTCCTGCGGGCGTTGTGCTTGATCAGCGACGTGATGTTGTGTCCGTTGTTGTCGTGCAGCGCCGGGTGGTGTTGAAGTCGGAGGTCGGACGGAGTCGGTTCGGCGGCCGGGCCGGCGTCCGCGAGGGTGTTGACCAGGACGTCTGCCGAGCGTCCGCTCAGAGCGGCGAGACGGCTCAGCTGGGGTCTGCGGCCGGTTTTGTGGGGCGGAGGCGTGAGGTGCTGCAGGAGTTCGCTGGGTCTGAGGTGGTTGGCGCGGGCCAGCCTCTGGATGTAGTGGTCGGTCGTCTCACCGAGCCTGGGACGGACGTTGACGGGGAGAGCGGCAAGAGGCAAGGGCAGGTGCTCGGTCACCGTGGGCGCCTCGTCGCGGGGTGCCGATGGGAGGTCTGTCGTTGCAGGCTGCCCATGGACACCGAGATGTCGTGGACGTCCATCAGCTCTGTCCAGATCTCCTTCGGGCCCATCCCGCTGACGATCATCGAGTTGATCTGTTCCTTGACCGGCCCGGTCATGACGTACCGGTTCCTGGGGGTCTGACGGTCGGGAAAGACCGCGGAGTCCAGGACACGACGGACCAGCCAGCGCGGGACGTTCCACCGCTGGGCGATCTGCCGGACGGACGTGCCGCCTCCCAGTGCGTCGTACTGGATGGGCAGGGTCATGTCCCGGCTGCCCTGCTTGAGCGCCTTGTGGGCGTGGATGCGCAGGGTCCTGGGGGTGGGCTTCGCCCGGCCGCGGGCGGAGCTGGCGTCCGAGAGGGCCCGTTGCAGGGCGGTCTCGGAACGGCCGGAGACCGCGGCGAGCCGTTCGATGCGGGGTTTGCCGAACCAGTTGGGCGGGCCGACGAGGAGGCAGTGCAGGTCACTGGGCTTGAGGTGGTTGGCGCGGGCCAGGCGCCGGACGTAGGAGTCGGTGCTCTCGCCGAGCCGGGGTCGGACATTGACCGGAAGCTCGGCGAGGCGTTCGGCGGAGGATCCGGTCACCGCCTGGTCACCGCGGCCCTGGCCGGGGACGACGCCGTCTGGGCGGTGTGATCCAGGGGTATCGCCACGAGGGACTTCTTCGTGATCTTCTCGGTGCCAGTGAGGATCGCGTCGATCGCCGCCCCGCGGATCACGTGGGACAGGGCGCCGATCATGCCGCCGGTCCGGTCGTGCAGGTAGCGGTCGAGAGCGACCAGCATGCCGCGCTGGTGCTCGTGCAGCAGCAAGGTCGCCTCAAGGGTCGCGACCAGGCCCTTCCATTCCGTGCCGTAAGGGAACGGG
>NZ_VJZC01000468.1 GCF_009377185.1 Streptomyces spongiae
CGCCGCCCCCGGCCGGATTCGCCCCCGCACCACGTCCGACCCCGACCACCGCCCAGTGAGGACACGATGACCACGCGGACCGAACTGCCGCCGCTGCGGGAGCACCTGCTCGACGTCGGCACACAGAAGATCTTCGTCGCCGAGAGCGGAGACGGGCCGCCCGTCCTGCTGCTGCACGGTGGCGGACCCGGCGCCTCCGGTGTCTCCAACTACCAGCGGAACATCCGGGAACTGGCCAAGGAGTACCGGGTCATCGTCCCAGACCTGCCCGGCTACGGACGCAGCACCAAGGGCGTCGACGGCTCCGACCCCTTCGGGTACCTCGCCGACGGCATCCGCGGCGTCCTCGACCGACTCGGCCTGGACAAGGCGCACTTCGTGGGCAACTCGTACGGCGGCGCCTGCGCCCTGCGCCTGGCCCTGGACACCCCGGACCGCGTCGACCGCATGGTGCTCATGGGCCCCGGCGGTATCGGCACCACGCGCTCGCTGCCCACCCCCGGGCTCAACAGTCTGCTCAACTACTACTCCGGCGACGGCCCTTCGCGGCTGAAGCTGGAGAAGTTCATCCGCACCCACCTCGTCTTCAACGCCGCCGACGTGCCCGACAGCGTCATCGACGCGCGCTACCGGGACAGCATCGACCCCGAGGTCGTCGCGGCCCCGCCGCTGCGCCGCCCGTCCGGCCCGAACGCGCTGCGCACCCTGTGGAAGATGGACTTCACCCGCGATGCGCGCCTGTCCCGCCTGCCCGTGCCGACCCTGGTGCTCTGGGGCGCCGCCGACAAGGTCAACCGGCCCGCCGGTGGCCGCATGCTGGCCGACCGTATGCCGAACTGCGACCTGTACCTGGTCGCCAACACCGGCCACTGGGTGCAGTTCGAACGCGCCGACCTCTTCAACCGCCTGTGCGCCGACTTCCTGGCGGGCCGCCGATGAACACCACCACTTCGGTCTTCGGCGCCGTCCACCTCGGCTACATCGTCATCGAGACGAACCGCTTCACCGACTGGCGCCGCTTCGGCACCGACGCCCTCGGCATGCACCACGACGCCCTCGACACCGACCTGATGCGCTTCCGCCTCGACGACCAGGCATGCCGCTTCCTGCTCCGACGGGGCCCGGCCGAGGACGTCGTCGCCACCGGCTGGCACATCGACGACCACACCACCTTCGAGCGGATCGAGGCCCGCATACGGGCTCATGGCGTCCCCTCCACCGAGGGCACCGCCGAGGAAGCCGCCCTGCGGGGAGTCGAACGCCTCCTGCGCTTCCCCGGCCCCAAAGGCATCACCCAGGAGATCTACACCTCGCCCGTCACCTCGCCCGACCCCCTGCGGATGCTCGCCTCCGGCTGGGTCACCGGTGACTCCGGCATGGGCCACATCGCGATCACGTCCACCAAACCGGCCCACATCCGCGGCTACTTCGACACGGTCCTCGACGCCCGCCTGACCGACTACATCGACGAGACCATCAGCGGCGTCAAACTCAGGATCCGCTTCCTGCGCGTCAACGAACGCCACCACTCCGTCGCGATCGCCGCCGTCCGCGGCCTGCCGATCGACCCGGTCCGCACCCGCGTCCAGCACCTCAATATCCAGGCCGCCACCCTCGACGACGTCGCCCGCAGCTACCAGCGCGTGTGCGAACTCGGCTTCGACATGGCCCTGTCCGTCGGGCAGCACACCAACGACAAGGAACTCTCGTACTACGCCCGGACCCCGTCGGGCTTCGAGTGGGAGGTCGGCTGGAACCCCCTCGTCATCGACGAGACCACCTGGGAGCCCACCACCCACCAGGGCATCAGCGTCTGGGGCCACACCCCCGTCGGCCAGAAGATCGTCGACAAGCTCGACCAGTTCCGGCTCGGTGCCCGCTCCCTCGCCCACCGCGAGGAGACCGTCCCCGCCCTGAGCGGCACGGGCATCCCCGACGACTGACAGAGCCGGAAGGTTTACGGTCCCTCGGCCGGGCGCGCGGGCGCCCGGCCGAGGCGGTGCCTCACCCCGCGCTCAGGAGGTGACGGTCAGCAGGTCCCGTTGTTCCTCGGGGAGTTCGACCTTGTCCTGGTAGAGGAGCGCCTGCGCCGGATCGAAGACGAGCACCACTTCGCCCGTCAGGCCGCCGTTGCCGCTGAGGACCTGGACGGCCTGGTCGCCGAGGCGGACGTCGTACTCGTAACGGGAGCCGACGTAGGAGCTGGTGAGGACCTGGGTCCTCAACTGGTTGACGTCCGACGGCGTACCGGACTGCGGGACGACCTCCAGCCGCTCGGGCCGGATCGCCACGGTGACGGAGTGGCCGGCAGGCACGCGCTCGTCGCTGTCGACCTGCACCACGTCGTCGCCGCAGTCGAGGAGGATGTGGTGCCGCCTGCCCTCCTGCCCGATCACCCGGCCGGTGAGGAAGTTGCAGCGGCCCACGAAGGCGGCCACCTCCGGGGCGGCGGGCCGCTCGTAGATCTCGTGCGGCGTGCCGATCTGGATCATGTTGCCGCCCTCCATGACCGCGATGCGGTCGCTCAGGGCGAGGGCCTCCTCCTGGTCGTGCGTGACGTAGACGGTGGTGATGCCCAGTTCCTCCTGGAGGCGCTTGAGCCAGGCGCGGGCCTGCTCACGGAGTTTGGCGTCGAGGTTGGACAGCGGCTCGTCGAGCAGCAGCACGGTGGGGGAGTAGACCAACGCGCGGGCGAGCGCGACGCGTTGCTGCTGGCCTCCGGAGAGCTGGTGCGGGTAGCGGTCGCGCAGCTCGGGGAGGCCGACCTTGTCGAGCGCCTCGTGGATCAGGGTTCTCTGCTTCTCCTTGGGGACCTTGCGGATGTTCAGGGGGAGGGCGAGGTTCTTCGCGATGGTCATGTGCGGCCAGAGCGCGTAGGACTGGAAGACCATGCCGAGGTTGCGTTCCTCCGGTGGCAGGAACACCCCGGCCGAGGCGTCGACGAAGGGTCTCCCGCCGACGGTGATGGAGCCCTCGGTGGGTTGTTCCAGCCCGGCGACGCAGTTGAGCGTGGTGGACTTGCCGCAGCCGCTGGCTCCCAGGAGGGTGAAGAACTCGCCGTCCTTGATGGTGAAGGTGACGTCGCGGAGCACGGAGTTGTCCCCGAAGGTCTTGGCGAGGTTCTTGACGGTCACCTCAGGCATGGTGCTTTCCCTTCATGAGCAGTCCTGCGAGTGCGACGAAGACCGCGGTGATGGCGATCTGGAGGGTTGCCAGTGCGGCGACGGACCCGGCCCGGCCCTGGGTCCAGAGGCTGAGCATGGTGGTGCCCAGGATGTTGTTGTCCGCGGAGCTGAGGAACACAGCCGGCGAGTACTCCTTGAGCATGATCACGAAGGTGAGCACGAGGGCTCCGGCGAAGGCTGGGGTGACGAGGGCCCGCAGGACCCGGAAGAACGTCATCAGCCAGTCGGCGCCGGACACCCGGGCCGCGTTGTCGAGTTCGCCGCCGATCTGCATGATGGCCGGGGCGACCGAGCCGAACGCGCTGGGCAGGGCGCGCATGCCGAAGGCGATGATGACGGCGTAGACCGTGCCCTGAAGCACCGAGCCGATGCCGAACGGGGCGAGGGCGAAGGCCCAGAAGAAGCCGATACCGATGATGATGCCGGGCAGCGACTGCGGAATCAGTGCCAGGTACTCCACGACCCGACCGAAGCGGAAGGTGGAGCGGCGGGCGACCATCACCGCCACCACCGCGAGGGCGCTGACCACCGCCGAGCCGACACCGGCGACGATGAGGCTGTTCCACAGGGACTGGACGTAGTTGTCGGAGTCGAAGACGATCTCGTAGTTCTGCGTGGTGACCGTCCTCAGCGGCGACTGGAGCGGGGTGAAGATCAGCGTGAAGGAGCGGAACACCAGGCCGACGATCGGGACCAGGGCGCCGACGACCACGTAGAACCAGATGCAGGCGATGCTCACCCACTTCAGCCAGCCGAGGTCGAGCTTGCGCGGACGGGTCACCTTGCCCCGCACGGACACGAACCGGGCGGCGTCCTTGAGTAGTTTGGCCTGCACGGCCACCAGGCTCACCGTGACGAACAGGATGATCGTGGAGGCGGCGCCCAGCATCGTGTAGTCGGGGTCCACCGACTGCAGGCCGTTGTGGTAGAGGAACGTGGAGAACACGTCGATGTTCACCGGCTGGCCGTACAACAGCGGCACGCTGAGGGTCTCGATGGAGACGGAGAACACCAGGATGGCGCTGTAGACGATGGGCGGTCGCAGCAGCGGGACGACCACCTGCCCCAGGATCCTGAGCGGCCCGGCCCCGCAGACCTGGGCCGCGGACTCCAGGGACGCGTCGGACTGCCGCAGCGCGTTGGCGCAGAACACGTAGGCGATCGGGGCGAGCGCCACGGCCTCCGTGAGGGCCATCCCGGGGATCGAGTACAGGTTCCACGGCACACCGCCGAAGACCTGCTGGACCTTGATGCTGACGAACCCGGCCGGACCGTACATGATGATCCAGCCGAAGCCCAGGATCAGCGAGGAGATGAAGAACGGCCACTGCATCGCCAGCGCGATCAGCCGGCCGCCCGGCAGCTTGGTGCGGACCACCACGATGGCCATCGGGATGGCGATGGCCAGGCTCAGCAGGGTCGTCAGCCCGGCGAACAGCAGCGTGTTGAGGGCCACTTCGCCGAAGCCGGCGTCCGTGAAGAGGTCGACGTAGCCGCGCACCGTGAAGGCGCCTCCGGCCTCGTAGAGCGGCCGGTTGCGGATGCTCTGGTAGAGGGTCGGGACGATCGGAGCCAGTACCAGGACGGCGAGGAACGCGAGGACGGCGTACTGGACGGCCTGGTCCCGTCCGATGCCGAACGGGCGGCGGTAACGCGGCGGTTTGAACGTTTCTGCGTGATCGTCGGCCGACGTGCCGACCGGTGGGGTGAGGGTTGACATCTGCGCTGACTCCGATCGTCCCGTGACCGCCTACTTCTTGAGGAGCCGGCTGAAGTGCTCGAGCCAGGCGTCGGTGTCGTTCTGCGAGACGGCCGCGTAGTCGACGTGGATGATCTTGTCCTCGCCGACCTTGTCGACGACCTCCTGGTAGGTGTGCAGGCCCTCGCCCTCGACTCCCTTGCGGTAGGAGGCCAGTCCGCCCTCGGCGACCGCGCGCTGGCCCTCCTCCGAGAGGGCGAAGTCGAGGAACAGCTTGGAGGTCGCCGGGTGGGGAGCCTCGGCGGCGATGCCCAGGCCGCGGGGCAGGACCACGGTGCCGTCCTCGGGGAAGACGATCTTCACCAGGCCGCTGCTGTCCTCGACGACCGGGTACGCGGGTGAGGCGCTGATCAGGAAGCCGGCCGTGTACTCACCGGAGACGATCTTCTCCAACTGCGTCCCGGACGAGGTCTCCGGACGGGTCAGCGGCAGGATCTTCCCGAGCGCGTCCCACGCCTTGGGGTTGCCCTCGGTGAGGGCGCGCGTCACGGAGAAGCCGAACGAGCCCTCCGGGTCGCGGACGGTCACCTTGTTCTTGAACTTGCCCTTGTCGGCGCTCAGGATCTCGGCCAGGTCGGCCATACCGGTCGGAGGCTTCTCCATCAGGCTGGTGTTGTAGGCGATCGTCATCGGGTCCTGCGACATCGAGTAGACGCTGGGCAGGAGTTCCGCGTCGGCGCCGAGTTCGGACAGCTCCGGGGACTTGTACTCCAGTACCGAGTTCTTGCGCTCGGAGAAGTTCGTCCAGGCGCTCGCCGCGCTGGAGATCAGCACGTCCGCGGGCGACTTGCCGGCCGCGTTCTCCGAGAGGACCTTCTGGAACAGTTCGTCGCTGTCGAGTTCGTTGATCGAGACGGTCTTGATGAAGTCGTACTTCTTCTTGAAGTCCCGGACGACGGGGGCCATGTTCTCGTCGCCGAGGTTGGAGTAGACGGTGAGCTTGCCGCCCTCCTTCTTCGCCGCCGCGATCAGGTCGCTGTAGTCCTCGGGGTAGTAGCCGGGCACCTTGCCGGCGGAGATCTTGTTCTCCGCCACCGTGGCCTTGTTGTCGCCGCCGCTCCCGCAGGCGGTCAGCAGTCCGAGCGCGAGAACCACGCCGAGGGCGGTCGCGGAGCGGCGACGGGGGAAGAGGCGGAGCCCGGGTGCGGCACCCGTGGCGGCGACGTGTCGTGAGCCGAGGTGGCTGGATCTGGCCATGGTTCTCCTTCTGGCGCGTGCCGTCTGGCAGCTGTTGCCGGGAGGTTAGAGACCCAGGTCAGGGCGGTAAATCCTTGAACCCGCAGAGCTCATACTGTGTGTTGTGGTCGTTTTGTACGTGACGCGAGTCACCTGAGGATTGCTGCACCGTTGGCTTGAAACAGCAGTTGCGCGCGATCAACACACCTGATGACAAGGGCAGTTATGGCTCATTTACTCGTGTACTGCCGGACTCATCTCCCAATGCCTCGTTTATGGATGGAGGAAAGCATGAATCTGAGAATCCGCTGAACAATCGGCGCCCAGATCCGTATCGAAGGGAGCTTCGCCCATACCGGATGTACAGCCGGCTCAGAAGAAGTTCATGAAGAAGTGCAGAGAGGCATGATGAGACGCAACACGCGAAAGAGATCGAAGACCACCGTTCGGGCGGTGGGCGCGGTAGCTGCCCTGGCCCTGGGGGCCGGTGGAATCGTGGCGGCGAACATCTACGCCTCTGCCGGTGAGACCAGCTCGGCGCAGAAGTCTGCCCAGGCCCAGTCGGCGGCGGCCTCGACGTCCACCATCGACTGCCCCGACGTCGGCCAGAAGCTGACGGCGGTTCCGGCCCAGGCCCGGGCTCAGGTGGACAAGGAACTGGCGCTCCTCGACAAGCAGATTTCCGAGGCATACCAGCGCCTGTCCACGTCCCAGCGGGCGATCCAGCAGGACGCCAACTTCGCGCAGAACGCGATCGTGGGTCCGCTGAAGGACAAGCGGAAGGCTGCCATCGACCGGATCGTCATCGCCATCGGCCGTGTGGGTACCAAGCCGCAGGGCCTTGACGCCCTGGCCGCCTGCACGCTGCAGTCCACCGGCAACCAGACCAACGCCGGTCAGGGCAACAACCAGGGCGGCAACAACAACCAGGGCGGCAACCAGGGCGGCGGCAACGCCGGCCAGGCCGCCGGGAACGGCCCCGTCGCCGCCGACTACGTGGACATCACCAAGGTCCGCCCCAACGTGAGCGCACAGCGCAATTCGGGGAAGGCCTCGAAGGGCACCTTCGCCACCAAGTGCGGGGTGAACGCCAACAAGCTGTACAACACCGACAACGTCATCGTGGCGCCCGGTGTCACCAACGGCGCACACCACACGCACGACTACGTCGGCAACCAGTCCAACGACGCCTTCGCGACCGACCAGGACTTCGCCGCGGCCAAGACCAGCTGCAAGAACCAGGGCGACAAGTCCTCCTACTACTGGCCCGTGCTGCGCCTGCAGAACGGCACCAAGGAGTTCGACGCGGGCCAGCAGGGCGGCGGCGCCGAGGGCAACATCGGCAAGATCCTGACGGCCTCCAAGTCGACCTTGACCTTCGTCGGCAGCCCGCGCGGCAAGGTCGTGGCGATGCCGAAGTTCCTGCGCATCATCACCGGTGACGCCAAGGCGTTCACCAACGGCACGGCCAACGCCAACGCCTCCTGGAGCTGCACGGGCTTCGAGAACAAGGTGCAGCTGAAGGACAAGTACCCGCTCTGCCCGAAGGGCAGTGACGTGGTGCGGTCCTTCAAGTACCAGAGCTGCTGGGACGGCAAGAACATCGACAGCGCCAACCACCGGACGCACGTGGCCTTCGCCGACGCGAGCGGCAACTGCCCGAGCGGCTTCAAGGCCATTCCGCAGCTGGTGCACCGTCTGGTGTACGACGTGGACGCGCCCAGCGTGAAGGACAACGGCAAGACCCGTCCGTTCTACGCGGTGGACGGCTTCCCGGAGCAGGCGCACAAGCCGGTCACGGACCACGACGACTTCATCAACGTCTTCGACGCGAAGCTGATGAACAAGGCGGTCCAGTGCATCAACACCGGACGTAAGTGCAGCTGAGAACAGCGGACATACCGAGGGGTGGGCGTCGTCTCCACGACGCCCACC
>NZ_VJZC01000469.1 GCF_009377185.1 Streptomyces spongiae
CCCCTGGGGATGGGACGGGTAGGGGCGGCGGGGGCGAAAACAACCCCGTGGGTAGGGCTCAGCCTGGGATCAGGCCGCCGTCGCTCAGGAGGTCCCGGACTTCCGTCAGGGTCGCGTCCGGGGCCGGAAGGATGAGCTCGGAGGGCTCCAGGGCGTCGTCCGGCAACGGCGTACCCATTTCACGGACCTTGTCCAGGAGCGAGTGGAGAGTGCGACGGAACCCCGGCCCGTCGCCGCTCTCCATCTCCACGAGCAGTTCGTCGTCGAGCTTGTTCAGTTCGGTGAGGTGGCTGTCGTCCAGCCTCACCTGCCCCTCCCCCATGATCCGTACGATCATGTCGCCCTCCTCAGGCGTGGGACGCGGACCGCCGGCCGGTCACTGCCGACCGGTCACTGTCGGCCGGTCACTGCTTGTCGAAGCGGGGGGTGTCCTGCTGCTGGGACTGCGACTGCTGGGAGGCGTTACCCGAACCGGCACCACCCTCGATCGCCTGCTGCGAGGACGAGCCTCCCGCCAGCTCCGCCTTCATCCGCTGCAGCTCCAGCTCTACATCCGTACCACCGGAGAGCCGGTCCAGCTCGGCCTGGATGTCGTCCTTGGCCATGCCGGAGGGGTCGTCGAGGGCACCCGAGGCGAGCAGCTCGTCGATGGCGCCCGCCCGCGCCTGGAGCTGGGCCGTCTTGTCCTCGGCCCGCTGGATGGCCAGGCCGACGTCGCCCATCTCCTCGGAGATACCGGAGAAGGCCTCGCCGATCCGGGTCTGCGCCTGGGCCGCGGTGTACGTCGCCTTGATGGTTTCCTTCTTGGTGCGGAAGGCGTCCACCTTCGCCTGGAGGCGCTGGGCCGCCAGGGTGAGCTTCTCCTCCTCGCCCTGCAAGGTCTGGTGCTGCGTCTCCAGGTCCGTCACCTGCTGCTGGAGCGCGGCACGGCGCGACAGCGCCTCACGGGCCAGGTCCTCGCGGCCCAGCGCGAGCGCCTTGCGGCCCTGCTCCTCCAGCTTGGACGACTGCGACTGGAGCTGGTTCATCTGCAGTTCGAGGCGCTTGCGCGAGGTCGCCACGTCGGCGACTCCACGGCGCACCTTCTGCAACAGCTCCAGCTGCTTCTGATACGAGTAATCGAGGGTCTCGCGCGGGTCCTCGGCCCTGTCAAGGGCCTTGTTCGCCTTCGCGCGGAAGATCATCCCCATACGCTTCATGACACCGCTCATGGGCTTCGCGCGCCCCCTTCTGACGGACTCCAGCTCCAGCGACTACAACAAGACCCACGGTACGGGGTCTGCATCTATTACCGCACTGTTCGGGGACGGATGCGCTCATCCCCAAGGACGACTGCGTGCGGCACTGCTCCGGCGTAGGGAGTAGGTGTCTCCCGGGGTTGTGTACGGGGTGGGTCCCGGAATTCCTCAGGCTCCCTTGGTGCGGGCCGTCGCCGGCCTTCCCTTTCAGGCCACTCTGTCCCTCTACATGACGAGCGGTGTTGCCGGATCGTTCCCCGCCCGGCGGGGGTCCATGCCCCGGCACCCCGTACCCTTGGGTTTTGTGTTCCGTAGCCGCGCCAAGAGCGAGAAGGACCCGGTGGCCGACAAGGCATCGGTGACCGACTCCCAGCAGACCCGTGACCCGCAGGCCCCCAAGGGCCGGCCCACGCCCAAGCGCAGTGAGGCCCAGGCCCAGCGCCGCAGCGTCGCCAACACGCCGACGACGCGCAAGGAGGCCGCCAAGCGCTCCCGCGACGAGCGCCGCGCCGCGCTGGAGAAGCAGCGGCAGGCGCTGGCGGGCGGTGACGAGCGCTACCTGCCCGTCCGTGACAAGGGGCCGGTGCGGAAGTACGCCCGTGACTTCGTGGACTCGCGGTTCTCCATCGCGGAGTTCTTCCTGCCGCTGGCCGTGATCATCCTCGTGCTGAGCATGGTGCGGGTGGCGTCGCTGCAGAACATCGCACTGCTGCTGTGGCTCTTCGTGATCGTGCTGATCGTGGTCGACTCGTTCTGGATCGCATTCCGTCTGAAGAAGCAGCTGAGCGAGCGCTTCCCGAACGAGAACAGGCGTGGCGCCGTCGCCTACGCGCTGATGCGCACCCTCCAGATGCGTCGCCTCCGGCTGCCGAAGCCGCAGGTCAAGCGCGGAGAGCGGCCCTGAGCACGACGACTTTCTCCGGGGGTGCGGCGGACGCGTGGCTGAACAGGCTGGGCGGACTGCGTGATGTCGTACGGCAGGAGCTGGTGGCCCGGCAGCTCGACGAGCAGATAGCCGGGCGGTTCCCCGTCGGGCAGCGGCTGCGGGTGCTCGACGTCGGCATGGGCCAGGGCACCCAGGCGCTGCGGCTGGCGCGGGCCGGGCACAAGGTGACCGGGGTCGAGCAGGACGCGACGATGCTCGCCGTGGCCCGCGAGGCCCTCGCGGGTGAGCCCGAGGGGATACGGAGCCGCGTCCGGCTCGTCGAGGGCGACGGCCATGAGACGGGCGTGCACTTCCTGCCGGGCAGCTTCGACGTGGTGCTGTGCCACGGGGTGCTGATGTACGTCGAGGACCCGGACGCGCTGCTGGCGGGCCTGGCACGGATGGTCGCCCCCGGAGGTCTTCTCTCCCTCCTCGTACGGAACGGGGACGCGCTCGCCATGCGGCCGGGACTCGCCGGTGACTGGGCGGCCACGCTGGCCTCCTTCGACACCACCACGTACCAGAACCGCCTGGGCCTCGACGTGCGCGCCGACCGCCTCGACACCCTCACCTCGGCCCTCGCGGGCATCGGCGCCCCGCTCCACGCCTGGTACGGCGTCCGGGTCTTCACGGACCTCGCCGCGGACGACGCCCCCGTCCCTGAGGACGTGGACACGCTGCTGGCGGCGGAGGAACGGGCCGGACGGACGGATCCGTACAGGGGGGTGGCGGCTCTGCTGCACCTGTGCGGGGTGCGGGGCTAGAGCCATGCCCCAGGGGGCCCGTTCGGGCGCCCACCGAGGGCCGGGTGCCGGAGCCGACGTGAGACTCGGGGCATGGACGTTCTCCGTGCCCGTGACACCCTCCACGATCGTCTCCGTGTCCGCTCCCATGCCCTCCGACTGTTCCTTGCCGTGGTCGTCCTCGCCGCTGTCTCCGGTCCGCTCTCCGGGTGCTCCGGTGACGGGGCGCCGGGCCCCACGGGCAGGTCCACCACCGCACGGGCAGCCGTCCCCGCGCAGCCGAACGACCTTCAGGACGCGTACCGGAAGGTGGTCAGGGACGTGTTGCCCTCCGTCGTGCAGATCCGGGCACGTGAGGACCTGGGGTCGGGAGTCGTCTACGACGACGAGGGACACGTCGTCACGAACGCGCATGTCGTGGGGGACGAGCAGACGTTCCGGGTGACGATCGCCAACAGCGAGACCGAGCTGGACGCGACGCTCGTGTACTCGTACCCGCAGCAGGACCTCGCCGTGGTGAAGCTGGACCGGGTGCCGGACGGGCTGAAGACGGCCCGGTTCGGGGACTCAGGCAGGGTCGAGGTGGGCCAGATCGTCCTCGCCATGGGCTCACCGCTCGGGCTGTCCTCCAGCGTGACCGACGGGATCGTCTCGGCGACCGGGCGGACCGTGACCGAGGGGAGTACCGACGGGGGGACGAGCGCGACCATCGCGAACATGGTGCAGACGTCCGCCGCCATCAACCCGGGCAACAGCGGCGGCGCCCTCGTCGGCCTCGACGGCCTGGTGATCGGCATCCCCACGCTCGCCGCCGTCGACCCGGAGCTGGGCGGCGACGCGGCGCCCGGGATCGGTTTCGCCATCCCCGCGTCGACGGTGACGAGGATCGCCGACCAGATCGTCCGTGAGGGTCGCGTCACCGACTCGGGCCGGGCCGCGCTCGGCATCACGGGCCGTACGGTCGTCGGCGACGACCTACGCCCCGACGGGGTCGCCGTCGTCGAGGTCAGGGAGGGCGGCGCGGCCGACCGGGCGGGCATAGCGCCCGGGGACATCATCACCGGATTGGGTGACACGGACATCACCACGATCACGTCGCTCTCCGAAGCCTTGGCGAGCGAACAGCCGGGTGACCGGACGAGGGTCACGTACAGGAGGAACGGCGACGTGAAGACCGTGAACGTGACGTTGGGCGAGCTTTAGCGCCCCAAAGGGGCGCGGGGAACTGCGCGACCAGCCACAACGGCCCCGCAGCCACCCACGGACAACAACCCGGGCTCTGAACCGCGCACCCAGCGGAGCTACTCCGCGTGCAAGCTCATCGGCCCATAAATCTGCGTCGCGTCCTCGAACAGCCGCACCTGGTCCGCGCCCCCCTCGGTCAGGGCCTTCCAGTGCTCACCGATCCAGGACTCGGCATCCCCCTGCGTGGTGAAGTCCTCCGGCTGCACCGCGGGCTGGACCTCCGCCCCGTCGGCCTTCTCGAACCGCCACGTCCATGCCGCCATGTGAGCCTCCGTAAGTACCGGCCCGGTACCGAACACAGTACCGAGCAAGATCCGGTTCCTGCTCTGAGCCTAGTCGGACGCGCAAGATCTGCGCGGACGTTGCGGGACACGGGAAAATGAGGTGCGTGGAACTGACACTGCTCGGCACCGGCGCCCCCGATGGCCTCCCCCGCCCCGACTGCCCCTGCGCGGCCTGCGCGAACGCGCTGGGTTCCGACGCGCGCGCGGCGACCGCGGTGCTGCTCGACGGCACGCTGCTGCTCGACCTGACACCCGGCGCCGCCCTCGCCGCCGCCCGCTCCGGGCACACCCTGGCCGGCGTGCGCCAGGTGCTGCTCTCGCATCCGCACGACGGGCCCGCGGTCGAGGTCCCGGCGGGGCTGCCGCAGCCCGGACGGGTGCCGGACGGAAGGGAGTTGGCACTGCTGACCGGGCATCGGGTACGGGCCGTGGCGATGGACGCGCCGGGAACGGGGTACGCGGTGACGGCACCGGACGGGCAGCGGCTGCTGTACCTGCCGCCGGGCGCCGCGCCCGCGGGGATCGAGGAGCGGTCCGCCGAGCCGTACGACATGGTCCTCGCCGATGTCGTGAGGCGGCCGGACGCGCTGGCGCGGCTGCGGGCGGCGGGCGCGGTCGGGCCGGCGACCGACGTGGTCGCCGTGCACCTCGATCACGACGCTCCGCCCGGCACCGAGCTCGGCCGCCGGCTGGCGGCCGCCGGGGCGCGGGCCGTGCCGGACGGTACGACGCTGACCGTGGGCGTCTACGAGGACGTACCGGACGTACCGCGCCGCACGCTCGTGCTGGGCGGCGCCCGGTCCGGGAAGTCGGTGGAGGCCGAGCGGCGCCTGGAGGCGTTCCCGGACGTGCTGTACGTGGCGACGGGCGGTATGCGGGGCGGCGACAGCGAGTGGGCGGACCGTGTCGCCACCCACCGGGAGCGGCGGCCCGGCTCGTGGCACACCGTCGAGACCTGCGACCTGGTGCCCCTGCTGAAGGACGACGGGGGCACGCCCCTGTTGATCGACTGTCTGTCGCTGTGGCTGACGGACGCGATGGACTCCGTAGGCGCGTGGGACGACGCCGAGTGGGCGGACGGCGGCGAGCGGGCGCTGCGGGCGCGGGTGCGGGAACTGACCGAGGCCCTCCGCGAGACCCGCCGTACGGTCGTCGCGGTGTCGAACGAGGTGGGCTCGGGAATCGTGCCCGCGACGGCGTCCGGGCGCCGCTACCGTGACGAACTCGGGCGCCTGAACGCGGCGTTCGCGGGCGAGTGCGAGCACGTGCTGCTGGTGGTGGCGGGGCAGGCCCTGCCGCTACGCGGGTGACGCCTCGGGGGGTGACGCCTCGGGGGGTGACGCCTCGGGGGGTGATGCCTCAGAGGTTCTCGCCGGTCTGCGCACGATGATCCGGTACGCGTTCGAGAAGCGGGTGCGGCTCAGCAGCGGGGCGAGGCCGACGTCCAGGGCCACCGCCGTCGCCAGGAGGGGCGCGCAGGCCCGGGTCAGTGTCGTTCCGGCGCGCCGGCGGGTCAGCACCAGGCAGAGGGCGCCGGTCAGGTCGTACGGGACGTGCGGGGTTCGCCGGTCCGTGGCGACGACCGTGCAGCCCTGCGCCCGGAGTTCCCGCGTCAGGTTCCGCAGCGGCATCAGGTGCAGATGGCGCGGCTGGTCGTACGCCACCCACCAGGTGCCGAGCAGCGTGCCGAACGCGCTGCCGGGGTCCGGGACTTCGACGATGAGGTGGCCGCCGGGGCGGAGCACGTCGAGGGCGGCGCGGAGTTCCGCGCGCGGATCGGGGGTGTGCTCCAGGTGGTGGAGCATGCTGACCACGTCGTAGCGGCCACGCAGCCGGGCGGTGATCTCCGGGTCGGTGAGCAGGCCCTGGTGCGCCTCCTCGATCCGCCCGGCGGCTCGGGCCCGCTGGACGCGGGGTGTGGCGTCGAGCCCGTCGAAGGAGGTGTACGCGTGCACCTCCCGCGCGGTCTCCGGGAACTGCCCGTGGCCGGTGCCGACGTCGAGCCAGCTCTCGGGCTCGGGATACGGGAGCATCGCGCGGGCGGCGGCCCGGTGGCGACGCCGGATGCCGCGGGCGCCGAGGACGCGTTCGACGGAGGGGTCGGGGCGTCCGCGGGCGTCCCGGACGGCCAGCGCCCGATCCGTGATCCGGGGGTTCTGGAAGGCGTGGCCGCAGTCCCGGCACTCGTCGACCACGAACGGGCCCGGCGTGCGCCGTGCCGGGTCGGGCGTACGGACGCGGGTGCGCAACCGCCGTGCGCCGCACCAGGGGCAGTCGTCTCGGCGCGGTTCGTGGAACGGCTCGTGGGACTGCTCGTGGGACGGCATCACGGCTCCTGCCTACGGCATATCAGGGCAAAAGGAACGTATGGGATCGCCATCCCCGGTGCAATGACGTGGTGATGATGTGGCGCCGTCGTGTTCGATCGCTGCCGGTACTGTTCGGCGAATGAGCTCGCTTAATCTCGACGACTTCACCGATCTGATCGAGCGCCCCGACGGTGGGGTGCGCCGCGACGCCGAGGCGCGGCGGGAGCGGCAGATCGTGCCGCCCGGGGCGCTGGGGCGCCTCGACGACCTGGGCGAGTGGCTGGCGGCGGCGCAGTCCTCCGTGCCGGTGCGGCCGGTCACCCGGCCGCGTGTGGTGCTGTTCGCGGGTGACCACGGGGTCGCCGGACTAGGTGTCTCCGCGCGGCCCGCGGGCACGGCCCAGGAGCTGGTGCGGGCGGTGCTCGACGGGGGCAGCGCGGTGTCGGTGCTGGCCCGGCGGCTCGACGTGCCCGTGCGGGTGGTGGACATGGCGCTCGACTGCGCGCCGGAGGAGCTGCCGGACGAGGTCGTACGGCACCGGGTGCGGCGCGGGTCCGGGCGGATCGACGTCGAGGACGCGCTGACCCTCGAGGAGGCGGAGGCGGCGTTCCTGGCGGGGGTCGCGGTCGCGGACGAGGAGGCCGACTCCGGTACGGATCTGGTGGTGCTCGGCGATGTGAGCGTCGGGGGCACCACGGCGGCGGCGGTGCTGGTCGCGGCGCTGTGCGGCACGGACGCGTCCGTCGTCACCGGGCGGGGTGGCCGGGCGATCGACGACCTGGCGTGGATGCGGAAGTGCGCGGCCGTGCGGGACGCTCTGCGGCGGGCCCGGCCGGTGCTCGGGGACCAGTTGCAGTTGCTGGCGACGGTGGGCGGTGCCGACCTGGCCGCGATGACGGGTTTCCTGCTGCAGAGCGCCGTACGGAAGACGCCGGTGATCCTGGACGGCGTCGTGTCGGCCGCGTGTGCCCTTGTCGGTCAGCGGGTCGCCTTCCGGGCGCCGGACTGGTGGCTGGCCGGCCAGAACAGCGGCGAGCCGGCCCAGGCCAAGGCCCTCGACCGTATGGCCATCGAGCCCCTCCTCGACCACGGCGTGGCCGTCGGCGAGGGCACGGGCGCGCTCCTGGCCCTGCCGCTGGTCCAGGCGGCGGCGGCCTTGGCGGCGGAGCTGCCGGAGCGGCCGGAGCCTGAGCCTGAGCCGAAGCCGCTGGACGCGGCGGACTCGGTGGGGTCGGTGGGGTCGGTGG
>NZ_VJZC01000470.1 GCF_009377185.1 Streptomyces spongiae
GCTTCACGTTCCACCACCGCACCCCACCGACATGGCTGTGGGCTCCGGGCCCCGCGCCCCACCAGTCGGCCCCCCGCCAGTACAGCTCGTTGTGGAGGCAGCGCCCCGCCACGGACGCGGCCCAGTTCGAGACCTCGTACCAGGAGAAGCCCGCCGCCGACAGCGCCTCCTCCGCGATCAGGTACCGGTCCGCGTGAACGTCGTCGTCCGTCATCGGCACCTCACCCCGCCGGATGCGCCGCGCGAGCTGCGTGCCCTCCTCCACGATCAGCGCGTACGCCGACACATGGTCCGGCCCCGCCCCGATCGCCGCGTCCAGGGAGGCCCGCCAGTCGTCGTCGGACTCCCCGGGGGTGCCGTAGATCAGGTCGAGGTTGACGTGCTCGAAGCCCGCCGCGCGGGCCTCCGCTACGCACGCCTCCGGACGCCCCGGCGTATGCGTGCGGTCCAGCACCCGCAGCACGTGCTGCCTCGCGCTCTGCATGCCGAAGGAGATCCGGTTGAAGCCGCCCTCCCGCAGTACTTCCAGATACGCCGGGTCCACCGACTCCGGGTTCGCCTCCGTGGTGACCTCCGCGTCGTCCGCGAGCCCGAACTCGTCCCGGATCGCCCCCAGCATCCGTACGAGGTCACCAGCGGCCAGCAGCGTCGGCGTACCGCCGCCGACGAAGACCGTGCGGACGGGACGCGGGTCGTCGCCGAGCACCTTGCGGGCCAGGCGGACCTCGTCGATCAGGGTCTCGGCGTAGTTGTCGCGGGAGGCGAGTACGCCGCCCGTCCCGCGCAGTTCGGTCGCCGTGTACGTGTTGAAGTCGCAGTAGCCGCAGCGGGTCGCGCAGTACGGAACGTGCAGGTAGAACCCGAGAGGCCGGTCCACGGCCCCGGCCAGGGCGTGCGCGGGCAGCGCCCCGTCGTCGGGGACGGGCTCACCGTCGGGGAGTGCGGAAGGCATGTCCTCCATTGTCCAGCACCGGCGCGCGCCCCCGTACGAGCTCCCCTTGCGCACCAGCTACTCCGCCTGCAACACCAGCAACGCCAGATCGTCCTCCGGCGGCCGTTCGCCGAACTCGTGGACCAGCCGCTTGATCCGCTCCGCGAGGAGCGCGGCGTTCAACCCGCGGCACCCGGCCAGCGCGGCCGCGAGCCCGTCCCCGTCGTCGAACATCACCGATCCACAGCGCCGCTCGGTCACCCCGTCGGTGACGCACAGCAGCGTGTCGCCCGGGTGCAGGGTGAAGGTCTCGGAGGTGTACGCCATGTCCTCGATCACACCGAGCAGGGTCTGCGGCTCGGCGGCAGTGTGGACGTCGCCGTCGGGGCCGAGGACCAGCGGCAGGGGGTGTCCGGCGGAGGCGAGGGTGCAGTGGACGCCGCCTTCGTAGGGGACGAGTTCGCCGTACAACAGGGACAGGAAGCGGGTCTGCGGGCCCTCGTCCGCGCCGAGGCCGGGTCCGCCGGCCGTCACCAGGGCCCGCGCGGCCGCGTCCGCCGCCTCGGTGGCGTCGTCGAGGAGGAGCTGGTTGAGGCGGTCGAGGACGTCGGCGACCTGGTAGCCCTCGCGGGCCAGCAGCCGCAGCCAGGGCCGGGCGAGGCCGATCACGACGGCGGCCTCGGGGCCCTTGCCCTGGACGTCGCCGAGGGCGAAGCACCAGCGGCCGTCGCCCGCCGGGAACAGGTCGTAGAAGTCTCCGCTGGGCCCGCCCTTGTCGCACGGCTCGTACACCAGCGCGCTGTGCATCCCGGGGATCTCGGCGACCGCGCCGGGCAGCAGCCCGCGCTGCAGGACCCGGCTGATGGTGGCCTGGCGGGCGTACTGGCGGGCCGCGCCGATCGCGAGGGCCACCCGGCGGCTGAGGTCCTCGACGAGCCCGGTGACCTCGTCCGCGAAGCGGAGCAGACCGGCCCGCCCGATGACGATCGTGCCCAGCGGCCGCCCGCCCGCGATCAGCCGGTACGCGAGCGCGGTCCCGGTCTCGCCCCGGTCGCCGCCCCGGTCGCCCAGCGCCTCGCCGGGCCACGCCACGGGTACCGCCCGGGACCGTACGGACTCCGGCAGCCGGGGCGGGTCCTTCTCCAGCGCGTGCCGCAGGTCCTCGATGCGGTTCTCGCTGACGTGCCAGACGCGGGCGAGGCGGGATCCCGTGCCGTGTCCGGCCTCGGCACCGCGCCAGCCCATGCCCTCGTCCTCCAGCCACACCGCGCACCAGTCGGCGAGGCGGGGCACCAGCAGTTGTCCGGCGAGCGCGGCGACCAGGTCCTCGTCGAGCTGTCCGGCGAGCAGGTCGGAGGCCTCGGCGAGGAAGGAGAGGGCGCCGCGGTTCAGCCAGTCCCGGTCGCGCTCCGTGCTCCGCCGCGGCGCGGGGGCGAGTATCTCGGCGGCGATCGTCCCGCGGTCGAAGGCGGTGTCGGCGGCGTACGCCTCGATCCTCTCCTCGACGTCCACGGCCCCGTCGACGGGCAGGCGTGCCCAGACGGTCTTCACGCCCGTGCGGTAGGTGATGCCCCAGGCGTCGCAGAGGGCGGAGACGAGCCGCAGACCGCGCCCGTACTCCGGGGTGCCGTAGGAGGGTTCCGTGCCGTGCGGGCGCTCGGTGCTGTACGGGCGTTCGGTGCCGTCGTCGCGTACGGCGCGCGAGGGGTGGTGGTCGGAGACCTCGACGACGACGTGGACGGGCTCGTCGTCGAGGTACTCGGGGTGCTCCAGACGGCACAGCAGCTCGACGTCCGTGCCGGCGTGCACGACGGCGTTGGTGACCAGTTCGCTGACCACGACGAGGACGTCGTCGGCGAACCGGTCGGTGAGCAGATCGGATCCGGGCAGCACGAGCCGGGCCCACTCGTCCAGGGCGGCGCGGGCGAAGCGGCGGGCAGCGCCGGGCGCGAGGGGACCACCGGGCAGCGACGCTCGTGCGACCGCGCGCCGGTCCGCGCCCTGGTGCGCAGGCGTACCAGGAGCACGAGTCGTCGACTCGCGTTGCGTCGGAATGGCCCCCACTGTGCGGCTCCCGGAGCAGTTCGTACGAATTGGCCTCAGGCGGCACCGACAGAGTGACAGACTGGCCACGCCCATAAGCGCCGAGTTACCGAAGTGGGCCACCATGAGTGAGAACAGTGCTACACGGGTGCTCGAAGACGGTCAGGAAGACGGACTTGTTCGGACATCTGATCTGCGTCCTCTCCTCGCGGCCATGACGGCCGCGCGGGACGGCGATTTCAGGAAGGCACCGGAGGCGGGGCACGGCATCGCGGCCGAGCTTGCCGCCGTCTTCAACCAGATCATCGACCGCAGTACCCACTTCAACACGGAAGTGCAGCGCGTCCGGCGGGAGTTGGTGCGCTACGGCCGCCTGGACGAGCGGCTCTCCGCGAGCCCGGGCCAGGGCAGCTGGACGTCCCGTGTCAACGACGTGAACCAGCTCCTCGACGCCCTGGTGGCGCCCGCCGCCAACGCCACGCGCGTGCTGGACGCGGTGGCCGGCGGGGACCTCACCCAGCGGGTCGACCTGCACGACGGGAACCGGCAGCTCCGCGGTGACCTGCGGCGGTTGGGCCGGGCCGTGAACACCATGGTCGACCAGTTGTCGCTGTTCACGGGCGAGGTGACCCGGGTCGCGCGCGAGGTGGGTACGGAGGGGCGGCTGGGCGGGCGGGCCAAGGTGCGCGGTCTGTCCGGGAGTTGGCGGGACGTGACCGAGGCGGTCAACACGATGGCGTCCCGGCTGACGGCCCAGGTCCGTGACATCGCCCTGGTGACGACGTCGGTGGCGCGCGGCGACCTGACCCGTACGGTGACCGTCGAGGCGACCGGTGAGCTGCTCGAACTCAAGCTCACGGTGAACACGATGGTCGACCAGCTGTCCGCCTTCGCCGACGAGGTGACCCGGGTGGCGCGTGAGGTCGGCACGGAGGGTCAGTTGGGCGGGCGGGCGCAGGTCAGAGGCGTGTCCGGCGTCTGGAAGGATCTCACCGACAACGTCAACTTCATGGCGTCGAACCTGACCTCACAGGTCCGCAACATCGCCCAGGTGACCACCGCCGTGGCCAACGGCGACCTCAGCCAGAAGATCACGGTGGACGCGCAGGGCGAGATCCTGGAGCTGAAGTCCACCATCAACACGATGGTCGACCAGCTCTCCGCCTTCGCCGACGAGGTCACCCGCGTCGCCCGCGAGGTCGGCACCGAGGGCAACCTGGGCGGTCGTGCCCAGGTCCGGGGCGTGTCCGGCGTGTGGAAGGACCTGACCGACAACGTCAACTTCATGGCGGACAACCTCACCTCACAGGTGCGGAACATCGCCCTCGTGTCCACGGCCGTCGCCCAGGGAGACCTCGGGAAGAAGATCACGGTCGAGGCGAAGGGCGAGATCCTGGAGCTGAAGTCCACCATCAACACGATGGTCGACCAGCTCTCCGCCTTCGCCGACGAGGTCACCCGCGTCGCCCGGGAAGTCGGCACCGAGGGCAACCTCGGCGGTCAGGCCCAGGTCCGGGGCGCCTCCGGCGTCTGGAAGGATCTCACCGACAACGTCAACTTCATGGCGCTGAACCTCACTTCCCAGGTACGGAACATCGCCCAGGTGACGACCGCCGTGGCCAACGGCGACCTGTCCAAGAAGATCACGGTCGACGCCCGCGGCGAGATCCTCGAACTGAAGGACACCGTCAACACGATGGTGGAGCAACTGCGCGCCTTCGCCGACGAGGTGACCCGGGTCGCCCGCGAGGTCGGCACCGACGGCCGGCTCGGCGGTCGCGCGCAGGTGCTGGGCGTGTCCGGGGTGTGGCGGGACCTGACGGACAACGTCAACTACATGGCCGACAACCTGACGTCCCAGGTGAGGAACATCGCCCAGGTGGCGACGGCGGTGGCCCAGGGCGACCTGTCCAAGAAGATCGACGTGGACGCCCGCGGCGAGATCCTCGAACTGAAGACGACCATCAACACGATGGTGGACACCCTCTCCTCCTTCTCCTCCGAGGTCACGCGCGTCGCCCGCGAGGTGGGCTCGGAGGGCCAGCTGGGCGGCCAGGCGCGGGTCGAGGGCGTGTACGGCACCTGGAAGCGCCTGACGACGAACGTGAACGAGCTGGCGCTGAACCTCACCACCCAGGTCCGCGCGATCGCCGAGGTGGCCTCGGCCGTGGCGCAGGGCGACATGTCGCGCTCCATCTCCGTGGAGACGCGCGGCGAGGTCGCCGAGCTGAAGGACAACATCAACCTGATGGTGGCCAACCTCCGCGAGACCACCCGGGCGAAGGACTGGCTGGAGTCCAACCTGGCCCGTCTGGCGGCACTGATGCAGGGCCACCGGGACCTGATGGAGGTCGCGGACCTGATCCTGCGCGAGCTGACGCCGCTGGTGAACGCGCAGTACGGGGCGTTCTACCTGGCCGACCCCGACGAGGACGGCGCGGCGCTGCGTACGACCGCGCCCGGCGAGGGGCTCGGCAAGGGGCTCGCGTTCATCGCCGGGTACGGCTCGGCGCAGGGCGCGACCGTGGAGACGGGCGGGCTGCCGGTGCACGGGCTGGTGGCGCAGGCGGCGCGGGAGAAGAAGCGGATCCTGGTGGAGGAGGCGCCACCGGACTACATCAAGATCAACAGCGGTCTGGGCGAGGCGTCCCCGTGCAGCGTGGTCATCATCCCGATCCTCTTCGAGGACAAGCTCCTCGGCGTGATCGAACTGGCCTCCTTCTCGCGCTTCTCCGACGTCCACCTGGCCTTCTTCGACCAGTTCGTGAACACCATCGGCGTCGCGATCAACACGATCATCGCCAACTCCCGTACGGAGTCCCTCCTCGGCGAGTCCCAGCGGCTGGCCATGCAGCTCCAGGAGCGCTCCGACGAACTCCAGAAGCAGCAGGCCGAGTTGCAGCGCTCGAACGCCGAGCTGGAGGAGAAGGCGGCGCTCCTGGCGACCTCCTCCCAGTACAAGTCGGAGTTCCTGGCGAACATGTCGCACGAGCTGCGCACACCGCTGAACTCCCTGCTGATCCTGGCCCGGCTGCTCTCCGACAACCCGGACGGCCATCTCACCGACCAGGAGGTGCAGTTCGCGTCGACGATCCACCGCTCCGGCTCGGACCTGCTCCAGCTGATCAACGACATCCTCGACCTGTCGAAGATCGAGGCCGGCCGGATGGACGTACGCCCCAAGAGGCTCCCGCTGATCAAGCTGCTCGACTACGTGCACGCCACGTTCCGGCCGCTCACCCTGGACCGGGGGCTCGCCTTCGAGGTGGCGGTCGGCGAGGACGTACCGCGGGAGATGTACTCCGACGAGCAGCGACTCCAGCAGATCCTGCGCAACCTCCTCTCCAACGCGATCAAGTTCACCTCGGGCGGCAGGGTCGAGCTGCGCGTCAACCGCATCAAGGACCCCGAACACCGCTACACCCGCGAGGACACCGACGAGGTGATCGCCTTCGCGGTCTCCGACACCGGTATCGGCATCGCGCCCGAGAAACTCCCGGTGATCTTCGAGGCGTTCCAGCAGGCCGACGGCACGACGAACCGCAAGTACGGCGGTACGGGTCTCGGGCTGTCCATCAGCCGGGAGATCGCGGGTCTGCTGGGCGGCCGCATCATCGCCGAGAGCGTGCCCGGCAAGGGCTCCACCTTCACGCTGTACGTGCCGGTCGTCAGCCCCGGCCACGCGGCGACCGGACCGGTGCCCGAGGAGCGGGCCCTCCCCGAGCAACTGTCGGCCGAGCCGTTCACCGGGGCCGAGCCGTTCACCGGGCACGACCCCGACGACACCTGGCCGACGCCCAACAAGCTGGAGGCATGGAAGTCGGGCCGCGCGGGACAGGTCCTGCCGGGCCGCCGGGTGCTGATAGTGGACGACGACATCCGCAACGTCTTCGCGCTCACGCACGTGCTCGGCCGCGTCGGCATGCCCGTCCTCTACGCGGAGAACGGCCGCGAGGGCATAGAGACACTGGAGCGCAACCCGGACGTCGAACTCGTCCTGATGGACATCATGATGCCGGAGATGGACGGCTACGAGACGATCGCCGCCATCCGCCGCACCCCGCGCTGGGCGGGCCTGCCCATCGTCGCGCTGACCGCGAAGGCGATGCCGGGCGACCGCGAGAAGTCCATCGCACGGGGCGCCAACGACTACGTACCGAAGCCGGTGGACGTCGATCAGCTGCTCACGGTCGTCTGCGCGCTCCTCGACCCGGAGAGTGCGCCGGAGGACCATGCTGAACCGGAGAGCACGGAGCCGGAGAGCACGGAGCCGGAGGGGCCGGCCGGTGCCGAGGGGGCGAGTGCCCACGAAGCAGCAGACTGAGTGAGGCAGTCAGACATGAGCATTGAGGCAACGACCGACGACCGCGCCAGCATCCTCCTCGTGGACGACATGGAGGACAACCTGATAGCGCTGGAGGCCGTCCTGGGGTCCCTGAACGAGCCGCTGGTACGCGCCCGTTCGGGAGAGGAAGCCATGAAGGCGCTGCTCAGGCGGCGCTTCGCCGTGGTCCTCCTCGACATCCGCATGCCGGGCATGGACGGCTTCGAGACGGCCGCGAACATCAAACGGCTCGACCAGACCAAGGACGTCCCCATCATCTTCCTGACGGGCACGGACGCCGACGCGGGCTACGCCTTCCGGGGATACGCCACCGGGGCCGCCGACTACCTCACCAAGCCCTTCGACCCCTGGGTCCTACGCGCCAAGGTCGCGGTCTTCCTGGACCTGCACCGCAAGAACGTGCAGTTGGAGCGGATGCTGACGCAGGAGCAGGCACAGGGTGCCGAGCTGAGCAGTCGGCTTGCGGCCTTGGAGAAACAACTCACCGGGGACGAGCCCCCGGACCTGGCGGAGCTGCGTCTCCAGGTCCGGGAGCTACGGCAACTCGTAACGCGAGGGCGCGTGACCTGACCTAAGGGGCGCGGGGAACTGCGCGACAAGCCACAACGAACCCGCAAGCCGCCAGCAATCCCCCGCACCCCCTCCCCTGACGCGCTACGCCTC
>NZ_VJZC01000047.1 GCF_009377185.1 Streptomyces spongiae
GGCGGGTACCGGGTGCGGACGCTGCGGGTGTTTGATCTGTTTCCCATGACGCACCATGTGGAGTGTGTCGCGATCCTTGAGCCGGTGACTAAGGGCTCCTGACCTGCGGTTTTGTGCGTGCGCGTTATGTGCGGTGCGGGCGTTACGGGCGATGTCTTGACGCTGAAATGACGCTCATTTGACGCTCGTTCTGATGGGATGTCAGGCGTGTTGCTGGGCTGGTGAAGCCACATGAATCGGCGTGGTCGCAGAGGCCCGGCCGGGGAAAAAGTTCTGTTGGGCGGTCGGGAGCTGGCCGCGGCGGCATCATGGCGGGGTGGATCACAACCTCAGCGGGTTGAGTACCCGGGAGTTCGAGCACGTGTCGCAGGCCCTGGCCCAGGAGATCCTCGGGCCCAGCTCGGCACCCCGGTGGTGTGGGTCTGGGACAACCTGAGCACGCATCTCCAGCAGGAGATCTTCGACTTCGAGGCGGAGCACAAGGACTGGCTGGTCATCTTCCATCTGCCGCCGTACGCACCGGAGATCAACCCGCAGGAGGGCATCTGGAGCCTGCGCAAGAGGGCCGTGACCGACTTCGCCGCCGCCGACCTCGCGCACCTGACCCGCGTCATCAAACGGAAGCTGAAGAAGATCCAGTACCGGCCGCACCTGATCACAGACTGTCTGCCGAACACCGGCCTGGACCTTCAGGGCCTGATCGAGACACCGGACATCACGAATTCAACCTGAGTAACAGCATCTCCCAAAGCCTCAAAAGTCACCTGCCCTGTGCTACTCGGCATGGCAACCGGCGTGAGACCGGGGACTCCAGGCCAGCAGATCATGCGTGATGCTCTTCGGGGGCCCTGGAGGCGGTCATCCAGTTGGCCAGGTAGACGTCGATCTCGGTCATCAGCCGGCGTTTGGCCAAGGGGTCCATGAACGACGTCTCCACCGAGGTCTTGGCCAGATCGGCCACCTGAGGCTCGCTCAGGCCGAGAAGACGGGCTACGACCGCGTACTCACGGTTGAGGTCCGTGCCGAACATGAGCGGATCATCGGTGTTGACCGTGATGGGCACCCCGGCCCTCACCAGCTGACGGATGGGGTGCTGTTCCGCGTCCGCAACGACCCGTGTGGCCACGTTGGAGGTGAGGCAGACCTCCAGCGGAATCCGATGTTCGGCCAGGTGACGGAGCAGCGCCTCGTCGGTCACCGCGGTCGTCCCATGGCCGATGCGTTCAGCGCCCAGGACCCGCAGGGCCTCCCAGACACTCTCCGATCCGGAGGTTTCCCCCGCGTGGGGGACGCTGTGCAGTCCGGCCGCACGGGCCCGGTCGAAGTACGGCTTGAACTGGGCACGCGACACCCCGGCCTCCCTGCCCGCGAGCCCGAGGCTCACCAGCCCGTCGGCACCCACGTCCAAGGCCAGTCGGGTCGTCTCCTCCGCGGCTCCCAGCCCCGCGTCACCAGGAATGTCGAAGCACCAGCGTAGGACGACCCCCAGTTCGGCCTCGGCAGCGATCCGCGCGTCCTCGATCGCCGCCATGAATTCAGCCGCTGGAATTCCTCTGCGCACCGAACTGTAGGGAGTGACGGTCAGTTCGGCGTAGCGAACATTCTGACGGGCCAGATCCCGGGCGATTCCGATCGTCAGGAGCCTGACGTCATCCGCCGTACGAATGAGGTCGACCACGGAGACATAGGCTTCGATGAAATGCGAGAAGTCCCGGAAGGCAAAGTAATCGGCCAGTTCCCCTGCTTCTTTCGGGACCTTGGAAGCAGGATGGCGCGAAGCAAGTTCTATGACGGTCTCCGCGGGAGCGGATCCCACGTGATGCACGTGCAGTTCGGCTTTCGGCAATCCCGCGATGAATGATTCCATGGCTCGGATGGTACACACCGGCGGAGTTCCCGCAGGACGACAAGGAGCCGACAAGACGCGAGTGGGAAACTGTTTTCCAAATCAGCATGCTTTGCGGACGAACACTCTTACCAGAGGTGTCAGGTGAACGACCGAATCTCAACGCGAGAGCAATGCGGCGGATCCTTGGACGCACATGTCGAGGAGTTCTTCACGAACGGCTACACCGTGGTACCTGGCGTCTTCACCGAGGATGAGGTCGCCACGTTCCTGGCAGCCAACGAGCGCATCGTTCAGAAGGTCCGGTCCGCCCCGGAGCGATTCGTCGGATCTCGCTACACCGCTCGGCAGGACGGACAGGTCGACACTTGGGGGGTCAACAACATCTTCATGCCAGATCTCTATGAACCCGAACTGGCCAAGATATTCGGCCACCACGGGTTCATGGAGCCGGTCCACGCGATACTGGGGCCGCAGCTGCGTTTCTGGTCGGCGCATTCTCTGTGGTCGCCCCACCATGTGGACTACGAACTCAACTGGCACAAGGACAACCATGAGCACGAGCATTATGATCCGGACGGCAGACCCCGGCACGTGCAATTCAATGTGTGCCTCTCCGAGGACAATTCTTTCCACGCGATTCCAGGATCCCATCGCCGGCCCCTGACGGACCGTGAGCGTGCGGAGATCGAGGCTTTCGGAACAGGTCGGATGCCGGGCGAGGTCGTCGTCGACTGCCGCCCCGGGGACGTCATCTACATGAACTACCACATGGTGCACCGCGGTTCGTGTCGGGCGGGAGTCTTCCGCCGCACCCTGCACATGAACGTTCAATCCCAGGAGGAGCCGACCGGCGGGCAGACCTCATTGACCTGGATGCGTGACCCGGAATACCTGGACGGCGTCGAACCGGCGCTGGCCGCACTGATGCGCAACGCCATCGCGTGGGACGACAGCCATCCGATCAGCCGTGCCGAGGCCCGGCGGCGGATGCGGGTCCGGCAGGACGTTCGACACCATGTCGCGGGGCCGAGCGGGCAATGAGCTTCTTCCGCGTTGCCGTTCCAGGGTGAGGACAGCTGCGACGCCACGTTCGACCGGTGCCCGGGCTACGGCCAGGGCCCGGTTGACGGTCCTCTCGGAGCATCGTGACCCGCTCCACGGCACATGGGGCAGGTCGAGGGCCTCGCGCTTCGCGGACCGGGCGGTCAGAGAATGCCGAGCTTCTCCAGCCTGGCGAACATTGCCTCGAACTGCGCGCTCGACATCCGCCTGGCGGCGACCTCCGGGGGCGTTTCCATGGTGCGGCCGAGACTGAATCGGAACTTCCCCGTCCCAGGGTCGGCGGTCAGTGCGCGCCGTTTCTCCACCGGCCCACGAATGAGCAGGGACACCGTGTCGACGGTCGTCTCCGTTCGGTGAACGGTGTCGTGATGGAGCGTGTACCCGCCACCGGCGGACTCGAGTGTCCGGTAACGCGTGATGAGTTCCACGCCGTCGGCATCGTTCCTGGAGGGCGAGTCGAACCCACTCGGCGACTCGTAGAGGGTGTGGTGGTATCCCCCACTCAGCAACCTGGTCGAGAAGGACCAGCGGTGATTATGGGGATAGCCGGTCTCGAAGTCGTTCCAGAGGTGGAGACGGAGCCTAAAGCCGCGGTCCAGGGCATCGTGCAGCACTATCCTGCTGAGTTGCCTCGTCTGTTCGCACATGTCGCGCAGGGTGGGATTCTCCCAGGCCCCGATCGCCAGTTTCCGTAAGGACTGCTTGTCGAGAGCCAGCTCCTTCAGGAGTTCGGCATTGCGGGTGGACGCTTCCGCCAGATCGGTCCAGCCGACACTGTATTTCTCGATTTCCGAGATCATTCACCGGTCCCTCTGCTGTCGACTTGGCTGTTCGACTCAGAGAGTAGTGCCGGGAATCTTGTCCCGATCTTGTTGGCGCACGCGTCCTCGACATGGCCGGCCCGGCGTCAACCGTCCACCAGCACCGGTTCGCTGGGCGGGCCATCGGTCAGAAGGGCCTTGAGAAGCGCGGGGAGCCCGGCCGGGCGGAGCAGGTCGGAGGTCTTCTCCAGCTCTTCCACGCTCCACCAGCGGTAGCCGGTGATCGCGGCCTTCTCCACCTCCTGGAAGGCCGAGGTGTCCACTTCGAAGGCCGGGACCCGGGCCAGGAAGTAGCGTTGCGTGACTTCATAAGTGACGCCTTCTCTGACCGTCCTCCAAGGTCGCCCCTGCCAGATCTGCGGGCCCAGGTCGACATCGACCAGGCCGGTTTCCTCCCGCAATTCTCGAAGAGCCGCCTGTTCATAGCTCTCGCCGGACTCCAGGCCACCGCCGGCGGTGAACCAGCGCATGGAGTCGTCCTTGTGATCGCGCGCGGAAAACAACAGCAGCCGACCGCTTTCATCCAACAGCACGACACGCGCACTCGGGCGATGCGCGACTATTTCCTCTGGCGTTGGCGTAGGCACCAAGTCAGCTTACATCGGCTGCCGTTGTCCACGACGTGCCTGTCGGCACGCCACCGCGATCACCTGCTCGGGAGGAGCTTCTCCAGCAGCAGATCGACGACACTCCTGATCGTCGCGAATCTCTCGAAAGCGATGTCCTCGTCTTCGAAGACGATCCCGAAGGTGTCCTCCAGATCGATGGTGAACTGAACGCTGGCAAGTGAATCGAGCCCGTGATCGGCGAGGAGATCCATGTCCGGAAAGTCAGCCGAGATCCTGAGCTGAGCCGCCAGATTGGCCCGTACCTGTTTGTCGACCTCTTGTCTGTCCATCATGCCTACCTCTGTCGCGAGGGACGAGTTGCGGTCATGCCGTCGGAACCGGGACACACCCGGCACGTTCCAGGTCGCGAAGAAGACCCGCCTGCTGTGTGACCTTCTCGAAGGCCTCACCGACGGCGTCCAACTCGCCGCGCACGTCTCGGGAGAAGACCGGCAGCCGCAGTGCCGTGGCGACGTAGGTCTCGCTGTTCGGCAACTGCCCGTCGCGGTAACGGCGGTAGCTGTTCCCGGGCCCCGGGTGATAGGTGTCCAGCTTCCACTCCGGATCCTGGAACGCCGGTTCCTGATGCAGCGGTGGGGACTTGGGACGCGAGACGGGAACCCCCTCGGCAGCCAGCGCCCTGACGAACGTACCGATGGACAAGTCGCCCAACTCCTCCTGCCGGTACAGCGGTTGGTGACTGTAGTGGGCGATCCTCGTCATGTGCGGCCGGCGAACCGGAGGATGCACGCCGTCGATGCGCGAGAGCATCGCGTCCAGGTGCGCGCAGTTGGCCTCGCGGACCTTCAGCAGCTCGTCCAGTCGGGCCAGCGTCCGATCGGCGAGCACCGCGGCCACCGGGTGCATACGGAGATTGAGGCCGAGGCCGGTGCTCGCGAAGCGGCGGTACTCGTCACTGACGACGGCCTCCACGGAGCGGTTGAGGGAATGACCGAACAGCACGGCTCGTTCGTGGACGCGGTCGTCGTTCGTGGTCAGGATGCCGCCCGCGCCGGCCGTGACCTGCTTGCGCGACTGCATGCTGAAGGCCGCGACGTCTCCCAGGCCACCGACCCGCCGACCGTCGCACTCGGCGCCGTGGGCCTGCGAGCAGTCCTCGATCACCCACAGTCCGTGCTTGCGGGCGACGGAGAGGATCGTCGCCATGTCGACCGGGTATCCGTTGAGATGGGTGGCGACGATGGCCTTCGTCCGCGCGGTGACGTGCGATTCCAGGAGCGTGGGGTCGATGTTGCCCGTGTCGGCTTCGGCGTCCACCAGGACGGGCACGGCGTTGCAGACGAAGACCGGCATGACCGTCGCGTGGAACGTGTAGGTGGGGGCGAGGACTTCGTCGCCGGGTTGCAGGCCGATGGCGAAGAAGGCCGAGTGCAGGGCGGACGTACCGGAGTTCACCGCGAGCGCGTATCGCGTTCCCACGTACTCACGGAAGTGCTCCTCCAGGTCCCGCACCGTCCCTTCCCTGCCGTTGTACGAGATCTCGCCGCGCCGGACCAGTTCGGCGGCCGCCTCGACATCCGACTCGCAGAACGCCGGCCATCGTTCCTCCAGCGAGCTTTTGATCACGGGGGTGCCGCCGAGCAGCGCCAGTTTCTCGGTCACGTTCACTCCTGCCTAGCGTCATGGGGTGCGATGGTCGGGCCGCCCTCGGCTTCCAGCAGGGTGTCCAGGTCCGCCGCCGTCCGTATCCGCCGGCAGCGCACCCCCCGCTGGGCAAGTCGCTGCAGCAGTTCCCGGTTCCGGCGTCTGGACTGCCCGTGGGTGCGGGCCGCCCAGACGAGGAATCCCACCGCCTTGGGCAGCCGCTCCCGGTTTCCGTTCCAGAGGGTCTCCTTGTGGACGAGCCGGTGGACCGTACGACGGAGTACGCGCTGGAACGACACCCGGAACGGGATGTCGAGCCAGATCAGCGTGTCCGCCGCCTCGGCCAGCAAGGGGGATGCCGAACCGTACTGACCGTCCACGATCCAGCGGTCCGTCGCGG
Organism: Streptomyces spongiae; assembly: GCF_009377185.1. Lineage (GTDB taxonomy): Bacteria > Actinomycetota > Actinomycetes > Streptomycetales > Streptomycetaceae > Streptomyces > Streptomyces spongiae. The sequence continues at coordinate 6,346 of NZ_VJZC01000047.1, forward strand.
CGATGTGTGAGACCGCAGCCAGGAACTCCCTCTTGTCGGTCTTGCGCCAGCCCTCCTGCCAGAACAGGTGGTCCAGCTCATGCAGAGGGAGCGACAGCCGATCACGCAACTGGTGGGAGAGGGTTGTCTTGCCCGCACCCGGCGGGCCCGTGATCCAGATCCGCCTGCCGAGCCCGACGTCGGTCATGTGCGTGCCCTCGTCCGAATACCGGGCTGTTCGAGGACGCGCAGCACCAGGTCGGCCGCGTCGTCCGCCGGCATGTCCTCCGTGATGTCGAACAGGGGGCCGCGCAAGCCGGCCACGGCGACCTCCGGGTTGGTCCGCAGGGCGTCGAGCCGGTCGGCATCGGCGCCGTCTGCCAGCAGCCGTGCGCCGAGCACGGTGTCGGCGAGGGACAGCGGCTGTGTCTCTCCGCCGAAGTACCGCTGTACGCAGAACATCCCCTCGATCGCCCCGGGAGAGAGATGGATCGCGTTGAGGCTGGTGCACACATTCCAGTGCCCGCTCCATCGGGGGCGTCGTTCCAGCAGTTCCCGCCTGATCGAACCGGGTTCGGCCCGGACCGGATCGGTGGCCCCGACGGCACGCGCCCGGATCTCGCGCAGGGGTTCCTCGCTGGTGCACTCCACCAGGACCACGCAGGTGCCGGGGGCGGAGAAGTGGGCGGCCTGGAAGGGATGAAAGGCGTTGAGGACAGTCCAGAGGAGACCGTCCATCATCAGTTCGGTGGCGTAGGTTCCGGCCCCGAACTTCGTCACCGGAAGGTTCTGCGCCAGCACGTCCAGAGACCTCGCCGTGAACTCGGGGAAGCGCTCCAGGAACTGATGCCCACCCAGTACGCGGTCGGGGGCAGCCTCAGGACGATGCCGCAGCAGTCGCTCCCCGGCCGCCGCCGACACGCGGTCCATGCCATGCCGGGAGATCGCGTTGAGCATCTCGTAGTGCGACTCCACCCAGTGGTGCCGCCGCACCCGCGTGCCCGACAGCACCCGGGCGGCCCCGAACTCCGTCCCGTGCTCCTCGAGCACGGAGAACACCCAGCCCAACAGCTTCGCGCCGTCTGCCGCCGAGGCGGCCCGGGTCAGTTCCGGCTTGAGCATCAGCAGGAACTGATGGGACCGCTCGGTCACTTGAGGAGCGCGGTACGGCCGCACCGTCCTGACGACGCTCTCCGCGGGGTGTTCGGAGCAGTGGGCGATGGCATCCAGCAATTCGCCGATCATGGCCACGAGTCACCTCACCACAGCGTGATACCGGAATGAATGAGTTCTTCTGTCAGCCCGTAGGTCGAGTCGAGTCCCGCGGTGACGATCTCGCCCACCCGCGCGCGCGTGGACTCGTCCTCCTGCCAGGAGCGGATCTTCACGACGACCTCCTCGGGCCGGTGCAGCGGCGCCTCCTTGGAGGTGAAGATGTGCGTTTCCACCGGCCGCCCGCACAGGTCGCTGATCTGCGCGGCGAGGCGATGAGCAAGGACGTTGTACAGCTTGCCGGTGTGGTCCATCGGGTTCTTGCCCGCCGGAGCCTCGATGCTCATCGGCCGCATGGGGGTGATCAGTCCGTTGACGCGATTGCCCCGGCCCACGGCTCCCACGTCCCCCGTGTCGGCCACCGAGCCGAGAACGGTCAGATACGGGCGCACACCCCGGTCGGCCGGATTCAGCAGGACCTCACAGCGTTCCTCCAGAACGCGGTCCAGCAGCTCCTGGACGGCTCGACGGCACTGTCCCACCCGGTGTTGATAGTGGTCGAAGGACTCGATGTCGGCCGCTATGAACGGCATGTTGACGACGAGGCGGAAATCGTCCTGCCGCCGGCTGCCGAACACCTTGACGTCCCAGCCGGTGTCAGGATTCGCGGCCTTGAACTCCTCACCGGTGATCATCTGCTCGACGCCCAGGACGGCCCGTTCGAGCCTGCTCAGCGGCGCGTATCCATGCAGCAGGTTGCAGTCGTTGGAGGTGAGCGCCGGATCGCCGGGAGCGACCAGGTCCGCCGGGCCGAGCGGTCGATAACGGGTGCTGCCGCGCCCGGGACCCTGATGGTCAACGACCCGGTTCTCGACTCGCAGGTGTTTGTCCGGTTCGAACCCGGTGGTCACCTGGGTGAGCACGTCAGCGGCGGCGGTGTGCAGGATGTCGTCGAGCGGAATCTCCTCACTTCCGCAGCGCAGGGCGGCCTTGCCCGCGAACAGCACCGTGTAGGGGTGGACGAGTTCGCCCCTCCCGAAGTCGAAATCGGCCTCCCCGCCGAAGATGAGGACCTTGTCGAACCAGTGGTGTGCCACGCGGCCGAAGCGGCTGAGGCAGTGAGTGGCGTAGTAGCGGGAGGCGCGTTCGGCGATCGCGTCCGCCATGGTGTCCGGATGCCCGACACCCTTGCGTTCCACCAACTCGTACGGCAACGCGTCGACCTCGGGCCGGAAGTCGGGTTGGACGCTGATGAACTCCAGGGCTGTGCTCGAGGAAGTCAACTGATGCTCCTGCTTGGAATCGTCATGGCATGGTCGGACAGCAGGTCGCGGATCATGTCCGCGCTTTCTCGCAGCGCGGAGAACCGTTGCACCAGCAGGTAGGCCGGGATCTCGGTGGCGACCCGGGAGCACAGCGCCGCGGTACTCGGTTCAGGCGGAAAGCAGGGAGCCAGAAATTTCTCGTTCCGCAGCAGGACGGGCACGGTGTTCTCGGTCAGCCCGCGCAGGGCGGCAGCGGCCTCCAGCGGGACCAACCGCACTTTCTCGGACGGGGATTCGGCGAACACCGGAAAGACCAGGGCCCTGACCAGTGCCCGCGCGCGGGGAGGCCGTCGGTTCGTCAGGCTCGTCAGCTCGCCAGGTTGGAGTATGGCTTCCGAACCGGCGTCGCGGACGGCTACCCGGTGGGCCGGATGGGACAGGACGTGGCTGTCCAGGTCGATATCCAGTGCCGCGAGGGTTTCCTGCCGGACGGAGACGGCGCGTGGCCATCCTCGGCCGACCCAGCCGGCCTCGGTGCCGACCAGGCTGACGTCGTCGTTGGCTACGAAGTCCAGGCCCGCGGTCAGACATGCCACGATCGACGAGGTCTTTCCCGCGCCCTTTCCGCCGAGGATCACGACGCCCTGGTCGTCCGCGCTGACCATGCCGCCGTGCAGGAAGAGCTCCTCGCCCCGGCTGTGCCCCACGCGCAGCAGGATACGGACGTAGCGGACGAGGTACTGCACGACGAGCGGCCCCGGCAGGCCGGCGTCCACAACCAGTTCGCGACGTCCAGGGTGCGACCACAGCCGCATGGGCGGCTCCCCGGTTCCGCGGACAGTCGTCAGCTGGTGCTCGTCGAGGTCGTCCTCCATCGGGGTCGTGGTCCGCACCTGCCACCAGCGGGCGTGGTCAGCCGTCACCACCTTCACCCGCACATAGGGTTCCAGGAGGGCACGGGCCGCCTCCTGCAGTGTGGCGGGCAGCACCAGATGCACCGCGTAGGGCGGATCCCCGCAGCGCAGCGTGGCGAGATCCCGTTGCCCTCGGCCGCTCACCGTCCGATCCTCGAAGCCGCCGCGGCGACGGCCGGGGCCAGTGTGGTGCGCACCATGGACGCTCCCTCGGCCGCCCAGCCCAGATACCACTGGAGCGTGTCCGGGCTGTGGCACCCGAGTTGCGCGACGTACTGAGGGGTGGGAACGCAGTAGAGCTCCAGGATCGGAACGACCGCCGCCAGCTCCCGTGGCTCGGCGGGCCTGGGAGCTGTGCCGCGCACCAGCAGTTCGGTGGCGAGTTCCGGGTGGACCATGAAGCTTCCCCGTCCCTTGCGGGCCAGAAAGAGTGCCGCCCTGGCCAGGTCGTACACCCGCGGTCTGATGTCGACGGCGTCCCAGTCCAGGACGGAGGAGATGTGTCCGGCCTCGTCGAAGACCAGGTTCGAGCCGGCGATCTCGCCATGGGTGAGGGTCTGGGGCAGGCTGCGGTACAGCGGATCGTCGAGTTCCGCGCGGGCCCGTCGAAAGGCGTCCAGATACGCGGGGCGGACGGCCTCCCAGAGTTCGCCGGGTGACGAGGCGAGGACGGCGTCGGCGAGCTCTTCCATCCCCGTCTCGTCGGCTGTCAGCCAGTACTCCATGTCCTGCGTGGGGTTGTGTCCACCGGCCGGCAGTCCCTCGCACCGCGTGGTGTGCAGCATGGCCGCGCAATCCGCGGCCCTTGCCAGATCCTCGGCGTATCCGTCGATGTACCCGCGGCCGGCCACGTAGGGCCGCAGCTGCCATTGACTGCCCTGGTACTCGACGGTCGTGGCGTGATCGACCGCTTCGACCAGCGGCTGCACCGGCACTCCATGGGCGGCGGCCCGAGCGGTGGCGGCCTGTTGGAACTCCAGCCAGTCCGGGACGGCGTGGCGCCCGAAGCGCTTGAGGGCGAAGACGCCTTCCGACGTGTGCAGCCGCCACACCGCGTTGACACCACGGCGCACCAGCCGTTCCTGCGTCTCCACGCGCAGGCCGTAGCCCGTGTGGGCCACCTCGCGGGCGGTTCGATCCGTGGAGACCTTCCAGTAGACCTCTGCGCTCATGACCGGGCTGCCCCGGTGTACGCGGTCGCCGGACGGGCGGACTTCTCCACGAAGTGCTGGAAGCGGCGCAGCGCCTCGGACTCCGGGAGGCCGGCGGGAGGGCTCTTGAAGAGAAAGGGGCAGACCGGATCCACGACGCCCACCAGCCCTTGATCAGCGGCGGTTCGAGCGATCCGGACCGCGTTCGCCACGACCGAGGCCGCGTTGGGGCTGTCCTCCACCTCCAGCCGGATCTCCATCGACACGGGTGTGCCGAGAATGCCCTCCGCCTCGATGCGCAGGAAGCACACCTTGCGGTCGCCGAGGTACTTCACATAGCCGTTGGGGCCCGCCGCCACGTCATCGGAGTCGATACCCGCGCTGGTCAGAGCGCGCCGTTTCGAGATCTGTTTGCTTCGTGAGCGCGTCGGGTCGGCGAGGTTGTAGAAGTCCATGTTGCCGCCCACATTGAGCTGGTAGGTGTTGGCCACGTGCATTCCGCGCGACTGGAGGAGTTCCAGGAGCGCGGTGTGCAGAGTCGTGGCGCCGAGATGGCTGCGCAGGTCGTCGCCGAGCAGCGGCACCCCGCGGGAGACGAACAGCTCGACGAGTTCCGCACGGTTGGCGACCGGCTCGGGAGTGGCGTTGACGAATGCCACCCCGGCCTCGGCACTGGCGCGGGCGTATGCCTGTACCGCGGCCGTGGACCCGGTCGGCAGGAAGCAGACCAGCACCTGGGCGCGTGACTGCCTCAGGGCGGCTGTCACGTCGGCCGCGGTGAGGGACGCGCAGTCCGGGTGCGGGTGGACCATCTCCGACAGGTTCCCGTCCAGACCGTCGAGCAGCGGGCCGGAGCGAACCCGGACCCCGGTGAGCGGGACGGGAACGTGGTTCAGAGCGGCGGTCGGTGCGACGGCGATCGCATCCGCGAGATCCTGGCCGACCTTGTTGCCGTCCACGTCGAAGGCGGCGACGAACTCGACGTCGCCGAGTCGGTATCCGCCGATGTGCTCGTGCATGACCCCGGCCATCCGGGGTCCCGAGTCGCGGGAGAGAACAGTGGCCTGAACGAAGCTCGACGCACACGAGCCGATGCCGGCCAGAGCGACACGAATGAATCGATCGGTCATGAGAAACCTTGTCCTGAGAATTTTCGGGGATACAGCACATTTGTCGCGGACCGGTCGCTGCCGGCCCGCGACACTAGAGAGGCAGACTCCTTCTCTCACGCCCTTCGAACACGTACCACTCGCGGTATCCGATTTCCCGGAGACGCTTGCGGACCAGTTCATGGTCCTCGGCGATCCTTTCCGGGACGTGGGCGTCGGAGCCGAATGTGATCTTCACTCCGAAATAGGCTGCTCTTTCGAGGACGTCCGGTTGCGGATACCATCCTCCGCACGCCTTGGTTCCGCCCGACGTGTTGACCTCCACGACCGTGTCGCTCTCCGCGATGACACGCAGCATCCGATCCACCGCGGCGGTCTTGATCGAGCCGATTTCCGGGCAGTTGCCGCGAAGGGCGTCGATGTGACCGAGGATGTCGAACATACCCGACCTCGCCGAGTCGGCGATCAGTTCGCAATACTTTTCCTTCTCCTCCAGAAGAAACTCAGGGGACGCGTTCTCCCACCGCCTGAGATCAAAAATGTCCGTCCCGCCCATCACATGGACGGATCCGATGACGTAGTCGAGGTCAATTCCCTCGTAAATACGCCGATACAGTCCGACGTGCTCGGGAAAGAAGTCGGACTCCACACCGATGAGGATGCGGATCCGGCCGCGGTACTCCTCACGCAGCGCCGCGGCCTCGGCGAGGTAACCAGGGAAATCGCTCTTGGCCATCGCCACCCCCGGTTTGTGGTGATCGGCCGCCTCCGCGAAGAACGGAGAGTGATCGGAGAACCCGAGGATGTCGAGCCCGGCGGAGATCGCTGCCTCGACGTAGTCACGCAGTTCGCCGCGGGCGTGCCCGCACCGGGCATGATGGGTGTGCAGGTCGAATTTCACGCCGCTCCTCCCGCTCACATCGCCGTGTAGCCGGCGTCCACCATGAGGTTCGTGCCGGTGATGTAGCTCGCCTCCGCGGACAGCAGGAAGGCCACCGATGCCGCGATCTCCTCCGGATCGGCCGTCCTGCCCAGCAGATGCCGGCCTCCGATCTCCGGGTCCCGGTCCGCTTGCTCCCGGGTCATTCCCAGCACTTCTCGGTGGAAGCGTTCGTTGTTCTCGTTCCACACCGTGCCGGGGTTGACGGCGTTCACCCTGATGTTGTCGGAGGCGAGTTCCAGGGCCATGCATCGGGTCATGTTCACTACCGCGCCCTTGGTCGTGCTGTAGGTCATGAGACCGGCCTGCGCGATGTGCCCTGATATCGAGGCGATGTTGACGATCGATCCGCCACCCGCCGCTTTCATGAAAGGTGCCGAGTGCTTCACGCACAGCGCCTGGCCCATGATGTTGACGTCCATCACGCGCCGCCATTCGTCGACCGTGGCCTCGACACCGCGCATGATGAAAGCGGCGGCGCAGTTGATCAGGAAGCGCACGCCCCCGAAGGACTCGACGGCTGCCGCGACCGCGCGCTCCACCGAGTCCTCGTCCGACACGTCGGTCCGTACGAAGCGAGTGACGGGCGAGCCGACCCGAGCGTTTATCTCTTCGACCGCCGCCTTTCCGTACTCCTCGTTCACATCGGCGATCAGCACATGAGCGCCTTCTTCGACGAGTCTGTCCACCACGGCTCTGCCGATTCCCTGGGCGCCACCCGTGACGATCGCGGACTGACCTGAGAGCCCTCGCATTGATGCTCCTCCACGTGGTGTCCCCGGCGAGAAATGATCAGCGGTTCGGGATGATTGCTACGGAAATTCGTCGATGAAATTCGTAAAGCACTCCGCCGATTCAACAGCGAATCTCTTGCCGACCGCTTGTCGGATGCTTGCCGCTCCCATGCCGGTGCGTTCGGGCGCGGCGCCGGTGGGCAGCCGCACGGTCACGGGACGACTCGGCTCACATGGACAGCCCCGATCGGGACTGTGCAATTGAGGAAACTTCGCAGTTGCACAACGCCTTGAGCGCACCCCTGCGGACCACGCGTGGTGCGCGGACGGCTTCCAGATCCCGTGGCGGTTCCGGCCTCCTCAGTTGTTCCGGCCGTGGTCGGGCCATACGGTCCGCCACAGCCACTGCGGCGGACCGCCACGAACGTGATGCCGCGGACGGTCGGACAGAGGGCTGATTCCGTAGGTTCGGCGCCCCGTCGGCTCCTGCCGGAGTCCATGTCCGCAGTCCGCCCCACCGCAGCGGGGTCAACCGCTGACGAGGGCCACCAGCGACTCCCGGTCCGTCTTGCCGTTCGGGGTCGTGGGCAGTGCGTCGAGCACGCGCAGTTCCGAGGGGAGCATGTAAGTCGGCAGCGCCTGCGCGCAGTGGGCCCGTAGCTCGGCCGCGCCGACGTCCGTGGACCGGGCGGACACCACGACGAACGCGCTGAGACGGCGATCGCCATCGGCGGGGCCGAGGACGAGCACTTCCGCCGCCATGACGCCGGGGAACTCCAGCAGTCGGTGCCTGACCTCGTCGAGTTCCACGCGGTTGCCCCGGATCTGGACCTGGGAGTCGGCCCTCCCGCAGAAGTACATCTCCCCTCGCTGTCCGGTGTGCCCCAGGTCGCCGGTGCGGAGAACCACCTGACCGGAGCGGGGGGACACGGGATCCGGAAGCAGTGCCGCCCGAGTGGCGTCCGGGTCGTCCCAATACCCCGTGAAGAGGGCGGGACTGCGCACGACGATCTCTCCGACGAGACCAGGACGTTCGATCAGCCGCCCCGCCTCGTCGACAAGGAGCATCTCGGCACCCTTGTGCGCGAACCCTATCGAGAGCCGCTTCACGTCGGCGGGCAGTGGGTTGGGGACCTCCTCGAACGAACAGGCCATCGACTCGGTGCTGCCGTAGCAGTTGGTCACGCGAACCCCCGGGAGAAGCGCGCGAAGGTGACGCAGCTCAGGGAGCGGGAAGTCCTCCCCGCAGAAGAGGATCCCGCGCAGCCGGTCGAGGTCGGCCAGGCCCTGCTGCTCATGCCGCAGGACCGGCCGCCAGATGGACGGGACGCCGTTCACCTGGGTCGCTCCGGTTTCCTTCAGCACCCGCACGAAGCGCCGCGGCCACCGCAGCGATTCCGGTGGAACCGTCACCAGGGCGGCACCGCTGCCCAGGGCCAGGCCGACGTTGATCAAGGAGAAGTCGAACTGGAGCGGCGAGGTGTTGGCGACGCGGTCGTCGGGGGTCACCAGACGCTGAGCCATCATGCCGTGGTAGAAGGACGTGACAGCCCGGTGGCTCATCACCACCCCTTTGGGACGTCCCGTCGTCCCCGAGGTGAAGATGACGTACGCCGGGTCGGTCACCGTCGGCTCCCGCCGACGGCGTGCCCGGTCGGCCGGCGCCCGCTCGATCGTGAGCGAGGGCCCTTCGATGTGTCCCAGTCCGACGCCGGACGGGATGTCCGCGTCACCGGCTCCCGGGCACCGCAGGTAGAGCGCGGGTTCGGTGGTCCTCATGATGGACGCCAGCCGCTGTTCCGGCGGCCTTGTACCCACCGGAACGAACGTCAGGCCCAGTGCCGAGCAGGCCAGCAGAGCCGCGATCGAAGCGGCCGAGAGATCCGCCTCCAGAATGACCCGGTCACCGATCTCGAGCCCCAGCCCGTCGAGCGCGGCCATGTGGTCGCGGACGAGGAGCTCGAGTTCACGATAGGTGGTGACGGCGTACCGCTCTGAGCCGGCGGGTTCGATGACCGCAGGGCGGTCCGGAAGAGTGCCGGCCATCCTGAGTAGGAATTCGTGAAGAAATTCCTCCCGCCCGGTGTCCAAAAGGCCAGGAAATATCGTGCGATCGCTCATGGATTCCTCCGCGCGGTCATCGGTCCTCGTGGAGCGGTATCGATGGATGTCGGCGTACGAAATAGTCCGCGTGCGGCCGACAGCAGCCGCCAGGCTACTTCTTCGTACCCGCGTCGACGTGTGCCGTGCCGTCGGCCGAAGTCGGCAACCGGTGCGGCGATTGACAGGCCGAAGACTCGACGAGATTCTGATGACAAAACAAGCGGGGGGTGTCGTCCGGAATTCATTTTCGCGATCACTTGCCTGCGCGTCGTGCAAGAGCAGCTCGTTGTGTGCCCAACCGATTTCTCAGGTTCCGCATGCGTCGAGTTCTAGTCGTACCGTCATGTATCGCGAGAGGATGTGCCCTTGCGGGAACCGGAAAACTCTCAGCTGGAATTCAGCCTGCTGGGTCCGCTGGAGGTGCGCAGCGGCGGCACGCCACTCGATGCCGGACCACCCCAGCGAAGGGTGCTGCTCATCCGTCTGCTCGTGGAGGGCGGCCGGACAGTGAGCACTGATCGGCTGCGCAAGGACCTGTGGGGCTGGCACGACTCGCCTGGCACGGTGTCTTCGCTGCATGCCCATATCAGCAGACTCCGTGCCCTGCTGGAACCGTCACGTGCCCATCGGCGGCAGGGCAACGTGCTGGTGACCGAGCCGACGGGCTACGCCCTGCGGGTCCGCCCCCGAACGCTGGACACCGTGCGCTTCCAGGAGGGCGTGGACGAGGCCCAGCAGCTCATGGAGGCCGGCGACGTCGACGCGGCGTACGACCGGGCCGAGGAAGCACTCGGTCGCTGGCGTGGAACCCCGTACGCCGAAGCGGCGGACTACCCCTTCGCGGAGCGGGAGATCCTCCATCTGGAGGAGACCCGGCTGAGGGTCAGGCAGGTGCGGACGTCGGCGTTGCTGTCGTTGCACCGCTTCGACCGGGCCTTGTCCGGGGCGCGGGAGCTGACCACGGCGCATCCCATGGACGAGACGGCGTGGGTCCTGATGATGCGGGCCCTGTACCTGTCCGGCCGTCCGGCGGAGGCGCTGTACGGATACCAGACCATACGGGCCCGGCTCAACGAGGAGGGTCTGGAGCCCGGTCCCGCCCTGCGCGCGACCCAGCTCGCGATCCTCCGGCACGACATCGACCGGATCGCCCCCGCGCCCCGGCAGCGGGTTGTCCTGTCGGACCCTGGGCCCCGGGAGACGGCGTCCGGGCGCCGCCCGCGGCTGCCGGGCAGGTCGGCGGAGCTGTCCCAGCTCGCGCGGGTGCTGGACGTCGCACGGACCGGCCGGGCGGCATGGGCGCTGGTCTCCGGTGAGTTGGGGGTCGGGAAGACTGGTCTGGTCGAGGAACTGGCCGCCCACGCCGATGGTCTCGGGGTGCGCACGGTCTGGACTCGCGGCTCCGCGGAGCCCGACGCGGGCCAGGAGGCGGTTCCGTTCCGCACTGCCGCGGGGATGCTGCGACAACTGCTCCCGGAGCGGCCCCTGTCACCGGACTCCCTGCTGCCTTCGACGACGGGTGGCCCCGGAGGTCACGCGCTCGGCCGCTTCAGGGCGTTCGACCGTATCGCCCATGACCTCCTGCATGCGCTGGCCGGCCGTCCCACCCTGTGTGTGATCGACGACATGCAGCACGTGGACGCGGACTCCCGGGCGCTGCTGACATTCCTCGCGGTTCACCTTCGGACGGCTCCCCTCGCCCTCATCTGTGTCTCCCGAGACTTCGGTCAGGCCGATCTCGACGGGTTCTCCCTGACGGTGATGCGAGAGGGCGGCTGCCATCTTCGTCTCGTGCCGTTCACCGCCCAGGAGTCACGGGAGGTGGTGCGCCGATGGTGCGCGTCGTCCCCCACCTCGCGTGTCGAGGCGGCGGACGACATCGACCTGATGGCGCGTGCACTGCATCGGCGCAGTGCCGGCAATCCCCTGTGGCTGACCGAGTTGCTGCGCTCGGCCGAGAACGACGGCGACTGGGCCGGTGAACGGATCCCGCGCGTGGCTCATCGCATCCTCACGTCGATCGCACGAGGCCTCAGACAGCCCCTCCGGTCCTTTCTGGAGACGGCGGCGGTCATCGGGGAACCGGTGGACATCCCCCTGTCCGCCGGTGTCCTCGGGTGTTCGGCGGAGGCGGTGCTGGACCTGATCGAGGAGACCCTGACCGCCGGCCTGCTCGTCTGGAGGGACGGTCAGGGCCACGGCGAAGCGGGGTACCGCTTCACCTGGCCGTTGTTCAAGGAGGTGGTGCTCTCCGAGATGTCCCCGCTCCGGAAGCAGCGGTTGCGGACCGCTTCGGCCGCCCGGCGCCTCGCCGACCCGCCCGGCGGAAGGGTGAGAGCGCCGCAGCGCCGGGCACCCCGGTCCGTCCCCGAGGCCGCGGCGCGCCGTACGCCTGCCCCAGCACTCGCGGAGCAGCGATGAGCGTCCACGATCAGGTCGTCGACCTGGCGCGGGGGGCCGAGCCCGTCGCCGTCGAATGGTTCGGCACCTCGCTGCGGGTCCACGTCCCGGTGCCGGAGACACTCGAGTACGTCGCCGACCATCACCGAGTGGGTCCACCGACTGTCGGGGCGCCGCCGTACCGGTCAGCCGCCCTGTTCGCCGTCGCCGCCCCGGACATCCTGGACAAGCTCAGAGACCAGGCGGCACGTCGAACCGTCAGCCGACGCGAGTCCTTCAAGGGGGTGTGGTACGCCTACTGGGAGACGGCGGACGGTGCGACGATGGTGGTCGACGAGACGCACGGCTACCAGCACGCGCTGCTCACCCGTGACTTCACGTCATGGGCGGTCGTCGGTGAGCGTCCCGAAGACCTCGGGTTGGTCGTCGCACGGACGATCCGCGAACTCGTCCGTGAGGACCTGCTCGGCATGGGGGCCGTCACCTTCCACGCCTCCGCCGCTGAACTGCCGGACGGAACAGGCGTACTCCTCACCGGCGGCTCCGGGGCGGGCAAGACCACCTCCGCTGTCCGGATCGGCTGCTCCGGCGGCCGTGTCGTCGGCACGGACCGCTCCTTCCTGCTCCGGCACGACGGCGAGTGGCTCGTCGTCGGGCTGCCGGAGACCACGAGGCTCGGGCTCGGCGGTGCCAGGACACTCGGCCTGCTCGGTCTTGTCGAGGGACGCGTTCTGTCGAGGGAGCAGACCCTGCTCGCCCGCCCGGGTGCGCCCGGAAAGGAGGCCAAGCTGACGTTGAGCAACGGTGAGATGACCGAGTTGCTGAACTGCGGATACACCCCCGCGGCGACTGCCGACTCGATCGTCGTGCTCAGCGGATCGCCGCTGGCCTCGGCAGCGCGGATGGAGGACCTGGCACCCGCGGAGGCGCACCGGGCGCTGAGAGAGCATCTGCTGGCTCCCGACCCCGACTACCGCGTCCGCTGGCTTTCCCCCGACCCTGCCCAGGACGACGCCGGCTCCGCGGCGGCCGAGCTGTCCGCCCTGCTGACACGACAGCCGGCCAGACGACTCACCTGGAACCCTCAACTGCACTGTGACGAACGGGTCGTACCGCTTCTGACGGCGAGAACGGACACGACTCCGTCCAGCGCCGCCCACCGCCCCCACCACAACTCCGGCAAGGAGGCCATCCGATGACGACCGGGCCCGGCGCTGTCCCCGACGTACACGGACCGAATGACGCCGTATGGGACCTGCTGGTGTTGGTGGCGCTCCAACAGGGCCTCGACGAGGAGCCGGACGAACGCGTCGAGGCGCTGCGGCGGCCCGACTTCGACCACGGCAGACTCGTCGAACAGGCGATGCGTCACGGACTGCTGGCCGCTCTCGCCCACTTTCTTCACCAGCACGGCCTGCGCCGGACTCTGCCGGCGCGGCTGCGCAACCCGGTCCTGTCCCATCTGCTGCTCAACAGGCACCGGGCCCGGCTGCTGACCGCCGAGGCGCTACGGGTCTCGGCGGGCTTCGAGGCAGCCGGGATCCGTGCGGCCTGGACGAAGGGGGTCGTGGTGCAGTCCACCCTCTACGAGGGGACGGGCGTACGCATGTACAACGACATCGACATGATGATCGCACCGGCGGACCGGCCCGGTGCTCTGAAGGCACTGACCGAGCTGGGCTACGCGCCCTCGACCCGCTTCGATCCGGTCACCCAGGAGCTGGAGAAGATCTCGCGGGCGGCGGAGCGCATCTACCAGATGTCGCCGGACCACCTCCCGCACGCGCACCGGCTCACCGCGGACACCTGTGTCCCCGTCGTATGCGTCGATGTGGCCAACAGCTTCACATGGCACGGCTGTCCGTGGCAGGTTCCGGTCGACAAGGTGCTGGCACGGATCGAGCCGACCCCGGTGGAACCCGGCACGACGCTGCCCGCGCTCGCCCCCGCGGACATGTTCCTCTTCCTGTGCCTCCATCTCTTCCGTGAGGGGTGGGTGGAGCGGACGATTCGGACCAAGGACGTGTCCCTGGCGCAGTTCGCCGACATCGCGCGCCAGTGGAGGCGCGCCTCGACCGTGACCCGGCAACGCGTCGCGGAGGAAACACGGGAGTTCGGCCTGTCCGCTCCGATCGCCTGGGTGTGCGCCCACACGGATCAGCTCTTCGCCACCTCGATGGTCGACGAACTGGGCCTGCGGGCGACCGCGACCCGCGCATGGCTGGCGAGCGCGCAGGGGAGCTCGGGACTCGAGTTGTGTTGGCCCGGGGACATGGAGCGGCGCCTGCGCTCGGGGGAGGCCCCCGTGCTGTCCCCGCCGTGACGCAGGAGCGTTGGGCGGCCCTGGGGCGGTCGCGGCGTCACACCAGCGTGACCGCGCGGTCGAGCATCGACAGCGCGCCATTGGCGGTCAGCAGCCGGTCGTTCGCGTAGTTCAGGGCCGCTGACCGCAGGTCGCGGAAGACCCGTTCGAGAGGAATGGGTGAGTCGCCGGAGTACCCGGTGGACAGCCCGGCCAGCTGCACCATGCGGTCGGCGGCCTGGAAGGTCAGCTCGGACGCCGCGAGTTTCAGGGTGTTGAGGTGAATCTGCACGGAGGGGGCGTCCAGCCGCCGACCGCTCTCGCGCAGCGCGCTCACCTCCTCCCGCACCTTGGAGAGGTAGGCGCTGACCAGTTCGAGATCGAGTCGGATACGGGCCACACGCTCCTGGACCAGGGGTGAGGAGAGGTCCGTTCCGCCCTTGTGGGCGGAGGCTGCGAGCTTGCGCACAAGACGGCTGAAAGCGCCCTGCGCCGCGCCCAGCCAGCAGGCGCTCCACCCGAGATGCCCGGTCGGCACCATGCTGTCCGCGGCGACCTCACGGAAGCGCCCGGGTGCGCCGACGATGTGGTGAGCGGGCACCTGGCCGCTGAGACGCAACCCCACGCTGTGGGTCCCGCGCATGCCGAGAGTCCGCCACTCATGGGTCTGCTGGACCGACAGATCCTTCCGGTTCGCGTACACGAGCGTGACCTCGTGTTCCCGCGCCTCCTGATGCGCTCGCATGGTGATGAGGAATCCGTCCGCGTGGACGCCTCCGGTGACCACCGGTGCGTCCCGGTGGAGCGTCAGGAGCTCGCCGCGGTGCGCCAACGAGTCCTGGGCCGCCAGCAGATGGCCGCCCTTGTTCGTGTCGGTGGTGATCGACGCGAGGTACACCTCGCCCGCCGCGACACGGGGAAGCAGTTCCGCGCGCAGGCCGGCGTCGGCGTGCCGCACGAGCACGTCGGTCTGTTGGCAGTGCATCGCCCAGATCATGGCGGTGGACAGGCATCCGGTGGAGAGTGAACGGGCGACCTCCACCATGTCGTCGAGGCCGCGCCCCATTCCTCCGTACTCCGTCGGTACCAGCAGGCCCAGATATCCGCTCTCTCGCAGCGCACACAGGTTCTCCACCGGGAACTCGGCTTCGGCGTCCACCTTGGCCGCGTTCTCGGCCAGCAGGCTCACCAGGGCGTCGGCTTTCTCCATCGGGGCTCCTCCCCTGTTCAGCGCGTTCACCGGTGTGGGCACCGGAGCACACGGCCGTCGCGGTCGATACCTGCCGCCGCAATCGCCCGGTCGGCGACGAACCGGGCCAAGTACTCACCGAGGGGTCCGCTCAGCAACTCATCGCTGTGCCGTACGGCGACCTGGTCAGCGCCTTGGACCGCCACGCCGAGGGCGGCCGAACCCAACAGGCACGCGTCGTTGCGCGCGTCCCCAAAGGCCACGGTGGCCGAGAGTCCGTGGCTCTCGCCGTACCGTCGCCGCACATGCTCGTGCACAGCCGCCGCCTTGCATGTGTGTTCGGGCCTCACCACAAGCGCGCCGAACGCGGAAATACGGTCGAGGTCATGGGGCAGACCGGTCAGCTGCTCGGTCAGGTCCGCCTCGGCGCCGAACACGGTGACGGCGACGGCGTCCTCCCCGCGGTGGTCGGCCGCGAGGGCCCGGGTCACGATGTCCTCGCGCCGGACGCCGTACGCTCGCGCGTACGCCAAGGCGGCACGACGCGAGCCGGCGATCAGTCCGCTCGCCGTCTCGGTCACCGTGTCCGCGACGTCCGCGGACGCGAGGCGGGCCGCGAGCTCGGCGGGCAGCGCGCGGGACACCGTCACCGAACCGGCGCCGCGGTCCCACAGGACGTTTCCGTTGCTGAGCAGGAGCGGGTCGTCGAACGCCCGCAGTTCGGGCGCGGAAGGGTCCAGGGAGCGAAAGGACCCGACCGATCGACCGGTGACCAGCAGCAGGCGGAGGCCTTGGGCACGCAGCCGGTGCAGGCCCTCGGCGACACCGGGCAGGAAGCGCTGCGACGGACCGAGGACCGTGCCGTCCAGGTCGAACACCGCGTACCGGAGCCGTCGGCGTTCCGAGGGAGCGGACGGGGCTTCAGGTTCACTTTTCATCGCTTTCGGCAGCCCTCCTCCTGGCCGAGCCGCAATACGGGCGACAGCCCGTTGCGTGATACGGCGACAGCGCATTCCGCGAGCAATCAAATATGCCTGTTCTTGTCGGCCTCTTGCCGATCGATCGCGGCGAGCGGACGAGTCGGCGCAACGGAGATTTCTTGACTGCCGGTGCCCGTCGTGCTCCAATCCGTGTGCCCTGTCCGGCTGTAATGCACGAGCTGGGAGACAGCGTGAGCATGAAATCCACCAGAATCACGGTTCCGGAAAGCCATAGGGACCTGCTTGAACGACCGCTCTTCGCTCATCTGGCCACGATCCGCCCGGACGGCACGCCCCAGGTGAACGTGATGTGGTTCGACTGGGACGGAAGCCATCTTTATTTCACCAGCACGACCGCGCGCTACAAACACCGCAACATCGTCCGCAACCCTGCCGTCTCCGTCTCCTTTCACGACCCGGACAACCCGTACCGGCACCTGGAAGTCCGTGGAACCGTGGAGCGCATCGACCCGGACACCGAGGGCGGGGTCTGGCTCGGCCTCGCGGCTCGGTACGGCGATCTCGTCGACGGCCCGCCCGCCGACGTCCTCAACCGTGTCGTCTATGTCGTGCGTCCCACGGCTGTCACCTCGTTCGCCCGCAGACGCCCGGCCGCTGTGCGCTGAGCGGGACCGAGGGGGCAGCGCGGCCATGGCCCAACGCCCGCGGACCCTACTTCTGCGTCCCCACCTCAAGACGTTGCGCGAACTCGTGCCAGGTATCGGCGCACTGCCGGGCAAGTTGCGCGACATCGGACATGCGGTGCGCGGGAATGGAGTCGCTCAGCCGCTCCCAGGTCTCCGGGCCCAGCGACTGCATGCTCAGTCCACGGAGCAGAAGGCGGCCGGCCTCCGTCGACCGCAAGGACGGGTCCCGGCTGAGCAGCGACCAGGACACACAGAGTGACAGCCGAGCCGAGCCCGCCCCCGGTGAGGGCAGGCCGGCGACACTGTCCGTCTGTCGCACCCGAGGAGCCGGAGCGTCGGTCACGACAGCCGTGCCGGCCTCGTCGCCGGGTTTCGTGTCCTGCGTGCTCTGGATTGTCTTGCGCATCCTGCGCACCGTGTTCGGCGAGACTCCCGCCGCCTCGGCGAGTTTCCGCAGCGACGCGTCGGGGTCCGAGGCGATCGCCATGCGGATGCGCTCGCGGCTCATCGCGCTGTTCAGGGGGCGGACCCGGCCGTCCTTGCCGACCCGGCGCCCGTTGGAGGGAATGTCCCCGCCTCCCATGGAGCGGATCGTACCGACCGTCTTCGGGGACACCCCCACCATCTCGGCTATGGCACGGTCCGACCACTGCGGGTAGAGCGCGGAAACACGTGCGACCGCGGCCCGTCGGTCGGCGCGCGACAGGGGCAGGCCGTGCCGGGTGTTGACTTTGACACCCAGTACGTACGCTTCAGCATCGCTGCCGTCAAAAAAAATGGCGGGGACGGTGTCGCAGCCCTTTATCAGTGCCGCCTGCACACGATGCATTCCGTCGATGATTCGCATCGTAGGCCGGTGGACCATGATGGGCGGAAGCAATGAGTCGCTTTCCGCGAGGGCCAGCGCGTGCTCCTCGTCTATCCCGCAGAGACGTGGCGAGTCGGCTGCCTCCAGGAATCTGACCGGGAGTTCGACTACTGCGATCTCGTTGGGTTCAGGTAGCCAGTCGGCCGTCATGAGATCTTTCACCACCACTCCGGTTGGGGCCCGATACGCCGCTCAAAGTGTCAGGATTCGGAATGAAGCGCTCAGAAAAGCCGTCGGGATGTCAGGCAGCTCCTCGCGAACCGCAGGGGGAAATCGAGCGGCTCCTCGTCCCCCACAGCCACCCCGACCAGAAGAGCCTCGAGCGCCAGCAAAATACGCTGGACAGGGATCTCCGGGAAGTACGAGTCATGAACAGCGATCGAGAGCACCTCATTGCTGTCGCCGCGCAGGGCGAACGACAGAAAACGAGTCCCACCTTGATACACGTGATCACGCGGTTCGATTTTGGTCTCTTTTACGAGATCCCGAATCCGCCCTACTGCCCCACCGTACGACTCTCCTTGCGTGGAGTTCCTCATGTCGTTGAATGAGAAGTCGAAATCTCTTTTGTACTCGCTGCCTTCGTCGAGATCGGCGAGCATCCGTTGAAGAGCCTGTTCGTCGTAGCGACTGAATCTGTAACCCTTGGCGCTCGCCTTCCAGGCATCGTCGACGATGGCCTCAAAAGGCAGGTCGAGCGATTCGAGCACCCCAGGGGCAAATTGAACGAGCTCACCGACGTAGGAGCGCTCTTCCTGAGTCAAACGATTGGAAGCCGGCAACGTGAACGAGGACTTGTCCCGCCCGATGAGCGCGCCGGCCACCACTGAAACAGCAGCCAGGTAGACCACGGACGCACTCTTGGCGTACTTCTTCGAGATGACAGATACGGCACCCCTCAGTGCGCGAGAATCCATGACCGCCGACCGGCCCTCGTCCTGCGGAAGCCTTTCCAGAACCGACTTCCAGTATCCGAGGGAGCGCGCGCTCTTCTCCTGCCACTTCGGTGATTGCTCCAGCCGCGCCCGGTCGACCGGCTGCGTCGAAGGCGCCGACGGACCGTCACGCTCCCCGGAAAGGCGGTTGCCGAGCGCCACCCTCAGCGCTTGGCAACCATGACCGTCAACCCCGAGGTGGGAAACCAGACAAATAAGGCGCACGGGGACGTCGGCACAGGTCATGACGGTGAATAGAGCCCCGAACTCGGCTGTGACATCGAAGCGCTCACCCTTGAGGCGGTGTATCAGACTCCGAATATCGGCCTCTATCGTGGATTCCTCGGTCGGAATGACGAGGATCTCCGTCGATCCGGCCTCTTCGACCTTCTGGAAAGGATCACCATCGGCACCCACGGGAAACGTCGTTCGCAGCGACTCAAACTCCTCGAGCGCCCATCTGACGGTCTCACTGACGTCACTGAGGCTTTTCCCCGACGGGACAGAATGAACGCACACGAACGGCCGGTGCTTGAAGTGGGACCCCTGCCAGGTCCTTCGCTGCGCCCACGTAAGAGGTGCGATCGCGCCACGCTTGCCTTCGAAGTGAACCGCTATTTTTTCCATTTCTTCTCCTCATGAACCGGAGACGTCCCCCTGAAGCAACCTTTCGAATGCCGAGTCGATGGCATGTTGCATCTAATCCGAACAGAAAGCGGTTGTCAACGCCATATCCACGTCGAGATCTTTTAAATTTTTACTAAAGTCTGGCCCTCGCAGGTTTGCCGTACGCCGAGTGAACTCACGCGCTACAAACCCGACACCATGCACCTTTCCGCACCTTTTGGTCAGCCTCCCTTCTCTGATGTGGGGGCAATCTTGGAAAGGCCCTCGCCACTGTGTAAGATCCCCATTCCCGTGCGCCTACCGAATCCTTGGGTCCCGGTGGGCGCATCGTCGAGTGATGGACAATCCTTCGACGGTAGATGGGAGGAAATGCCGGTATGGCAGATACCTCAGCGGAGGTGTTCCTGACTGCCGGATTCGACCAGGCGCCGGTTCTCCTGAAAAACACGGCCGACCTCGAGTACCCGGCCCTGCTCCGGACGCCGGTCACGGAGCACGCCGTACCAGAACCGAGCGCCTGAGCCGCGTCGTCCACTCGAACGGCGATAACCGGCGTTCAGTTGCCCACGCCTCCCGGTCCTCTGTCGTGCCCACCTCATAAACCACCAGCTATCCGACAGACGGGAGTACCAGTGGAGAAGACTGTGCTTACGGGGCGTCAGGCTGGACGCGGCGGTGGACGACCGTCCCGCCGAGCGCCGCGTCGCCAGGCGGAGCGCGAGTCGACGTCCGCTGAACCATCGGCCGGTCCTGGATGGGGCCGACGCCTGTGGGGACACATGCTCCGGCGCCGCAAGGCGCTGGCGCTCACCCTGCTGGGCGCGGTACTCGGCAGCGCCTCCATGATCGCCATGCCCATGGTCGTGCGGCAGATCATCGATGGCGTCATCCTCACCGGTGGGTCGGCACTGTGGCTGTGGCTGACCCTGCTCCTGGTGCTCGGCGCCGCCACGGCCTGCTTCGAGTTCCTCCGCCGCCTGTCGGGGGCTCGCCTCGCTCTCGAAGTCGAGTTCGATCTGCGCAGCGCCATGCACGGCCGTCTTCAGTCCATGGACGCCGAGAACCTCGACCGCATGCCGACGGGGCAACTCGTCGGCAGAGCCAATTCGGACACATCCCTGGTCCAGGGACTGCTCAACTACTTCCCGTTCCTGGGCAGCGACGCGCTGCGGGTGGCCCTGGCGATCGGGGTGATGCTCGTCCTGAGCCCGTCTCTGGCCGTTGTCAGTATCGTCATCGTGCCCATGGTGCTCACTGTCTCCTACAGAATGCGCCGGAAGGTGTTCCCCGCGACATGGGACGCCCAGCAGCGGGTGGGAGACGTCGTCCAGACCGTCGACGAGGTCCTCAACGGGGTCAGGGTCGTCAAGGCCTTCGGCCAGGAGCAGCGGGAAGTCGAGCGAGTGGCCGAGGAATCGCAGGCCGTCTTCGGTTCCCAGATGCGCCTGGTGCGACTGCAGGCCCGCTACCAGCCGGTCCTGCAGGCCATTCCCGTCTTCGGGCAGGTGGCCATCCTGGCCTACGGCGGCTGGCTGGCGCTGCGCCACGAGATCACTCTGGGCACATTCCTGGCCTTCTCCAGCTACGTCGCCCAACTCGTGCCCCCCGCTGGCCGGTTGGCCCGCCTCCCCGTCATCGCGCAGCAGGCCAGGGCCGGTCTGGAGCGCATCTTCCAGCTCATCGACCTGCGCCCCGCCATCGCCGACGCACCCGACGCGACAGAACTGCCCGCTCTCCGCGGCGACATCACCTTCTCCGGGGTGCACTTCTCCTACCGGGAGGGAGCCGAGGTCCTGCGCGGCCTCGACCTGCACATACCGGCCGGGTCCCGCGTCGCCCTCGTCGGCCCGAGCGGGAGCGGCAAGTCGACCGCGGTGGCGCTGGTGTCGCGCATCCACGACCCGCAGCAGGGCGCCGTGCTCGTCGACGGCCACGACCTGCGGAACGTCACTCTGCGCTCCCTGCGCAGTCAGGTCGGCGTGGCGTTCGAGGAGAGCTTCCTGTTCTCCGCGTCGGTTCGGGACAACATCGCCTACGGATGCCCGGGCGCCGGTGACGCCGACATCGAACAGGCGGCACGCGCCGCGGGTGCGCACGACTTCATCATGGACCTGCCCCATGGCTACGACACCGTGGTGGGCGAGCGGGGCCAGCGCCTGTCGGGCGGGCAGCGGCAGCGGGTGGCCCTGGCCCGGGCACTGCTGTACGACCCCCGGATCCTGATCCTCGACGACGCGACCAGCGCTGTGGACGCCGCCACCGAGGAGGTCATCCACGACGCCCTGCGCGAGGTGACGGCCGGGCGGACCACCGTCCTGGTCGCGCACCGCCGCTCGACCCTGCGTCTGGCGGACCGGATCGTGGTCATGGACCAGGGCCGGGTCGTCGACGTCGGCACCCACGACGAGCTGGTGGAGCGCGACGCGCTGTACCGGACGCTGCTCGGGGAGCTCGAAGGGGACGCCGCCGACGGCGGGACCGAACCGGCCTCGCCTTCCGGCACGGGCGTGACCGAGGCACCGGCCTCGCCTTCCGGCACAGGCGCGACCACCACGGAGCGGGACGAGAAGCATCGGCGCGGCCGGGGCGACCACGGCCCTGGCCGCCGCAGCACGGTGGAGGTACCTCCCGAACTGCTGGACCGCGTGGCCGCGCTCGGCCCCGTGCGCGACATCGCGGCGGTAGACCTCGAGACGGAGTCACGCCGGGACCCTTCGTTCAGCCTGGGCGGGCTCCTGTCGGAGTTCCGGCATCTGCTCCTGCTCGGCCTGCTCCTGGTCGTCCTCGACGCCCTGGCTTCAGTGATCGGCCCTTACCTGGTCAAGAACGGCATCAACAGCGGCGTGACGGCCGGATCCGAGGTCGCCCTGTTCACCGCGTCGGGCGTGTACCTGGTGGTGGCCCTGGCCGGCCTGATCGCTGAGATCGCCGGCACGTTCGTGACCGGTAAGACCGCCCAGCGCGTCATGCTGTCCCTGCGGATCCGGATCTGGGCCCAGTTGCAGCGGCTGTCCCTCGGCTTCTACGAGGGGGAGATGGCCGGGCGGATCATGACCCGGATGACCACCGACGTCAATCAGTTCGAGTCGCTGATCGAGAACGGCGTACTGTCCGCGATCGTCTCGCTCGTCACGTTCGTCGGCGTGGGGACGACGCTGCTCTTCCTCAACCCCGAACTGGAAGCCGTCATGCTCCCGGTCCTCGTCCCGCTGGCCCTCGCGACGGTGCTGTACCGGCGGCGGGGCCGCATGCGCTACGACCGGGCCAGGGAGCGGATCGCCGCCGTCAACGCGGACTTCCAGGAGAGCCTGTCCGGGGTACGCGAATCCCAGGCCTTCGTCCACGAGGAGATCGCCAAGGCCCGGTACCGGCGGCTCGGCCACGACTACGTCGCCGCCCGTCTCTCGGCCCAACGGCTGATGCTCGTCTATTTCTTGTTCGTGGAGTTCCTCTCGGACGCCACGAGGGTCATCGTCCTGGGCGTGGGGGCCGGAATGGTCATGTCCGGGCAGCTGACCGCGGGCGCCCTGATCGCCTTCATCCTCTACATCGACCTGTTCTTCTCTCCCGTCCAACAGCTGTCCCAGGTCTTCGACTCGTGGCAGCAGACCCGGATCTCGGTGAATCGCATCGCCGAGCTCATGAAGGTCGACAGCCTCACCCCCAGCCCGGAGAACCCCGTGGAAACGGGTCCGCTGACCGGTGAGGTGGTCTTCGACGACGTGCACTTCTCCTACCCGACCACGGCGCCCGTCTCACCGGCCGGGCCACCCGAGGCGCTGCGTGGCATCAGCCTGCGTATCGCGGCCGGCGAGACGGTCGCCCTGGTCGGCGAGACCGGCGCGGGCAAGTCGACCCTCATGAAGCTGCTGGCACGGTTCTACGATCCGAGCGAGGGCGCCGTACGCGTCGACGGCCACGATCTGCGCGCGCTCGACCTGTCCTCGTACCGGCGGCGGCTCGGTTATGTGCCACAAGAGGCGTTCCTGTTCACCGGATCGGTCCGCGACAACATCGCCTACGGTCGGCCCGGGGCCGGCGACGCCGAGGTCGAGGCGGCGACGCGGGCGGTCGGCGCCCACGACTTCGTCACCGGGCTGCCCGGCGGCTACCGGTGCGAGCTGGCGGAACGCGGCCGGTCCCTGTCGGCCGGGCAGCGCCAGCTCATCGCCCTGGCCAGGGCCGAGCTGGTCGACCCCGTCCTGCTCCTGCTGGACGAGGCCACGGCCAACCTCGACCTCGGCACCGAAGCCCGGGTCACCGCCGCGATGCGGCGCGTCTCGCGCGGCCGGACCACGATCGTGATCGCGCACCGCCTGCAGACGGCGCGGACCGCGGACCGCATCGTCGTCCTCGACGGCGGCCGGATCATCGAGACCGGGCCGCACGAGGAGTTGCTCGCCAGGGGCGGGAAGTACGCCTCGATGTGGCAGGCCTTCGAAACAGCCGGCCATGCCGGAGGGAACACCGCGCTCGAAATGCGCGCTTTGCGTTCACCGAGTGGATAAGACCGTGTCCTACGTGGTGAGGCGGACGAGTCGCTTGTAGCAGCACAGGGCGGCGGCGAGGCCGAGAAAGGCCAGGTGGTTGCGGGGATTTCGTTCGTAGCGGGGGCTGAGTCCGCGGTAGCCGGGCAGCCAGGACGTTGGGTCGGCCGCGCGGCGAGGTGTCTGCCGTGGCAGCTCCTTTTCCTCGCGGCCTCCCGCCGAACCGGGCTTGACGCTTTCACTGTCACCCGGCTCTTCAGTGATCACGGCGTGAATGATCTGGCCGCCTGTGCCTCGTGGATGCGGTCGTGGCAGGTGTCGCAGGCCACGACCGTTTCGCGGCGCCGGTCGAGCATGACGCGCGCCCAGTCGGACGGCGGCCATCCAGAATGAGCGAAGTCGGCAAGGGCGCCCGAGTGCGACCGCAGCTGCTCCGTCTGAGGCGGATGGGTTCTGGGCCGTGACGCTCATTTGGCAAAGGATCCTGACCTGCTGTTTTGCGTGTGCGCGTTATGTGTGGCGTTGGCGTTACGGGGCGACGGTGCGCGCCGGATTCTCAGAGCTGACGTGGGCGGTCGGGAAGCCCCGCACTCCGGCTCTGGACCAGATCAGAAACCGGCGGTGGACGGTGGACCTGACTGCCGATCACACGCTGCCGATCTCCGCTCCGACCAGCGCGAGAACCCCGTCGAGAGGGCACGCCGGTACCGCTGACCAGCGGGAGTCAGGATGACGGGGCGTCATTGCTCGGCGTGTCTCCGAGCGGTTAGGGTCCCAACACGAGTGATCACACAGTCGTCGAAGCGTGCTGCCCCACAGTGGGCCCGCGTCGACACGGGGGGAAGTTGTGAGTACAGAGCCCGATTCCGTGGCGCCCATATCCGCGCCGAACACCGGCCCGGATCCCCGGACCAGCTACGGCCTGGACATGCCCGCCCCGGACCGCCCCACCGACGTCCGCGACAGGAATCCCGCACCCGGGACCAACCCTGACCCCGGCTTCAACCACAGCGGCATCCAAACCATGTCGGTCGGCACCGGCCCTGGAGGCGCCACCGGCCCGAGCGGCGCCCCCGCTCCCCGGGCAGGCGGCGCCGACGACAACGGCTACGGCGTGAGCAACGCCGAACTCGGCAAGATGGCCGACGAGTTGGACCTGGCCGCACAGATCCTTGAGAAGGCGGACAAGGGCCTCGCGGAATCCGACACCACAGCGCGTGTCCACACCATGCTCACCAGCGGACGCATGCTCGCATCGACCACGGGCGACTGGGACGACGAAATCACCCGCCTCGCCAAGCAGTGCCGCTCACTGGCCGACAAGATGCGCCAGACGCACACGAATTACACGGCTCAAGAACACCGTACGGCGCAGGATTTCCAGGCGATCCTCGCTTCGCTCGAGGGGGATGCGTAGTGGCAACGCTCACTGACCGGCCGGAGGGCAAGGACCACGAACATCCCGACGCGGTCGAGCGGCAGGACATCACGGTCGGGGAACTGGAAGACGTACGTCCGGACTCCTGGTCGCGGGCGGCCGACGAGTGGGTCGACCTGGCCGCGGCGGCCACCGAGGCCCGGGACCACGTCCAGAACGTCCTGCTCAAGCTGCCCTTCGTCTGGGCGGGCCCGGCCGCCATGATGGCCCGCGTCCAACTGACCGCACTGCATAACGAATTGAGCATCGCGCACCTCGAGTCAAAGGCTGCCGCAGTCACGCTCGAAGCGGCGAAGACCGGGTTCAAGCTCGCCCGCACCTGGCTGGACGAGGCCCAGGAGATGGCCAAGTCGAAGGACCTGACGCTGCACGACAGCGGAGGCGTCACCATCCCCGAGCGGGACTACCCGCCCAACGACCCGGACAGCGCGCCGGCGGCCCAGCAGGATCAGGAGAACGCGGACAGCCTCCTCACCCGCGTGACCGCCGCCCTCAGCTATGCCGCCGATGTCAACGAGCACACCGGCTACGAACTCGAACGCATCAAGAAGGCGGTGGAGTACACCGTCCTGGACGAGCAGACCAAGGCCGCCGTCAAGGCCGACACCAAGGGCGCCAAGGATCTGAACCGCGTCTTCTCCGGAGCGGGCGGAGTGCTGCTCCCGCCGCCCGCACCCGACCAGGGTTCCGGCGATTACAACACCCGCGAGCCCACCGACGAGGACCGTGCCATCAAGAACAAGATGGGCTTCTTCGCCATGGGTTCCCCCGCGGTGCTCGGCGGCCCCCAGTCGGCCAAGCACATGCTGCACTACCTCTCCAACACCGGAGAACCGCTGGACATCGACGTGGACGCGTTGATGGGCGACCTCCCGGACATGAATCGCAACGTGGAAGCCCAGATGGCGGAGAACGCCCCCAACTGGGAGGCGCAGGCCCTCGCCGAATACGAGCGCACCGGGAAGCCCGTGAAGTACGTCCAGCAGACTGGCTGGCAGGGCTGGACCGCGGAGAAGGACCCCGACTGGTATCACGCCGTCGGCTCCTTCCACTACAACACGGTCGCCCAGGTCGAGGTCGTCCCGGGCCCGGACGGCGAGCCCAAGACAACGATCCGCTACCAGACCCACGTGTACGACCGCTACAACTGGGACGCGAACAAGGCGACTCCGGTACCCGCGATGGGCAACGTGTCGGACGCCCAAATGGCCAGGCTCCACCAGTCGGGTCAGGCCAAGGAGTACGACATGGGCGGGCAGAGCGAAGTACGCACATGGAAGGGGTGAGTACGCGTACAGGCCCCACGAGACCGCGCCGGCGCAGATGGCTGGTGTGGTTCCTGGCCCTGTGCGTGGTGTGGACGCTCGGCGCGATCGCCTGGGCGGCCGTCGCGCTGCTCACGCCGGCCGGTGACGGTCCCGAGGAGGCAGTGGAGCGCAAGGCGGGGATGCACCACGATCAGCATCCATCCGCGGGGCGCTACTACATACCGACGTACGCCAAGATGGAGAAGAACGGCTCCGCGGTGCTCCGGTACGAGGTGGGCGACGGCCAGGACTCGAGCGTCAAGGACTTCCTTCGTACGTACGACATCACCGCCGAGCCGAAGCGCACCAGCCCGTCCAAGGTGACGTACTCCGACCGCTTCGGCGATGTACGGCGAACGTTCACGATCACCTACAACCCGTCGCCCAAGACTGGTGGGTACGACTACGCGCGGATCACCGTCAGAGCCAGGGGCACCGACGCAAAGTGAAGTGCCGGAAACCGGCCGGCAGACCTCTCGGTGGGCCGTTCGGGCGGCGAGCTCACTCCCTGCCGCGGGGAGCGGAGCCGTTCAGTGGCCCAGCCCAGCCCCTCCGTCCACCGGTATCACCGCGCCGCGGACGAAACCGGCATGGGTCAGGAACTCCACCGCGTGGGCGACCTCGTCGGGGTGGGCC
>NZ_VJZC01000471.1 GCF_009377185.1 Streptomyces spongiae
CCCCAGCACCGCGTCCATCTCCCCACCCTCGACCGCGAAGTCCGGCTCGAAGCCCTCGGCACGGCACGCGGCGACCGTCAGCTCCCGCAGGTCGTACCCGTGACGGAACATGACCAGCCGCTCACCCTCCAGGTCGGAGACCCGCACCGTACGCTGCCCCCGCCCGGGCGCCGACGCGTCCGGTGACGACACCACGACCAGGTCCTCCCTCAGCACCTCCACCGTGGTCAGCGCGGGGGAGGGGCTGGGCAGGGGCAGAACGACCAGCGCCAGATCCAACGCACCCCGCGCGAGCTCCCGTACGAGATCGTGCGACCCGCCCTCCTCGATCAGCAGCCTGATCCCCGGATAGCGGTCGTGGAACGAGCGCAGCACGTCCGGCAGCAGCCCCGTGCACAGGCTCGGCGTCGCACCCAGCCGCACCCGCCCGCGCCGCAGCTGGACCAGCTCGGCCACCTCCTGCCGCGCGGTGTCCGCGTCCGCCAGTATCCGCCGGGCCAGCGGCAGCAGGGACTCGCCCGCGTCGGTCAGCGTGATGTTGCCGCGCGCCCGACGGAACAGTTCCGCCCCCAACTCCCGCTCCAGCGAACGGATCTGCTGGGACAGAGACGGCTGCGCGACATGCACGAGCTCCGCGGCCCGGGTGAAGTGCCGGGTCTCGGCCACGGCCACGAAGTACTGGAGCTGCTGGAACTGCATACCTTCACGATAGGCCAGCTCTATCGAAACGAGCCGTACCATGTCTTGGACCGATCGCGTGTTCCCGCTCTAGCGTCATGTGTATGGCTCTGGCAACGCGGACGGACCGACGGCCGTCCATGGCCCGCACGGTGTGGGACAGCTCCGTCGGCAAGAAGACCGTCATGGCGGTCAGCGGTCTGATCATGTTGCTGTACCTGATCGTCCACATGATCGGGAACCTGAAGATCTTCTTCGGCGCGGGCGAGTTCAACCACTACGCGCACTGGCTGCGCACCGTCGGCGAACCCTTCATGCACTACGAGTGGACGCTGTGGCTCGTCCGCGTCGTGCTGGTCGTCGCGGTCGTCGCCCACGCGGTCTCCGCGTATCAGCTCAGCCGCCGCGACATCAGGGCTCGGCCCAGCAAGTACGTGCACAAGAAGCCACGGGCGAGCTACGCCACGCGCACCATGCGCTGGGGCGGGATCATCCTCGGCCTGTTCATCGTCTGGCACATCCTGGACCTCACCACCGGCACCGTGCACTCCGGTGGCTTCCAGGAGGGCCACCCGTACCAGAACGTCGTGGACACCTTCTCCACCTGGTACGGCAACGTCATCTACATCGTCGCGATGCTCGCCCTCGGCCTGCACGTCCGGCACGGCTTCTGGAGCGCCGCCCAGACCCTCGGCGCGGGCAGCCGCACCCGCGACCGCGCCCTCAAGACCATCGCCAACGTTCTCGCACTGCTGCTCACGGCGGGTTTCATCGCCGTACCCGTGGGCGTCATGACCGGAGTGGTGAGCTGACATGACTACCTACGCCGAGTACCAGACCGGTGAGCCCGTCGTCGACGGCAAGGCGCCCTCCGGCCCCGTGGGCGAGCGCTGGGACACCCGCCGCTTCGAGGCCAAGCTGGTCAACCCCGCCAACCGGCGCAAGCACACGGTGATCGTGGTCGGGACGGGTCTGGCCGGCGGCTCCGCCGGGGCCACGCTCGCCGAACAGGGCTACCACGTCGTCCAGTTCTGCTACCAGGACTCCCCGCGCCGCGCCCACTCGATCGCCGCGCAGGGCGGCATCAATGCGGCGAAGAACTACCGCAACGACGGCGACTCCATCCACCGGCTGTTCTACGACACTGTCAAGGGCGGCGACTTCCGCGCCCGTGAGTCCAACGTCCACCGGCTGGCCCAGATCTCCGTGGAGATCATCGACCAGTGCGTGGCGCAGGGCGTGCCGTTCGCCCGTGAGTACGGCGGTCTGCTCGACACCCGGTCGTTCGGCGGCGTCCAGGTGTCCCGGACCTTCTACGCCCGCGGCCAGACGGGACAGCAGTTGCTGCTGGGCGCCTACCAGGCCCTCAGCAGGCAGATCGCCGCCGGCAACGTCGAGATGCACGCGCGCACCGAGATGCTCGACCTGATCGTGATCGACGGGCGGGCCCGCGGGATCGTGGCGCGCGATCTCGTCACCGGTCGCATCGACACGTACTTCGCGGACGCCGTCGTGCTCGCCTCCGGCGGCTACGGCAACGTCTTCTACCTGTCGACGAACGCCATGAACTCCAACGCCACGGCGATCTGGCGGGCCCACCGGCGCGGCGCGTACTTCGCCAACCCGTGCTTCACCCAGATCCACCCCACCTGCATCCCGCGCACCGGCGACCACCAGTCCAAGCTGACGCTGATGAGCGAGTCCCTGCGCAACGACGGACGCATCTGGGTGCCGAAGGCCAAGGGCGACACCCGCCCGGCCGGCCAGATCCCCGAGGACGAGCGCGACTACTACCTGGAGCGCATCTACCCGTCCTTCGGCAACCTCGTGCCCCGCGACATCGCCTCCCGCGCCGCGAAGAACGTCTGCGACGAGGGGAGGGGGGTCGGTCCCGGCGGGCAGGGCGTGTACCTGGACTTCGCCGACGCCATCAAGCGCATGGGCCGGGGAGCCGTCGAGGCCAAGTACGGCAACCTCTTCGACATGTACCAGCGGATCACCGACGAGGATCCGTACGAGGTGCCGATGCGGATCTACCCCGCCGTGCACTACACGATGGGCGGCCTGTGGGTCGACTACGACCTCCAGACCACGATCCCCGGCCTGTTCGCCATCGGCGAGGCCAACTTCTCCGACCACGGCGCGAACCGGCTCGGCGCCTCCGCCCTGATGCAGGGGCTCGCCGACGGCTACTTCGTACTCCCGTCGACCATCAACGACTACCTGGCGCGCAACCCGCACCACGAGGACGTCACGGTCGACCACCCCGTGGTCCAGGAGGTGCGGGCCGAGACCGAGGACCGGCTGAACCTCCTCCTGTCCGTCGACGGCGACCGCACCCCCGACTCCTTCCACCGCGAGGTCGGCGAGCTGATGTGGGAGTTCTGCGGCATGGCCCGTACCGACTCGGGGCTGCGCAAGGCGCTGGAACGCATCCCGCAGATCCGCGAGGAGTTCTGGCGGCGCATCAAGGTGCCCGGCACCGGCGAGGAGTTCAACCAGTCGCTGGAGAAGGCCAACCGCGTCGTCGACTACCTCGAACTCGCCGAGCTGATGTGCCTCGACGCGCTGCACCGCGCCGAGTCCTGCGGCGGCCACTTCCGCGAGGAGTCCCAGACGGCCGACGGCGAGGCGGCCCGCAAGGACGACGAGTTCGCGTATGCGGCCGCCTGGGAGTTCACGAGTACGGGCTCTGCCCCCGTACTGCACAAGGAAGACCTCGTCTTCGAGTACGTCCACCCCACCCAGCGGAGCTACGCATGAAGCTCACCCTGCGCGTCTGGCGGCAGAAGAACGCCGACGCCGACGGAGCGATGTCCACGTACGAGGTGGACGGCATCTCGACCGACATGTCCTTCCTGGAGATGCTGGACACCCTCAACGAGGAACTCATCCTGCGCGGTGAGGACCCGGTCGCCTTCGACCACGACTGCCGCGAGGGCATCTGCGGCGCGTGCAGCCTGGTGATCAACGGCGACGCCCACGGGCCCGAGCGCACCACGACCTGCCAGCTGCACATGCGGTCCTTCCAGGACGGCGACACCATCGACATCGAGCCGTGGCGGGCCTCGGCGTTCCCGGTCATCAAGGACCTGGTGGTCGACCGGTCGGCCTTCGACCGGATCATCCAGGCCGGCGGGTACATCACCGCGCCGACCGGGGCCGCGCCCGAGGCCCACGCGACGCCGGTGCCGAAGCCGGACGCGGACTTCGCGTTCGAGAACGCGGAGTGCATCGGGTGCGGGGCGTGTGTGGCGGCCTGCCCGAACGGGGCCGCGATGCTGTTCACCTCGGCGAAGGTCAATCACCTGAACGTGTTGCCGCAGGGGGCGCCCGAGCGGGAGACGCGGGTGCTGGACATGGTGGCGCAGATGGATGACGAGGGGTTCGGGGGGTGCACGTTGGCGGGGGAGTGCGCCACGGCTTGCCCCAAGGGGATTCCCTTGGTGTCCATCACCAGCATGAACAAGGAGTGGCTGCGGGCTACGCGGAAGGTCGCCAAGCGGTAGCGCCGTAGGGGGATCGTCGTCGGCGGGCTGCGGGTCAGCCGTGGCTTGTCGCGCAGTTCCCCGCGCCCCTGAAACGTTCGCCGACCAGGTGCGGACGGGCGGGGCCGGAGTGGTGCTCTCCGGCCCCGCCAAGCTCTGTCCAGGTGCCGCACCCCTGGCATTCAACAACCCCACACCCCGCCTCTCTGCGAAGGTTACGCGCCGGTCAGTTGGCGTCGGGAAAACATAAGCGAGCACGCCGTAGCCAACCGGCGGCCCGCTCAGCTCCCGCCGTACAGGCCCCGTCCCCAGGAGAGAGCCAGCCATGACCGGCGTATCCACGCTCGACAGCCCGCCCCGGGCAGTCGCGCCCACCCGCTACACCGTCACCCTCGCCCGCGACGAAGCCGACGTGCGGGCCGCGCAGCGGCTGCGCCACGACGTCTTCGCCGGCGAGATGGGCGCGCTGCTGTCCACCCCGCAGCCCGGCCTCGACGTCGACGCCTTCGACGCGTACTGCGATCACCTGCTCGTCCGTGACACGCTGACCGACCAGGTCGTCGGCACCTACCGGCTGCTGCCGCCCGAGCGCGCCGCGGTTGCCGGGCGGCTGTACTCGGAGAGCGAGTTCGACCTCGCGCCGCTGGACGCGATCCGTCCCGGGCTCGTCGAGGTCGGCCGCTCCTGCGTGCACCCCGACCACCGCGACGGCACGGTCATCGGCCTGATCTGGGCCGGGATCGCGCGCTACATGGTGGACGGCGGCCACGAGTGGCTGGCCGGCTGCTGCTCGTTCCCGCTCGCCGACGGTGGCGCGCTCGCCGCCGGTACATGGGACCGGGTGCGGGCCAAGCACCTCGCGCCCGAGGAGTACCGGGTGCGGCCCCTGCTGCCCTGGGACGCGGACGGCGTGGCCCGGCCCGAGGAGCGCACCGAACTGCCCCCGCTGCTGCGCGGCTACCTCCGCCTCGGCGCCTGGGTGTGCGGCGAGCCCGCCCACGACCCGGACTTCGGTGTCGCCGACCTGTACGTGCTGCTGCCGATGAGCCGGGTCAACTCGCGCTATCTGCGGCACTTCCTGTCGCTCGTACCGGCCTGATGAGCGTCTGGCTGCCCAGCGCGCCGTGCACTCCGGGGGCGTGCGTGGATCCGGCGGGACCCGTCGCGACCGTGCCCCGGGCGGTGCTGCGGCTGACAGCGGCGACGGTCCTCCTGCTCGGGGGGATCATGCTGTTGCCGATCGGCAGGCGCGTATCGGCCGGAATGGTGCGGTGGTGGTGCCGGGCGATGGTGCGGGCCGCGGGCGTCCGGGTCCGCGTCACCGGCGCCACCGCGCCCACCGGCGGGGTGCTCCTCGTCGCCAACCACATCTCCTGGCTGGACATCCCGCTGCTCGCCGCCGTCCGTCCGGCCCGGATGCTCGCCAAGACCGAGATCCGGCAGTGGCCCGTCGTGGGCCCGCTGACGGCGCGGGCCGGCGTCCTGTACATCGAACGGGACAGACTGCGCGCCCTGCCGGACACCGTCGCCCGCATCGCCGGTGCCCTGCGCTCCGGTGCGGCGGTCACGGCCTTCCCCGAGGGCAGCACCTGGTGCGGGCGCGCCCGGGGCAGCTTCCGCCGCGCCGTCTTCCAGGCCGCCCTGGACGCCGGTGTCCCCGTCCAGCCCGTCCGCATCCACTACCGCCTCGGCGACGGCACCGCCAGCACGGCCCCGGCCTTCGTCGGCGAGGACAACCTGTTCGCCTCCCTGTGGCGGGTGGCGACGGCACGCGGTCTGGTGGCCGAGATCGAGGTACGGGACGCGGTGCCTCCGGGCACCTGTGTCGACCGCCGCTCACTGGCCCGCGCCGCCGAGTTGTCCGCGGGGCTGGGGGCGCGTCAGGCGCATCAGGAGTCTCACTGGAAGGCCGCGGCCTGACCGGTGACGATGCGGGCCAGCCGCCGGTAGGAGTCGAGGAGGGCCGCACGGTCGTAGGTGCTGGTGGTGACGAGGAGCTCCTGCGCGCCCGTCTCCTTCAGCACCGTCTCCAGCTCGTGGGCCACCTGGTCCTCGGTGCCGGCGATCTGGCCGGTGAGGCCCGACTCGTAGAAGCCGCGTTCCTTCGCGGTCATCGGGCGGGCCTCGACGCTCTCGGCCGACGGCAGCGGAGGGAACGTGCCGTGCGTGCGGGAGTACGCCATCGACCAGGCTTCCGGAAGCAGCAGGCGCCGGGCCTCCTCGGGCGTGGCGGCGACCACGACCGTGCCCGAGATGACGACGTACGGCTCCCGTGCCCACGGGGAGGGCCGGAAGGTCGCGCGGTAGTGGTCGATGCCGCGCCGCATCTTCTCGCGGTTTCGGAGGTCGCCGATGACCATCGGCAGGCCCGCCCGCGCGGCGATGGCGGCGCCCTCACCCATCGCGAGCACGAACGGCGGCACGGTCAGGCCCTCCGCCGGGCGCGCGTGCGCACGGGTGGGGGACGTGCCGCGGAACCAGCCGAGCAACTCGTCGAGCTGCCCGGCGAAGTCGTCCGCGTCGTCCTTGTCCCGCCCCAGGGCCCTGCGCACCCCGTCGGTGAAGCCGACGGACCTGCCCAGGCCCATGTCGATCCGCCCCGGGAAGAGGGACTCCAGGACCCCGAACTGCTCGGCCACGACGAACGGTTGGTGGTTGGGCAGCATCACGCCGCCGGTGCCCACCCGGATGTGTCGCGTGGCCGCCGCGACGGCCGCGGCCAGCACCGTGGGCGCGGAACCGGCGACTCCGGGCACTCCGTGGTGTTCCGACACCCAGATCCGGTGGTAGCCCAGCGACTCCAGCTCCCGCGCCAGCCCCACCGTGTCCCGCAGCGCCTCGGCGGCGTCGTGCCCCTCACGGGTGCGGGAGCGGTCGAGGACCGAGAACCGGGTCTGTGCGATCACTGAACTCACATGGACTTCAACACCTGGAGCGCGCCGGGATTCCCGAAACACCCTCTAGTTCCGCAGGGCCTCCGTCAGTGCGGCCGTGAACTCGGACACCGAGCCCTCGCGGGGATCGTCGAGGGTCCGCCGGGTGAGGTCGCGCAGCCAGGGAGTGAACCAGGGGGCGCCGAGCTCGGGAGGGGCCCAGCGGTCCCAGTCCGGCTCGGGGGCGGCCAGGCGGGCCACCAGGAGGGCTACGCGCAGGGTGTCGCGGGTGTGCGGGGACATGGTGGGGTCGTCGCCCCAGCCCGGCTGGTGCATCAGCGGCGGCCGGGGATCGTCCAGGGCGGTCACGCTGTCGATGTCGATGAGCCTGCCCCGGCCGCGGCCGGACTCCAGACCGTAGACGAAGTTCTTCCAGTTGGTGTCGCCATGCGCCAGACCGATGGTGTGCAGCAGTTCGTGGGCCACCACGACGTCCAGGAGCAGTTCGGCCCGCTGGCGGGCCGAGGGCACCTCGCACCCCTGGAAGTCCGGCTCCTGCGCGAGCAGGAAGTCGCCGGTCTGTGCGTTGCCGTCCGTGAGCAGGAACGGCCGGCCCAGCGGTGGGTACGCGACTCCGACAGCGTGTTCCCGGGCGCCCACGACAGCCCTCGGCCACAGCATGACGCGCTCGGCCGTACGACGCCTCGCCGTGGGCAGTGTGCTGACCCGGGACAGCAGTTCGCGGTACTGGCCGACCGGGCGCACGGGGTTGCGGGAGCGTTCGCCCGGCCCCGACCCCTCATCCGACTCGAACAGCTTGACGAGGAACGGCTCGGAGGTGGGGGCGAGCCGGGCCTGGCGGATGTGCGGGGGCAGGCCGGGGCG
>NZ_VJZC01000472.1 GCF_009377185.1 Streptomyces spongiae
GAGCGCACCCAGCGGAGCACGGCCAGGATGGGAAGCATGCCCCTCCCGCCCCGGCTGCGCGCCGCCGCCCTGACCGCCACGGCCATGCTGCTGTGCGCCCTGCCGACGGGCTGCGGTGACGACGACGCCAAGGGCGAGGACCTGACGGACCAGAAGCTGAGCTGGAAGGACTGCCCGGCGCCGTCCACGTCCGAGGGCGGAGGGCAGGCGCCCTCACCGCTTCCGGACGGTGACGTGTGGCAGTGCGCCACCATGAAGACGCCGCTGGACTGGGACGACCCCGACGGCGACACGATCGGTATCGCACTCATCCGGGCGGAGGCGAGTGGCGACCGGAACTCACGCATCGGCTCCCTCGTCTTCAACTTCGGCGGGCCCGGCAGCTCGGGTGTCACCGGCCTGCCCGCCTTCGCCGACGACTTCGCGAAGCTGCGCACCCGATACGACCTGGTGAGCTTCGACCCGCGCGGGGTCGGCCGCAGCGCGGGCGTCGAGTGCGAGGACGCCGAAGGGCTCGACGAGTACCTCCAGCAGGACATGACACCCGACGACGACGCCGAGGAGGAGAAGCTGCGCGACAGCACCGAGTCGTTCAACTCGGCCTGTGAGAAGGAGTCCGGCGTGACGCTCCCGCACGTCCGCACCACGGAAGCAGCCCGCGACATGGATCTGATGCGCCAGGTCCTCGGCGACAGCAAGCTGTACTACTTCGGCATCTCGTACGGCACGGAGCTCGGCGGCGTGTACGCCCACCTGTTCCCCAAGAACGTGGGGCGGGCCGTCTTCGACGCGGTCGTCGACCCGACGCAGACCCCGGAGCAGGGCTCGCTCGGGCAGGCCAAGGGCTTTCAGCTCGCGCTCGACAACTACGCGCGGGACTGCGCCTCGAAGAAGGAGGGATGCCCCGTCGGGGACACAGCACAGGAGGTCAAGGACCGGATCGCCGCGTTGCTGAAGGAACTCGACGGCAAGCCGATCCCCGGCGTCTTCCCACGCGACCTGACCCAGTCGATCGCGACGGACGGAATCCTTCAGGCCCTGTACTCCAAGGACCTCTGGGAGTACCTGACTCAGGGCCTGGACCAGGCGTACCAGGGTGACGGCAGCCTGCTGATGCTGCTGGCCGACTCCCTGAACGGACGGAACGAGGACGGCGAGTACAGCAATCTCATCCCGGCGAACGTCGCCATCAACTGCGCGGACTACAAGCCGCGCTACACCGTCGAGGACGTGACGGCGAAGCTGCCCGAGTTCCGGGCCGTCTCCCCTCTCTTCGGCGACACCCTTGCCTGGCAGATGATCAGCTGCACCGACTGGGCGGTGCCCGGCGCCGCCGACCGCCCCGACGTGAGCGCGCCCGGGGCGGCGCCGATCGTCGTGATCGGCAACACCGGCGACCCGGCCACGCCGTACCAGGGCGCGAGAAAGATGGTGGAGGCGCTCGGTGAGGGGGTCGGGGTCGAGCTCACGTACAAAGGGCAGGGGCACGGCGCGTACAGCAGCGGCAGCAAGTGCGTGCGGAACGCCGTGGACGCCTACCTGCTGCAGGGAAAGACGCCTGAGGCGGGAAGCGTCTGCCCGTGAAGCAGCGCCGTCGCACGCGAGAACGAAGTGCGCGCACTTGCACTGCTCACCCACAAAAGCGCAGGTCACAGAGTTATCCACAGGCCGCCACGTCGCTCGCGACAGTACGCCTACCATGGCATGACTGTCATCCGCGGCATCCGGCGGACGACGAGGCGAGGGGGGAATGACGCATGGCGCGACTGGGACGGTGGACGGCTCTGGCCGCTGCCGCGGTGCTGATGGCCGGCTGTAGCGGCGGATCGTCAGAGGGCGGCCCGGACGACGGGAGGGACGACCCGGGAGCGTCGGCCTCGTCGTCATCGGGTACGTCATCGAAGCTGCCCGACTCACTCATCTCCCAGAAGCTCGACTGGGGACGCTGCAAGGCGACGGCGGACGGCCCTGCACCCGGCGGCGACTGGCGGTGCGCCACGTTGAAGACGCCCCTCGACTGGAACGAACCGAACGGGGAGACGGTCGGGCTCGCGCTGATCCGTTCGAAGTCGACCGGCGGCAAGGACGACCGCATCGGCTCGCTCCTGTTCAACTTCGGCGGCCCCGGCGGCTCGGGCGTCTCCACGATGCCCGCGTACGCCGACATAGTCAGCAGCCTGCACGAACGGTACGACCTGGTGAGCTGGGACCCGCGGGGGGTCGGCGGGAGCGAGGGGGTGCGCTGCCGCAGCGACAAGGACATCCAGGCCGCGGAGTCGGTGGACGCCACCCCGGACGACGCGGCCGAGGAGACGGCGTACCTCAAGGACGCGGCCGGCTTCGGGGCGGGCTGTGAGAAGGCGGCGGGCAAGCTGCTGTCGCACGTCTCGACGACCGACACGGCCCGCGACATGGACCTGATGCGCCAGGTCCTCGGCGACAAGAAGACCCACTACTTCGGCATCTCGTACGGCACGGAGCTCGGTGGCGTCTATGCCCACCTGTTCCCCAAGAACGTGGGCCGTCTGGTGCTGGACGCGGTCGTCGACCCGAGCGCCGACGCGGTGGGCCACGCCAAGAACCAGGCGCGTGGCTTCCAGCGCGCCCTCGACAACTACCTCAAGTCGACGGGCCAGGACCCGAAGGAGGGCACGCAGAAGATCGTGGACCTCCTCAAGCAGATCGACGCGAAGCCGCTGCCGGCGGCGTCCGGCCGCGAGCTCACCCAGACGCTGGCCGTCACCGGCATCGTCCTGCCGCTCTACAGCGAGCAGAGCTGGCCGACCCTGACCAGCGCGCTCAAAGCGGCCGAGGACGGGGACGGCTCCGAACTGCTGGCGCTCGCCGACGGCTACAACGAGCGCGACCCCTCCGGCCGCTACGGCACGACGGCACATTCACAACGGGTCATATCGTGCTTGGACCAGAAGCAGCGGCCGACCGCCGAGGAGACGAAGAAGCTGCTGCCCGAGTTCCGCACGATCTCGCCCGTGTTCGGAGAGTTCCTCGGCTGGGACACGGCGGGCTGGTGCCACGACTGGCCGGTGCCGGGCCAGTTCGACACACCCGAGGTGAGCGCTCCGGGAGCCGAGCCTGTACTGGTCGTGGGCAACACCGGGGACCCGGCGACGCCGTACGAGGGCGCGAAGAAGATGGCGGACGAGCTGGGCGACGATGTCGGTGTGGAGCTCACCTGGAAGGGCGAGGGCCATGGGGCGTACGGCAGCGGGAGCGACTGCGTCGACTCGACGGTGGACGCGTACCTGCTGAAGGGCACGGTGCCCAAGGACGGCAAGGTCTGCTCGTAGAGGAAAGGGGCCCGGCACAGGCAGTGCCGAGCCCCTCCATGGAAGGCGTGCGCCCAGTAGACCGGGTTGGCCTAGTAGACCGGCTTGTCCGGCTCGATCTGGTTGACCCAGCCGATCACGCCGCCGCCGACGTGGACCGCGTCGGCGAAGCCCGCCGACTTGAGGACGGCGAGCACTTCCGCACTGCGGACACCCGTCTTGCAGTGCAAGACGATCTTCTTGTCCTGCGGGAGGTTCTCCAGGGCGGAGCCCATGAGGAACTCGTTCTTGGGGATCAGCCGGGCGCCGGGGATCGAGACGATCTCGTACTCGTTGATCTCGCGGACGTCGATGATGTCGATGTTCTCGCCGTCGTCGATCCACTCCTTGAGCTGCTTGGGAGTGATCGTCGAGCCGGCGGCCGCCTCCTGGGCCTCCTCGGAGACGACGCCGCAGAAGGCCTCGTAGTCGATGAGCTCGGTGACGGTGGGGTTCTCGCCGCAGACCGCGCAGTTCGGGTCCTTGCGGACCTTGACCTGGCGGTACTGCATCTCCAGGGCGTCGTAGATCATCAGGCGGCCGACCAGCGGCTCACCGATGCCGGCGAGGAGCTTGATGGCCTCGTTGACCTGGATGGAACCGATGGAGGCGCACAGCACGCCCAGGACGCCGCCCTCGGCGCAGGAGGGGACCATGCCCGGCGGCGGGGGCTCCGGGTAGAGGCAGCGGTAGCAAGGGCCGTGCTCGGACCAGAAGACCGAGGCCTGGCCGTCGAAGCGGTAGATCGAGCCCCACACGTAGGGCTTGTTCAGCAGCACACACGCGTCGTTGACCAGGTAGCGGGTCGCGAAGTTGTCGGTGCCGTCGACGATCAGGTCGTACTGGCTGAAGATGTCCATCACGTTGTCGGCCTCGAGCCGCTCCTCGTGAAGGATCACGTTGACGTACGGGTTGATGCCCTTGACCGAGTCACGCGCGGACTCGGCCTTGGAGCGGCCGATGTCGGACTGACTGTGGATGATCTGGCGCTGCAGGTTCGACTCGTCGACCTCGTCGAACTCCACGATGCCGAGCGTGCCGACGCCGGCCGCGGCCAGGTACATCAGCGCCGGCGAGCCCAGGCCGCCGGCGCCCACACAGAGCACCTTCGCGTTCTTCAGCCGCTTCTGCCCGTCCATCCCGACGTCAGGGATGATCAGGTGGCGGGAGTACCTGCGGACCTCGTCTACGGTGAGCTCAGAAGCAGGCTCGACCAGGGGTGGCAGCGACACGGGGACTCCGTTGATCGGTCAATCACTACAGTTGTTCTCTCCGTAACACTGCCACGCCCTTTTTCATTCCGAGACACCCGGTCCAACAAGCGAGACGATGTCGTCCCAGTAGCCGGGCATGGTCTCCCAGGGATCGGTGCGGCCCCCGCGGTCCGTGCGGTCGGTGAAGTAGATCGTGGCGGCGCCCTGCCAGCGGGCGATGCGCAGGGCCTCGTCGAGGTGGCCGCGAGGTACGCCGTGTACGAAGTGACAGAAGCGTTCGGGCGGATGGTCGGCGGTCCACTCCGCCACCTGCGACCAGCGGTAGTCGCTCCAGGGCCCGGAGAAGGTGACCAGCTGATCGGCGTGCTCCACATAACCGGGGTACGGGTGGGTGCCGTGGCCGAGGACGATGTGTCCTCCGTCAAGCAGTTCCCGGAGCGTGGTGACCGCGTGGCGGACCTCGGGGAGAATCGCGCGCTCGGTGGGGCAGCGGTTCAGGAGGAAGCCGTCGACCCGGTACCAGCTGAGATACCGCTGCGCGTCGAAGAGCAGATCGCCCCGCGCGCGTGCGCCGTACCTCGCGTCCAGATGCCCGAGGACGCGGATGCCCGCGTTGCGCAGTCGACCGGCCGCCTCCAGACAGCGCGGGTCGGGTCGCGTGCCGGGCCCGCCGCTCGCGTCGCCGCTCACGTTGAGGACGACCCAGTGCAGAGGGGTGCCGGGGCGGGTGAGTTCGCCCCACTCCATCGGTGCGAGAAGGGGGTGCGCATATCCGGGTATGCCGAGGCCGAGGACCGCTCCGGTGCTCGCGGTGTCGGCGGCCGTACTGGTCAGATACGGCATGCCGCCTCCATCCAGATGTCGGCGAGGGACTCTTCGAGGTTGATACGGGGCCGCCAGCCGAGCCGGTCGCGGGCCGTCCGCACGTCGGCCTGCTGCCAGCTGCCGCAGCCGTCGGGGTACGGGTACGCGACGGGGCCGGTGTGGTCCGGCTCGGGGCGGGGGTGCCCGATGGGCGGCCTGACGTGGCCGGGTGGTCCGTCGAGTTCGTGGAGGGAGCCGCCGTAGCCGGCCACGCGGGCGAGGACGGCGGCTGCGTCGCGGAGGCGGACGGCGCGACCGGAGCCGATGTTGATCACGCCCTGGGCGGCGGAGAGCGAGGCGGCGTGGACGGCGCGGGCGATGTCGCGGACGTCGATGAAGTCTCGCTGGACGCCGAGGCCGCCGAGTTTGAGTTCTCCGTCGCCGGACTGCATGGCGCGGCGCATGGCCTCGGCGAGGCGGCCGAGTGGGGAGCCGGCCGGGGTGCCGGGACCCGCGGGTGAGAACACGCGCAGCACGACGGCGTCCAGTCCGGAGCCGAGGACCAGTTCGGTGGCGGCGAGCTTGCTCACCCCGTACGGGCCACCGGGGCGGGGCACGGCGTCCTCGGCGGTCGAGGAGCCGGGCTGGCTCGGGCCGTACTCGGCGGCGCAGCCGATCTGGACGAGGCGCGCGCCGCAGCCGCTGCGGCGGAGGGCTTCGCAGACGGTGGAGACGGCGACGGTGTTGTGCCGGATGAGTTCACGGGCACCCCCGCGGGTGGCTCCGGCGCAGTTGACGACGACTCCGGGGTGGACGGCGTCCAGGAAGCGGGTGAGCGCGCCCGGGCTGCCGGTGGCGAGGTCGAACCGTACGTCGGCGTCGTCGCCTCGGCCGAGCGCGGTGAGCTGCACCGCCGGGTCGGCGAGCAGGCGGTCGGCGACGAAGCGGCCGAGGTATCCGTTGGCTCCGATCAGCAAGACCCTCATCGGGCGGCTCCCGGGGCGGATCGTCCGGTTCGGGAGGTGATCATCTGGCGTTCTCCTTGTGGGGTTGCCGTGGATCGGCGTAAGGCCCGCGGTGTCGGCCCCGCGGGAGGGATGTGCTGAGGACTCGTCACTTGGCTTCGGGTGGGTCGGTCACGGCTCGGGGTTCCTCCGGTGGTGTGCCGTGGGCCGGGCGTGGTTCACGAAGCGCGGCGGAGCCGGCGAGGCGCCGGGGTTCACGGTGCTCCGGAGGGCGCGGCGTGAGCGGAGGCCCGGGTCAGGGTGCGGGTGGAGTGGATCAGGAGGGTCAGGGCGGCGAGGCCGCACGCGAGACCCGGCACGGCGCCCGGCCCCGCGGCACCGACGACGGTGTCGACGGGGACGGCCAGGAAGGAGCAGCCGGGCAGACGGCTCGCGAAGACCGCGGCGAGGGCGATCACCTCGATGCTTCCCGCCGCACCGAGGGCAAGGACGGGAGCGCGGGTGAAGCCGTGTGCGCCGAGGAGGCGGGCGAGCAGGAGGAGCGCGCCGAGGGACCCGGCTGCGGCGTACGCGGCGGGCTCGTCCAGCGCCGCGCCGCACAGGGCGAGCAGCGCGGCCAGCGCACAAAGGAAGAGAGCGAACACCATGAGGAGCACGGGGCGTACGGACTCGGCG
Organism: Streptomyces spongiae; assembly: GCF_009377185.1. Lineage (GTDB taxonomy): Bacteria > Actinomycetota > Actinomycetes > Streptomycetales > Streptomycetaceae > Streptomyces > Streptomyces spongiae. Next base: position 6,985 of record NZ_VJZC01000472.1, read on the forward strand.
AAGTCGGCCAGGCCACGGCTCGCGGCCAGTTTGCGGCGGGCGCGTACGGCGAGGAGGTGGGCGCACCACGAGGCCGGCGCGAAGGCGAGGGCGAGAGCCAGGACGGATGCGGTGGCCAGGGGCCAGGGGCCGGTCGGGCCGCCATCGAGGCCGGCGCTCAGCAGACCGTCGCCCAGGCCGGCGTACACCAGCAGCCAGCACGTCCAGGCACCTGTGCCGTTCGTCGTGTCCGGCGCGGTGTGCAGCGGGCCGCGTCGCAGCGCCAGGCGTAGGCCCAGGAACACGGCGAGGGCGCCGGCGGTGGCGATCACGAGGCGGGGCCGGCCGTCGGTGATCCGTACGCCGAGGACGACCGCCGTGCACAGGGCGCCCGGCAGCAGGGCGAGCGCGGCCCACCAGGCGTGTGCGCCGGGCGCTTCGGTCACGGCGTGCTCCGTTGACCGTGTCGCCGCGTCCCGGGGCACGCGCGCGTACATCTCCTCGGCCAGGGAGAACACGTCGCGGTGGCGGTAGCGGGCGGCGGTGCGGTCGGTCACGCCGTGTGCCTCCAGCCCGGCCGCGATCTCGAGCGGGTCGACGGCTCGCTCGCAGAGTGCGCGGTGGTGGTGCATCAGCGCCTTGACGGGATCGGCGCCACCTCGCCGGGCGGGCGGCTTGCGGCCCACCGCCGGGGCTGAGGGAGCGGCCTGGGAGGAGGGCTCCTGGGAGGAAGGCTCGGAGGAGGGTTCAGGGGAAGAAGGCTCGTGGGAGGGCTCATCGCGCCGGGGTCGCCGGTCCAGCGGCTCTCTCGGATCGCTCAAGGTGTCTCTCGGCTCGCTCATCGCGCCGCCTCCCTCGCCGGGACCGGCTCCTCGGACACCGCCGCGCCCGAAGCCGTCGCCCCCACCGAAGCTGCCGCCCCGACCTCGCCCGAAGCCGAGGTCGGCGCCGTGGCC
>NZ_VJZC01000473.1 GCF_009377185.1 Streptomyces spongiae
CCGCCCGCCCAGACCACGACCGCCGAGCCCACCGCGACGACCGAGAGCATCCCGACGGCCGCGACCACCGCGACCACCGCGACCACCGGGACCACCGTTCCGGGCGCGGTCACCGATCCCCGGGCTCCCGAAGACCACCACGCCGCCATCACCGCCGCCGTCCAGGCCGAGCGTCACGACGAGGCCGACGCGCTCGCCGCCCGGCACGAGCAGGACGCCGTACGCGCCCACGGGCCCGCGTCCGAGCAGGCGCTGCACTGGACGGAGGTGCGGGCGGACCTCGCGATGCTGGCGGGGGACCCGGCGCGCAGTTGCCAGACGTGGATGGCGGTCGCCGGCGCGCGGCTGGCCGCGGGGCAGGCCCCGGACGCGCCCGCCGTGGAGACCGCCGTCGACCGGGCCCACCACCAGTGGGGACGCGTCGACGACGCGGCGCGGGCCCGTGAACTGGGGCCCGCGCTCGCCGAGTTGCGCCACCGGGTGCCGGGCCGCCGCGAGGGCGCGCTCCGGCACGTCCAGCGGCACCTGGAGGAACTCCGGCAGAACCCGCCGGAAGTGAGGCCGGCCCAGCACGTGCCGGGATAGCGGACCGATGAGCCGTCGATCCACCGCCGGCCGATGAGCCGTCGACCGGGGCAGGGTGCCGGACCGACCCGCCGGGGGGAGAGGCGGGACGCGGAGTACTCGGTCACAGTCAACCGGGCGAAGGTGTCGATGTGATCGGAAACGCATCGGAATTCGATCGGAAAACCCCTTCGCGCGTAGACGCGTACGAGCCATGACGGCCACGGCGGCCATGACGCCCCGTCACGCCGGTGCCGGCAGCCTCACCCTGAACCACGCCCCCCGGTCCGACGGTTCCAGGCTCACCGAGCCGCCGTGGGCCGTGGCGATCGCCGCGACGATGCTGAGGCCGAGGCCGCTGCCCGTGGCGTGGGTGTCCTCGCCGCGGACGAAGCGGTCGAAGATGGTGGCCCGTAGGCCGGCCGGGATGCCGGGGCCGTCGTCGGTGACCTCCAGGACACGGTGGCCGTCCTCCGCGCCGAGGCCGAGTGTGGTGGTGGTGCCCTCGGGGGTGTGGACCCGGGCGTTGGTGAGGAGGTTGGCGACCACCTGGTGCAGGCGCAGGGGGTCGCCGGTGACGGTGTGTTCGCCGGGGGCCACGAGCAGGCGCACGCGATGGCCCGGGTGGACGTGGCGTTCGGCCTCCACCGCGTCCCGGCAGATCTGGGCGAGGTCCACGCAGTCCAGGTGCAGGGGCTGGCCCAGGTCCAGGCGGGACAGCAGGACCAGTTCGTCTATCAGTGAATCCATGCGCCGGACCTCCGCCGCCACCCGGCCCAGCGCCTCCTGCCGCATGGGCTCGTACGACTCACCGTCGGTCCGGGCGAGTTCGGTGTACCCGGAGATGGTGGTCAGCGGGTTGCGCAGCTCGTGACCGGCGGCGGCGAGGAACTCGCGCAGCCGCCGCTCCGACGCCGCCTGCTCCCGGGCCGCACGGCGCCCCACCCGCCGGGCGCCCACCAGCACGAGCCCGACCAGCGGCAGCGAGACCGCGGCCTCGGCCTGGACCAGACGGTGGACGGCACTGGTCGTGTCGGACATCGAGCGGGCGTGGATGACGTAGCCGCCCCGGTGGCCCGGGCCCGGCCGGGAGTCGCGCATCACCTGGGCCCGGTAGGTGCTGCCGAAGGCCACCGGCTGAGCGTGCCGGGCGTAGGACCTCAGCCGGTCCGGGGTGAGTGACGGGAAGTCCGGCATGTCCTCGGCGCCCGCGTACCGTTCCAGGACGCGACCCTCGGCGTCCACCACGAGGATCAGGCAGCCGTCGAGGTGGTCGAACCGTACGATGTCGGCGGGCAGCGGGGCGCCCGAGAACCTCTGGAGCTCCTCGTCGACGCGGACCACGAGGTAGTGGCCCAGCAGTACGGCGGAGAGTGTGGTGACCACACCGAGCGTGGCCAGCGTGGCGACCAGCCATAGGGCGACGGTCCGCCGTACCGTCCGTTTCCGGTCGGACTCCTCCTCCTGCCGGCGGGCGTCGGTGCCGCTCGCCTCGGTGCGCGTACGGGTCGTGCCCGGGCGGAGCAGGTCGATGGACAGGGCCGGTCCGCCGTTCAGTCCGCGCACAGCCGGTATCCCACGCCGCGCACCGTACGGATCAGCGACTGTCCGGTGCCGCCGAGCTTGCGGCGCAGGTAGTAGATGTACGTGTCGACGGCCCCGGAGCCCTCGTTGCGGTGGTTCCAGACGCGCTCCAGGATCTGCGTGCGGGTCAGCACCCGGCCGGGGTTCTCCATGAGGTAGCGCAGCAGGGCGAACTCCGTCGTCGTCAGCTCGACGGGCTCCCCCGCGGACCACACCTGGTGGGCCTCGGTGTCCAGGTGCAGGTCGCCGACGCGCAGCTGGCTCCGCTCGGGGTGCAGGCTGCCGGAGGAGCGGCGCAGCAGGGCGCGGATACGGGCGGCGACCTCCTTCAGCTCGAACGGCTTGGTGAGGAAGTCGTCGCCGCCCAGGTCGAGGCCGCGTACCCGGTCGTCGACCCGGCCCACTCCGGTGAGGAAGAGCACGGGCACGGTGACGCCCCGTTCGCGCAGCGTCCGGCAGACGTCGAAGCCGCTGACGTCGGGGAGGTTGACGTCCAGGAGCACCAGGTCGGGGTTGTGCCGGCCGACGGACTCCAGTGCCTGTCGGCCTGTGGCGGCGCCGGTCACCGCGTAGTCGAGGAACTCCAGTGCCATGGTGAGCATGGAGCGGACGTTCTCCTCGTCGTCGACGACGAGGATGCGGGCGGTGGGGGTGGACGTCGGGGCCAGGCTGTGGCCGGCCGCGTGGACAGGCTTGGTCATGTCCTGTTCCTTTGCTGACCCGTGACCAAATTGAGGGCTCAAGTACCTGCGGTCTCGTATCGTCACACGTACCCGCAGGTAGGGAAGAGCCCTTCCGGGACCCGGCGTTCCGCACGGTAACGACCGGTCTTCCCGATCCGTCCACGCATCCCGCGTAGATTCACCGTCGCGAAATCCGCATACCGACCTTGAAGCGGACGATTGTCTTCCCCGCGCGGCGGTTCTGCGTGGGCGGCGGCTCGATCACGGTGTGGCGGACATCACCCGGGTCGCATATGCCCGGGTCGTACGTCAGTCACGCCGGGCGTAAGTCACGCCGGGCGTACAGGTGTCTATAGGTGTCACGCCGGTCTTACGGCGTTCGCCGCCGTGATCAGAGCCGTCACCGCGAGCGACGCGGCGGCGAGGGGGCGGGCATGGCGGGTGAGCAGGTGTCGGAGCACGGCAACCTCGCAGCGGTGGCGTCAGCAACGCATTAAGCGGGTTTAACGCGCTACTTAACGTAGGGGGTTGAACGCTCAACAGCAAGGGCACTTCGTGGAGTTGAGGGAAAGCACGAGCTCAAGTGCGTTTACTGGCATGCTTACGTCATGGCAGCCACGGCCGACCGCGACGATCCCGAAACCATTGGGCGCAGAGTGCAACAGCTGCGTGCGGAACGCGGGTTGACCCAGAAGCAGCTGGCCGAACAGGCCTACACACCCGCGTACATCTCCACCGTGGAGGCCGGACGGGTGCGTGCCTCCGAGGACGCGCTCAAGCACATCGCGGCGCGCCTCGGTGTCGCCTACGAGGAATTGGCGACCGGGCGCCCCGCCCACCTCGCCGTCGACCTGCGGCTGAGGCTGACCGACGCACAGCGCACCCTCGCGACCGGCGAGGCCGGGCCGGCGGCGGAGAGTTACGCGGCGCTCCTCGCCGAGGCCGAGGCACACGGACTCGTCGCCGAACAGGCCACCGCACTGCTGGGGTTGGGGGAGTGCGGGCTGGACACGGGCGACCTGACCGTGGCCCGGCAGTACTTCGAGCGCGCGGAGAACGTCCTGCACGACGCGCCGCTGACCGCCCGCGCACCCGCCCTGCGCGGCCGTGCGGTCGCCCACTACCTGGCCGGTGAACTCCGGTACGCCTGCTACCTGTTGGAGTCCACCCTCGACGAGCTCAACCGCGGCGGCCTGCACGACCCGGATGTGCTGCTCCTGCTCTACGCGAGCGCCATCGCCCCGTACATGGACATGGGCGCGCACGCGCGGGCGGCCAAGGCGGCCGAGCTGGCCCTGGCGCTCGCGCCCCAGGTGGCGGACCCGGCGCTGGTGGCCCGTATGCACCGTCAGGTCGCCCGCACGCTGATGGCCGAGGGGCGGGTCGCCGAGGCCGACGCCTCCCTGGCCAAGGCCGCCGAGCTCTACCGCGGGCTCCAGATCCGCACCGAACTCGCCAACTGCCACTGGATGCGCGGCTACCTGTACGCGCAGAACGGCGAACTGGAGCGTGCGGAAGGCGAGTTGCGCGAGGCGCTGACCATGCACACCGGCCGCAACGCCGCGCTCTACAGCAGCCAGGTCGCGGTGGAACTGGCCGACGTCCTGCACCGGCTCGGCCGGTCGGAGGAGGCCGCCACACTGCTCCGTGACGTCCTCGGGAACCTGTCGCCGGAGCGCGGCGCCGTCCATGCCGCGGCCGCGCACCGTCTGCTCGGCATCATCGCGGAGGACGCGCGGGACCCCGAGACGGCGGAGGAGCACTACGTCCGGGCCCTGAGCCTGCTGGAGCGCGCGGGCGCGGCGGGCGACCTGGCCGACCTGTGCCGGCTCCTCGGGGACCTGCTGCGCCGTACCGGCCGGGTGGAGGCGGCGCTGGACGCGTACCGGACGGGACTCGGGCACCGTACGGTACCCGGGACGACGACCCTGGGCCCGGCGCCCGCACAGCCTCCTCTCTGAGGATTCTGGGCTGCCGCACAGTACTGCTGGATAGCCTGCGCACGGCGCACACGGGTGAGCGCTGTGAGGGGCGGGTTCGGAGCGGCACGAGGCGGAAGCGAGGCGCGTGGAGAACCAGCGGAGTGCGGTCGATGGGCGGCGGGATGCGCTGCGTGTCGTCGACGGTGTACGCCTCGCCGTGCGCGCCCTCGTGTACGTCACCCTCGGCGGCGTCGCCCTCATCGCCATCGCCACGGTCGCCTCGGTCCTCGGCCCGGCACTCGCGCTCGACCTCGCCACCCCCGCCATGGCGGCCTGGTGGACGGTCTTCACGGCGGTCGTCGTCCAGGGCGTGCCCTTCCTGCTGCTGGGCACGCTGGTGTCGGCGGCGGTCGAAGCCTTCGTACCGGAGCGGGTCTTCAGCCGCCTGCTGCCCCGCAACCCGGCGCTCGCCGTCCCGGTCGCGGGCGCGGCGGGTGTCGTCCTCCCGGGGTGCGAGTGCGCGTCCGTCCCGGTCGCCGGGAGCCTGATGCGCCGGGGCGTCGCCCCCGCAGCCGCGCTCGCCTTCCTCCTCTCCGCGCCCGCGATCAACCCGGTCGTGCTCGTCGCCACCTCCATCGCGTTCCCGGGGCAGCCGCTGATGGTGGCGGGGCGTCTGGTCGCCTCGCTCGCCGCGGCGGTGGTGATGGGCTGGCTGTGGGTGCGCTTCGGGAAGGAGCAGTGGCTGAGGCTCCCGAAAGGCCGTACGGCCCCCACCGCACCCTCCTCCGGCTGGGCCCGGCTGCACGACTTCCGCTCCGGGCTGCAGCACGACTTCCTGCACGCGGGCGGCTTCCTCGTGGTGGGCGCGGCAGCGGCGGCGACGTTCAACATCGTCGTACCGCGCTCCGTGCTCGACGTCTTCACCGGCTCGCCCTGGCTGTCCGTCCTCCTCCTCGCGGTCCTCGCCGTGGTGCTGTGCGTGTGCAGCGAGGCGGACGCCTTCGTCGCGGCCTCCCTGACCGGCTTCTCCCCGACCGCGCGGCTGGCCTTCATGGTGGTCGGGCCGATGGTGGACCTGAAGCTGATCGCGCTGCAGGCGGGCACGTTCGGCCGCGCGTTCGCGCTCCGCTTCTCCGCGGTCACCTGGCTCGTGGCCGTGACGAGTAGCGTTCTGGTGGGGTGGTGGCTGCTGTGAGGCGCTACGGCCCCGCGGTCCTGCTGCTCCTGTGCGGCGCGGCGATCCTGCGCATCTCGCTCCTCGGCGACCTGTACCTGCGTTACGTCCAGCCGGGCCTGCGCCCCTTCCTGATCGCCTCCGGGGTGCTGCTGGTCCTGCTGGCCCTGGCCGCGGGGATCAGGACGGCCCGTGGGGGCGAGGCCGACGAGCACGAGGGCCAAGACCACGAGGGCCGCGGGCACCAGCACACCGCCGGTGGCCCGCGCGTCGCCTGGCTCCTGGCCGTTCCCGCCCTCGCCCTCCTGCTCTTCCCTCCCCCGGCGCTCGGCTCGTACAGCGCGGACCGCGAGGCGGCGGAGTACGCGGCGCGGGGCGTGGGCACCTTCCCGAAGCTCGCGGCCACCGACCCGGTCGAACTGACTCTCGGCGAGTTCAGCTCCCGGGCGATCTACGACCGGGACAGGTCCCTCAAGGGCCGTACGGTCCGCATGACGGGCTTCGTCACCCACGGAACCGGCGACGGAACCAGCGACGGCATCGGCGACGACACCGGCACCTGGTACCTCACCCGCCTCCTCGTCTCCTGCTGCGCCGCCGACGCCAGCCCCTACAAGGTCGAGATCCGCGGCGCCGACGCCCCGCCCGCCGACACCTGGATCACCGTCACAGGCACCTGGCACCCCAAGGGCACCCTCGGCTCGGAGAAGGCGTGGCCGCCGGTGCTGGACGCCGGGTCGGTGAAGAGGGTCACGGAGCCGGCGAACCCGTACGAGAAGCGCTGATCGCGCCGACACCGCCCGACAAACCGGCGTCGACCGACAGCACGAACTGCGGCTGGGGATCCTCAGCTGTCGCCCGCTCGGTCGCGGGCGTCTCGACGGAGGACACCTCGATGCCGTAGGCCTCTCTCCCCTGCGTGACGGCGTACGACACCCAGGACGCTCCGGCCAGCACGGCGAGGAGCGCGGCGGTGGTGACGTAGGTGTCTCTCCGAGCCATGAACGGACAACTCCAAGTAGTCGATGGTCAATTGCCGACGGTCCCTTCCTCTCCACATGTCCGGCACCCGGACGACGGCAACACCCGGCTTTCTTGTCGGCGTCACGTCAGGGTGTGCTTCGATGGGGACGCCGTACGAGACCGACGTACGGGACCTGTACGCACCACGGGGGCTGCCGGGTTGCATGGGAACTCGGAAAGATCAGACACGCGTGGTGGGGGCATGACCGAGGAAGAGTTCGACGCGTTCTACTCCACCGCGTTCCCCCGGCTGACCGGGCAGCTCTACGCGTTCACCGGGGACCACGGCGAGGCGCAGGACGTGGTTCAGGAGGCGTTCGTGCGTGCCTGGGACCGGCGGCGGGAGTTCCTCGTCGACGGGGCGCCCGAGGCGTGGATCCGGACCGTGGCGATGCGGCTCGCGGTGAGCCGCTGGCGGCGGGCGAGACGCTGGCTGGAGCTGGTCCGCCGTACGCCGCCGCCCCAGCACGCGCCCGGCCCCGACCCCGAACGGGCCGTCCTGGTCACGGCGTTGCGCAAACTGCCCGAAGTGCAGCGGATGGCAATCGTCCTGCACCATCTGTGCGACCTCAGTGTCGAGCAGGTAGCCTCCGAGACGGGTGCCCCCGTGGGGACGGTCAAGGCCCGGCTGTCGCGCGGCCGGGCGGCGCTGGCGCGGGAGCTGACCACCGGCGAGGGTGAGACGACCACCGGCGAGGGTGAGAGGGAGGACGACCGTGTCCGATGAACTCACCCGTGAACTGACCGACGGGCTGCGGAGGTTGGCGGAGGACGCCGAAGCGCCGCCGCCCGTCTCCGGGGCCGATGTCCGCCGTGTCGCCGTACGCCGTCGACGCCGCCGCCGTACGACCGTGGCCGTCGCCGGGGGCTCCGTCGCGGCCGCCCTGGCCGTGCTCCTGACGGTGAACATCACCGGCGGCGGCACCGAGAACCGCCCCTCCCCGGCCGCCAGCCC
>NZ_VJZC01000474.1 GCF_009377185.1 Streptomyces spongiae
GCTCAGGGCCGTGGGCGGAGAGGGAGGATCGCGGGAAGGCCGACGTGCGCGCCCCGGAATGATCCCCTTCGCCCCTTCTCGCGCCCCGGTGGGGGCACCCTGGCTCGTTACCCTTCCGGAATGACCACTCCGGACTTCGCCACGTACATCGCGAGCCTCCCCCGCGTCCTCGCCGGGGCCGCCGCGCTCTTCCGGGACGCCGAGGGGCGGGTGCTGCTCGTGGAGCCCAACTACCGGGAAGGGTGGGCGCTTCCCGGTGGCACGATCGAGTCGGACACCGGCGAGACCCCACGCCAGGGCGCTCGGCGCGAGACCGCCGAGGAGATCGGGCTGGACATCGAGCTGGGGCGGCTGCTCGCCGTGGACTGGGTGCACGGAACGGCCCGGCCGCCGCTGGTGGCATACCTGTACGACGGCGGGGTCCTCGGCGAGGACGACTTCAAGGCGATCCGCCTCCAGGAGGAGGAGCTGCTGTCCTGGCGCATGGTGAAGCCGGACGAGTTGGCCACCTATCTCCCCGGCGCCCTGGGCCGCCGTGTGCTCACCGCGCTGGAGGTAATCGCCGAGAACGCGGGGACGGCGGAGTTGGAGAACGGCAACCGGGTTGCCTGAGTCGCTTCCTGACGTGCTGTCACATTACGTGGCCGGTACGGAAGAGAGGAAAGTGACTCAGGTATAGGAAAGTTCAAACAGGTGCCGGGAAATGCTGACTGCCCGCCACTCCAGCCTCTAGGGTGAATTCGGATGCCGGGACGGGCGTCCTGGGCGCGGGCCGTGGCTCCGGGAAGTGGTGGAGCAGTGGGGAACGGCCAAGGGGAGCCGCCGGGACGAGCGGGTCCCCCTCCGCCCGTGGCGGGCCGATTCTCGCCCGTCATCACCGAGAACAGGCAGCTGAGGTCATGGAACCACTGGACTCAGGCGATCCCGAGGAGCTAGGTCCCTACCGTCTTCTGGCCCGGCTCGGCGCAGGGGGTATGGGACGGGTCTACCTGGCCACGTCCCCGCAGGGCGGGACCGTCGCGGTCAAGGCCATCCGTCCCGAAATGCTGGGGGACAGAGGCTTCCGCATCCGCTTCCGCCGTGAGGTGGCGGCGGCGACGGCGGTCGGCGGCAGATACACCGCGCCCGTGGTGAACGCCGATCCGGACGCCACCACGCCCTGGCTGGCCACCGAGTACATACCCGGCCCGACCCTGGCCGAGGCGGTCGCCGAGCACGGGCCGCTCCCGGTGGAATCGGTGCTCGCGCTCGGCGCCGGCATCGCCGAGGCACTGATCGCCGTGCAGGCCGCCGGGCTGGTGCACCGCGACCTCAAGCCGTCCAACGTGCTGCTCGCCGCCGACGGCCCACGCGTCATCGACTTCGGCATCGTCCGGGCGAGCGACGGCTACGAGCTCACCCGCTCGGGTGCCCTGTTCGGTTCCTTCGAGTACATGTGCCCCGAGCAGGCCACGGGGGATCCGATGGGCCCGGAGGGGGACATCTTCTCCCTGGGATCGGTGCTCGCGTTCGCCGCGTCCGGCCACGCGCCGTTCAGCGGCTCCGCGGCGGCCACGCTCCTCTACAACGTCGTCCACGGCACGCCCGACCTGACGGACGTGCCCGAGCCGCTGGACAAGATCATCGGCCTCTGCCTCGCGCGGGACCCGCGCCTTCGGATCACCCCGGACCGGCTGTCCGCGGCCTGTGCGCCCAGCGGTGTGGAACAGGTGACGGGGGACGGCTGGCTGCCCGCGCCGGTGTCCTCCTCGATCGCCCTCCGTACGGCGGCCGTGACAGCGCTCACCGGCCCACTGCGTGATCCGGTCACGGCGCCCACCGGCACGGACGGCTCGATACCTCCGGGCTCGGCACCTCCGGGCTCGGCACCTCCCGTGTACGGCCAGGGCTGGGAGACCCCTGCCGCCGCACCGCGGCCGACGTACGAGTCCGGTGCCGTCGGCCACACGGGCGAGGTGCGGGCCCTCACCGAGCCGCCAGGACCGGGCCCCTCCTCCTACCCCCCGCCCGAGGAACCAGGACCGTACCGCTCCACCTCGCCCGGGCATCGACTCGTCCTCCCCCGACGCGGACTCTCCCGGCGCTCGGTCCTCACAGCGTCGGCGGCCACCACGGCGACGGTCGCCGTCGGCACCGCCGTGCTGATCACCCGCGGAGAGAAGGCGGACAGGCAGTCCGTGGAGCCGCTCGGCCCGGCCCCGAAGCCGCTCTGGACCCATCGCAGCGGTCCGCTGCTTCAGGCACCGGCGGTCTTCAACCAGGGGACGGCCCTGGTGAAGACCCGCCCGGGCGATCTGGTCTGCCTCGATCTGAAGGACGGCACACGGCCCAAATGGGTCTACAAGGGCATCAGTCAGTCCCCCACCCCGACCGCCCTGGTCTACGACGCGGCGGTGGCGCTGGGCGAGGGCGCGACGGTGATCGGTGTCGACCCGGCCAGTGGCACGGAACGTTTCACGCTCGACTTCGGCGCGGACTACCGGTTCGACACGGTGCTCGGCAGCTACGGCGAGAACCTCCTCTCCATCATCGGTCTCCGGCTGGAGCGCCAGTCCGAGGAGCAGGGCGTGGCGACGTCCACGAACACGGTCTTCCGCGTCGACCTCGAGGCACGCCGGGCCGACGTCATCCCCATCAGCCCGGAGGACGTCGGCATCAAACTGACCCCGGTGATCATCCCCGGCTCCTTCATCTACGCCGACGGCTTGCGCAACGTGACGGCCCGGGGCACCGACGACGGCGGTGCCGTCCGGTGGAAACATGCCGTCGGCTACGACCTGCGGCCGGGGCTGGCCGTGCTCGGCCGCACGGTGTTCGCCGTCGGTCGCGAACTCATGGCGCTGAGCCTGTCCACCGGCAGGTTCCGCTGGCGGGTGCGGGCCGAGCGCGGCCAGTTCGCCTCCCTCGGCGTCCTCGGCAGCACGGTGTACGTCACCGGTACGGACCCCTCCGGCGTGTACGCCTTCAACGCCGCGAACGGCTCCAGGCGCTGGTTCTGCCCGACGCCACGCCTCCACGTCGACGCACCGCTCGCTGTGGGGCCCGACGCGGTCTACGTCCACGCCCTCAGGAACAGAGACGGCTTCTACGCGATCGACGCCGCCCGGGGCGACCTGCTGTGGAACTTCACCGACGGCCGGGAGACCGGCGTCAACGACTGGCAGCTCGCCTGTGACGCCTCCGGGCACCTGGTGGCCCAGCACTACGACCGCACGTACGGCCTGCCGGCCTCCTGAAGCCGACGGGGACGGGCTCGCCCCGCTTTCCGTCCGATGTCCGTCCGATATCCGTTCGCCCCGGCCAGGCCGGGCGTCCTACCCTCGGGCCCATGAAGAAGCCCCTCGTCGCCCTCCTCAGTGGCGCAGGCATCTCCACCGACTCCGGCATCCCCGACTACCGCGGCCCGGCCGGGCTGTGGCGGCGGGACCCGGAGGCGGAGAAGCTGGTGACCTACGAGTACTACATGGGCGATCCGGAGATCCGGCGGCGGTCGTGGCAGATGCGGCGGAAGAACCAGGTGCTGCGGGCGGAGCCGAACGCCGCGCACCGGGCCGTGGCTGACCTGGAGCGGTCCGGGGTGCCGGTGCGGGTGATCACGCAGAACGTGGACGGACTGCACCAGCTCGCCGGGATGCCCGCCCGCAAGGTGCTCGAACTGCACGGCACCGCCCGGACCGTCGTATGCACCAAGTGTGAGGCGAAGGGCCCGGTCGAGGACGCGCTCGCCCGGGTGGAGGCCGGTGAGCCCGATCCGCCGTGCCTGGAGTGCGGCGGGATCCTGAAGACGGCGACCGTGATGTTCGGTCAGCGGCTCGATCCCGAGGTGCTGGGCGAGGCGGTCGCGATCACCAAGGCGTGCGAGGTGTTCATCGCCGTCGGAAGCAGCCTGCAAGTACAGCCCGCCGCAGGGCTCGCCGGCGTAGCCGCCGACCACGGCGCACGGCTGATCATCGTCAACGCCGAGCCGACACCGTACGACGAACGCGCCGACGACGTCGTGCGGGAGCCGATCGGGACCGCCCTGCCCGAGCTGCTGCGAGGGCTCAGCTCCGCCGGCGCCTGAGCGGCCTGCTCCTAGGGTGTCAGGACGAGGAACGGTGGGTGACGCGGATCTTGGACTGGCCGTGCGGGAGTTTCTCCCAGTCGTCCATGAAGCGGGCCTCCAGGCCGTGCTTCGCGGCCAGCGCGACGAGCGTCTCGGTGCGGTAGTAGAAGTCCTCCCTCAGTACGTGGTGCTCCTGGCCCTCGGTGCGGTCGAAGGTGAAGTCGAACCAGCCGCCCGGTGCCAGCACCCGGCCGACGTTGACCAGGCACTCGTCGATGACGTGGAGCGGCGAGTGCGAGAAGACGCTGTGCGCGTGGACCACGTCGAAGTGGGCGTCGGGGAGGAACCGGAGGGTCAGGTCGTGTACGGGGGTGAGGGTGGGGAGCCGGTTCTGCAGTCCCATCTCCACGATCGTCTCCTGGGCGGCGGTCAGGATGTCGGGCGAGATGTCGATGCCGTAGTAGTGCCCTGGTTCCAGGTGGCGGATGAACCGCCAGCCTCCCCGCAGGTTGCCGCAGCCGATCTCCAGCATGCGGTGCTCGGGACGCAGACCGTGGCCGAGGAGGTAGTCGAACTGCATCGCCCCGAGCGCCATCCACCGTTCACGGCTGCGGCTGCCGACCGCCGCGTCCGGGTCGGCGCGGGTGTCGGAGCGCATCACCGCGCGGTAGTACGCGATGTGGTCCGGATGGCGGTGGCGCAGCCACATGTCACGGGCAACGCGGACCATGTGGCGTGGCACCCGCTCGGGGTGGCGCAGGGCGTAGGTGACGCGGTGTCCGAGGGCGGCCCGGTTGGCGGTGACGTTCTTCCTGGTCGGCGGCACGGCGTTGTCCCTTCCCGAAGTGGCGTGGGTGCTGATACCAGACTGGACGCACCGGCGGGGGTTCGGCTCGGTCGGCCGGGTCCGGTCCGGGGGCGGTTCGGACGATCCTCGTATCAGCCGATCGAGTGATGCGATCGGGAGTCCGCCACGTTAGACACCGAAGGGCGGCCTGTGAAGCCCACGACGGCTCGGGCTTTCCACGTCAGAACAGAGCCGTCCCCCGTTCGAAGTCCAGCAGGCGCCGCTTGCGCTCCAGGCCGCCGCCGTATCCGGTGAGGCTGCCGTCGGAGCCGACCACGCGGTGGCAGGGGACGATGATGCCGACGGGGTTCTTGCCGTTGGCCAGACCGACCGCGCGGGACGCCTTGGGGTTGCCGAGGGCGTCGGCGAGGTCACCGTACGAGCGGGTCTCGCCGTACGGGATACGGCAGAGCTGTTCCCACACGGAGCGCTGAAAGGGCGTGCCGGTGAGGTGGAGCGGGAGCGTGAACTCCTTGAGCTCACCCGCGAAGTAGGCGCGTAGTTGCTCGGTGACCTCGCCGAACGGCGTGTCGTCGGGGTCGCCGAACGTCTCCTCCGGCGGGCGGTGGCGTTGGTCCGTCATATAGAGGCCGGACAGGACACCGTCCGTGGCGACGAGGGTGAGAGGGCCGTACGGGCTGTCGGTGATCGTGTGCTGTTTCATCGGGTGCCCCTTGAACAAACTGTTCATACGGGAAGGAAGTTGATCGGGTGGCTGTCGGTGGCCCACAGGTACTGGACCGCGTACGCCCGCCAGGGCCGCCAGGCCGCCGCGCGGGCCGTGAGCGCGGCCGGAGTCGACGGCAGCCCCAACTCCTGTGCGGCACGCCGGATACCGAGGTCGGTGGGGAGGAACGCGTCGGGGTCACCGAGGGCGCGCATCCCGATGACGTCGACCGTCCACGGGCCGAAGCCGGGCAGGGCGAGGAGTTCGGCGCGTGTCTCCTCCCAGTCGCTGTCGACGCCCAGGCGGAGTGTGCCGTCGGCGAGGTGGCGGACGAGCGTGGTGAACGTCGTGCGACGGGTCCGGGGCATCGCGAGGCACTCGGGGTCGAGGCCCGCCAGCGCCTCAGAGGACGGGAACAGGTGGGTGAGGCCGCCCTCCGGGTCGTCCACCGGCTCGCCGTGTGCGGTGACCAGACGGGCGGCGTGGGTGCGGGCGGCGGCCGTGGAGACCTGCTGTCCGAGCACGGCCCGTACGGCGAACTCGGCCTCGTCGACGGTACGGGGCACCCGACGGCCCGGAGCCTTGTCGACCAGCGTCGCCAGCACCGGGTCCTCGCGCAACTGGTCGTCCACCGCCACCGGATCCGCGTCCAGGTCGAGCATCCGGCGGCAGCGGCTGATGGCGACGGGCAGGTCACGCAGGTCACTGAGGGTGAGGCGGCAGGCGATGTGGTCCGGGGCCGGGGTGAGCCCGACGACGCCGTGACCGTAGGGGAGGCGCAGGGTGCGGCGGTACGCGCCGTCACGCCACTCCTCGACACCGGGTACGGCGGTGGCGGCCAGGTGGCCGAAGAGGTTGTCAGGGTTGAGCGGGGCCCGGAAGGGGAGGCGGAGGGCCAGCGCGCCGGGGGCTCCCGGGGAGCCTGAAGCGGGGGCGTCCGGTCTTTTCGCGCTCCGTTCGCGCAGGTCGCTCGGCGACAGCGCGAAGACCTCCCGCACGGTGTCGTTGAAGGTGCGGACCGAGGCGAACCCGGCCGCGAAAGCGATCTCCGCCATCGGCAGCGCGGTCGTCTCGATGAGCAGTCGCGCCGTCTGCGCCCGCTGGGCCCTGGCGAGCGCGAGCGGCCCGGCGCCCAGCTCCGCGAGGAGCTGCCGCTCGATCTGGCGGGTGCTGTAGCCGAGCCGCCGGGCGAGCCCGGGGACCCCTTCGCGGTCCACGATCCCGTCCGCGACGAGCCGCATCGCGCGGGCCACGAGGTCGGCACGCTGGTTCCACTCGGGTGAGCCCGGGCTGGTGTCCGGGCGGCACCGCTTGCACGCCCGGAACCCCGCCTGCTGGCAGGCCGCCGCGCTCGGGAAGAACGTCATGTTCTCCGGCTTGGGCGGCACCACCGGGCAGCTCGGCCGGCAGTAGATCCGCGTGGTCAGGACGGCGGTGTAGACCCACCCGTCGAACCGCGCGTCCTTCGACTGCACGGCACGTACGCATCGCTCGGTGTCGGTGTGCATTCCGTTCCGCATGAATCCAGGATCGGGGACGGAAAGGGTGCGTGGCTGGCAGGAATCCGACATCGAGGTGCGCTCCGTAAGGGGCGCGGGGAGCTGCGCGACAAGCCACGACGAACCCGCAGCCGCCACACCGCCCCAACCACCTACGGCGCAGTGGCGCTCCTCCACGCACTCTCACGAAGCAGCCGCAACCCGTTCAACCCCACCAACACGGTCGACCCCTCATGCCCGGCCACCCCCAGCGGCAAGGGGAGATGCCCCGCCAGATCCCACACCACCAGCACGGCAATGCACGTCCCGGCGATCACCAGGTTCTGGACGACCAGTCGACGCGCCGCCCGGGACAGCCGTACGACCGCCGGAATCGCGGTCAGCTCGTCGCGCACGACAACCGCGTCCGCCGTCTCGAGCGCCAGGTCGGCCCCACCCCGTCCCATCGCCACGCCGGCATGCGCCGCGGCCAGCGCCGGCGCGTCGTTGACGCCGTCGCCGACGAACAGCACCTTGCGCCCACCGCGTTGAAGGTCCCGTACGGCGTCCACCTTGCCCTCCGGCAGGAGACCGGCACGCACATCGGTGATGCCGGTGTCCGTGGCGACCTGCGCGGCGGCGGCCCGGTTGTCGCCGGTGAGCAGGACGGGAGCCGTGCCGGTGACGGCGGTGAGCGCGGACACCGCCCCGGGGGCATCGCGACGGAGGCGGTCGGTGAAGGTGAGGGTGCCGACACCGGCCCCGTCCCGTTCGACGAGGACCGTCGTTCCCTGGACGGACTCGACATCCTCGTACTCCCCCGCACGCCCCACCGTCACCG
>NZ_VJZC01000475.1 GCF_009377185.1 Streptomyces spongiae
AGGCTTTGTGCCCCGGGCCACCGCCCTTGAGAAGACCCGAACGAACCCGAACGAACCCGAACGATCAGTCGCCGCTCGTCGGCTGCGTCAGGTCGTAGAAGGTGGAGTTGCCCACCGTGACCTCCTTGAAGTTCTCCTGGACCCAGGAGCTGATCTGCGAGGATGTGCCGTTGCTGCTGCCTCCCATACCGCCTCCGCTGCCGCTGGAGATGAAGTAGTGGATCTTGCCGTCCTCCACGTACTTCTTGAACTCGGCCAGCGTCGGGGACGGGTCGGTGCCGTTGAAGCCGCCGATCGCCATCACCGGCTCGCCGGTGGAGAGCTGGTAGCTCGCGGCGTTCTGGGCGCCGATGGCCGCAGCGGCCCAGGTGTAGTCGCTCGCGTTCTTCTCCAGGAGTTCCTTGGCCTCGGAGCTGACGGACGCGCCGTTGAGCAGACCGCCCACACCGCCACCGCCGCCCATGCCGCCGCCGTCGCCGGTCTGACCGCCGGGGCCGCCCTGCTGGTTCTGGGTGGAGCCGTTGCCGTTCTGCTGCCCCTGGCCCTGCTGGTTCTGGCCGCCGCCGGGGAAGCCGCCGCCGTTGCCGCCGGTCGGGGGCTGGCCCATCTGACCGTTCTGACCGCCCTGCTGACCGTTCTGCTGACCCTGACCCTGTTGACCCTGCTGGTTCTGGCCGCCCGGGAAGCCTCCGCCCCCACCGGGGCCGCCACCCATGCCGCCACCGCCACCGCCACCGGGACCACCGCGACCGCCCGCGACCGCCGGACCGGCCGTGACGATCGAACCGGTGTGGCCCTCGTTCAGCGTGGTGAGCGTGTAGGCCGTCGGACCGGCCAGCGCCGCGACGAAGCTCAGGCCCAGGACACCCATGGTCAACCGGCGACCGAGCTTGTTGACGAAGACCAGGCCCAGCGCGGCGACGAGACCGCCGACGAGCACGAGCCACTTCAGCCAGGGCAGGTAGTCGGAGGAGCGGTTGAGGAGGACGTACCCCCACACCGCGGTCGCCGTCATCGCGCCCGCCAGCGTCAGCGACACCCATGCCTTACCGCGCTCCTCCCACAAGACCGCCGCGCCCATACCGATCAGCGGCGCGATGTAGGGAGCGAGGGCCACGGTGTAGTACTCGTGGAAGATGCCCTGCATGAAGCTGAAGACCACCATGGTGATCAGCAGCGAGCCACCCCAGAGGAGGAAGGCGGACCGGGCGGTGTCGGTGCGCTTGGCCTTCCGCGTCATCCACAGGGCCGCCACCAGCATGATCAGCGCGGCCGGGATCAGCCAGGAGATCTGGCCGCCGATGCTGGAGCTGAACATCCGGTCCCAGCCGGTCTCGCCCCAGTTGCCACCGCCGCCGCCACCGCCGCCTCCGACGCTGCCGGTCTCCTCGCCGTTGATGCGGCCGAGGCCGTTGTAACCGAAGGTCAGCTCCAGGAAGGAATTGTTCTGTGAGCCGCCGATGTAGGGGCGGGAGGACGCCGGCCACAGCTCGACGATCGCGACCCACCAGCCGCCCGCGACCACCATCGCGAGCCCGGCGAGCAGCACCTGGCCGACGCGCTTCTTCCAACCGGCCGGCGCGAAGACCACGTACACCAGCGCGAGGACCGGCAGGATCAGGAAGGCCTGGAGGGTCTTGACCAGGAAGGCGAGGCCGATGGCGACACCGGCCCACACCAGCCACTTCGTCTGGGCCTTCTCCATGGCGCGCTGCGTGCAGTAGACCGCGGCGGCCATCAGCAGCGCGAGGGCCGCGTCCGGGTTGTTGAAGCGGAACATCAGGGCGGCGACGGGCGTCAGCGCGAAGACCGCCATGGTGAGGAAACCGGCCGCGGCGCCGAACCGGCGGCGGACGGACGCCCACAGCACAGCGGCGGTGGTGACGGCCATCAGGACCTGCGGGAACAGGATCGCGAAGGAGTTGAGACCGAAGACCCGCACCGACAGGGCCATCGGCCACAGCGAGGCCGGGGGCTTGTCGACCGTGATGGCGTTGGCCGAGTCGAGGGAGCCGAAGAAGAAGGCCTTCCAGGACTGGCTGCCCGCCTGAACGGCCGCCGAGTAGAAGGAGTTGGCGTACCCGGAGGCCGCGAGGTTCCAGGTGTAGAGGCCGCCGATCACCAGCAGCGTGAGGAGGAACGCCGGGCGCACCCAGCGGTGGTCCTCGGGCCGGCCACGCCACAGGCGGCGCGCGAAGGGCTCCTTGGGCTGGCCGGCGTCGGGAGCGGTCGGGGTACGAGGGGCCTCAGGAACCACCGGCTCCTGAACCGCCGTTCTGGTGGGCGGCCCCCAGGCCGGCGCGGCGGGACTCACCCCCTGCTGGGGTGTCGTGTCGTACTGCGTGGTCATCGCGCGTTCCTCGAATCGTGATCGTGCGGGCGCACCGGCTGCAGCTGGATGGTCGCGTCCGCCCAGGTGCGGTCCGCGGCGTCACCGGCGCGGAACTGGGATGTGGAGTAAGGGGTGGTGACGTACGGCGAGGCAGTCGGCGCCGAGGCCGACGTGGAGGCCGTCCCGTACGTCGGCGAGGACGGGTTGTGGGAGGCGACCACGGTGGAGGCCGCCGGGGCATCGTCACGCCGGTCGGGAAACACCCAGGCCCGGAAGAGCAGGAACCGCAGCACCGTCGCCGCGAGGTTGGCGGCGATGAGGACCGCCAGTTCCGTGGAGTGCGAGGGGCTGCTCGTCGCCGCGTTCAGGGCGGCGAGCGAGCCGCTGGTGAGGGCGAGCCCGATGCCGAACACCACCAGGCCCTGGGCCTGGTGCCGCACCGCATGGTCCCGGCCGCGTACACCGAAGGTCAGGCGCCGGTTGGCCGCGGTGTTGGCCATCGCCGAGACGAGCAGGGCGAGCGCGTTGGCGAACTGCGAGCCCATGAACGGACGGAAGCCGCTGTAGAGCAGCAGGTAGAAGAGCGTCGACAAGCCGCCCACCACGCAGAACCCGACGAGCTGGCGGGCGAGACCGCGCGGCACGTCCTGGATCTCGCGGTCGCGGGGGTCGTCCCCGAAGGGCCGGGCGAGCCGGTCCAACGGCAGCGAGCCGGTGGCCAGGGCCCTCCCCACCCGCCACACCCCCTTGAGGTCGTCGGTCGCGGTCTTCACGATGTGCACCGTCGAGTCCGGGTCGTCGACCCAGTCGACCGGCACCTCGTGTATACGAAGGCCCGCGCGCTCGGCGAGGACCAGCATCTCGGTGTCGAAGAACCAGCCCGTGTCCTCCACCAGCGGCAGCAGGATCTGGGCGACGTCACGGCGTATGGCCTTGAAGCCGCACTGGGCGTCCGAGAAACGGGCCTGCAGCGAGCCTCGGAGGATCAGGTTGTACGCGCGGCTGATGAACTCCCGCTTGTGGCCGCGCACCACCCTGCTGCTGCGGCTGAGCCGGGAGCCGATCGCCAGGTCGGAGTGACCCGAGATCAGCGGCGCCACCAGCGGCAGCAGCGCGTTGAGGTCGGTGGACAGGTCCACGTCCATGTAGGCGAGGACCGGCGCGTCGGACGCGGACCACACCGTCCGCAGGGCCCGCCCGCGCCCCTTCTGCTCCAGCCGGAAGGACATGACCTCCGGGAGCTCCGCCTCCAGCCGCGCGGCCACCTGCGGGGTGGTGTCCGTCGACGCGTTGTCCGCGATCGTGATGCGGAACGCGTACGGGAACGTGCGCGCCAGGTGCTCGTGCAGTCTGCGGACGCACGGCTGGAGGTCCTTCTCCTCGTTGTAGACGGGGATCACTACGTCCAGGACAGGCGTACCGGCGTCGCCGGCCGGGAGGTGCTCCCGCGCCGGCAGGTTGCCGGGAGAAGAGTCGGTTCGCATGCGAACGACTCTCGTCAAGCGCCCTGTTCTACCCATGTGGTGGTGCTGTGCTGTGCCTGTGAGTCCGATTGCCAGTTCGTTGCCTGGTCAAGCGAAGGCAACGGCCGGGCAAGGGCGGGCAGGTGAACCGTGAAAATGGTCCGCCCGGGCACACTGTCGACGGTCACGGCACCGCCGTGCGCGTCCGCGACGGCCTGCACGATGGCGAGGCCCAGACCGGTCGATCCGGAGGAACGCGAGCGCGACGAGTCGCCGCGCGCGAACCGTTCGAAGACGTGCGGCAGCAGATCCTGCGGGATGCCCTGCCCGTCGTCCTCGACGTCCACACACATCCACGGCCCGCGCCGCTGCACGCGCGCGGTGACCGTCGTACCGGGTGGTGTGTGCGTACGGGCGTTCGCGAGCAGGTTGACGAGGACCTGCTGCAGGCGTGCGGCGTCGGCCGACACGAGCGCGGGCTCGTCGGGCAGGTCGAGGCGCCAGTTGTGCTGGCGTCCGGCGGCCCGTGCGTCGCTGATGGTGTCCACGACGAGCGGGATGAGGTCGGTCTGCTCGAACTGCAACGGCCGCCCGGCGTCGAGCCGAGCGAGCAGCAGCAGATCCTCGACGAGCAACGTCATCCGCCCGGACTCGGACTCGATCCGCCCGAGCGCGTGCCGGGTGTCGGGCCCGATCTCTTCTCTTCCTCGCCTGGTCAGCTCGGCGTACCCGCGGATGGAGGCGAGCGGCGTACGCAGCTCATGACTGGCATCGGCGACGAACTGCCGCACCCGCATCTCGCTCTGCTGACGTGAGTGGAGGGCGCCGTGGACATGGTCGAGCATGCGGTTGAGGGCCGCCCCGACCTGCCCGACCTCGGTGTGCGGATCGGTCTCGGACTCGGGGACGCGCTCGTTGAGCGTCACCTCGCCGGTGTGCAGGGGGAGTTCGGAGACCCGGGTCGCGGTGTGGGCCACCTTGCGCAGGGGCCGCAGGGCGACACCGACCATGACGGCACCGGCGATACCGGCGGCCACGAGTCCGGCGCCGGTGACGCTGATCTCGACGAGGATGAGGGTGTTGATCGTGCTGCTGACCTCGTCGGTCGGCAGGGCGACGTAGTATCCGCCGACGCCGTCCCGGCTGGCGACGTACTTGACCCGGTACTCCCCGAGGCCCGGGATCTCCACGGTGTCCATGCCGGTCTTCGACGCGCCGGCGAGCGCCGCCATCTGCGCCGCGCTGAGCTCGTTGGCTTCCATGCCGTCCGAGCCGGTGGTGTCGGACGACTTGTACTTGGCGACGACGGCGTTGGCGAGCTTCCCGTCGCCGTCCACGTAGGCGGCGAGCGTGTTGAACTGCGTCGGACCCTGCGTCACGAACTTGTTCAGCTTGGTGCTCGGCGTCTCCTGGACATTCGCCGAGCCGTTGTCGGACCCCTGGTTCCCCGAACCGGGTGCCTGGCCAGGGGCGCCGACGCGGGGCTTGTCCGGGCCCAGCACGCGCCCGGCGTTCTCGTCGACCTTGTTGTTCAGCTGTTCGTTCAGCCGCTGCCCCAGCGCGATGGTCGTCACCGTGCCGATCACGGCGGCGACCACGGCGACGAGCGCCACCACGGAGACGACAAGCCGCGTCCGCAGCGTGCGCGGCTGGTTCGCTCGCCTCTGCCCCTGCGTACGCGACCGTCGTCGTCCGCTCATGACGCCGCGGGCTTGATCAGGTAGCCGGCGCCGCGCCGGGTGTGGATCATCGGCTCACGCCCGGCGTCTATCTTCCGGCGCAGGTACGAGATGTAGAGCTCGACGACGTTGGCCTGGCCACCGAAGTCGTACGACCACACGCGGTCCAGGATCTGCGCCTTGCTGAGCACACGCCGAGGGTTGCGCATCAGGAACCGCAGCAACTCGAACTCGGTGGCGGTGAGGTGGATGTTCTCCCCGGCCCGCGACACCTCGTGGCTGTCCTCGTCCAGCGTGAGGTCACCCACGACGAGCACGGAGTCGGAACGCCGGTCCGCCGCACCCGAACGCCGGATGAGCCCACGCAGCCGCGCCACGACCTCTTCGAGGCTGAACGGCTTGGTGACGTAGTCGTCGCCACCGGCGGTGAGCCCGGCGATACGGTCCTCGACCGCGTCCTTGGCGGTCAGGAAGAGAACCGGCACGTCCGGCAGCTCACGCCGCAGCCGCCCCAGAACGGCCAGGCCGTCCATGTCCGGCAGCATCATGTCGAGGACGACGGCATCGGGCCGGAACTCGCGAGCGGTCTGCACCGCCCCGTGCCCGTCACCCGCGCTGCGGATCTGCCATCCCTCGTAGCGGAGGGCCATGGACAGCAGTTCGGTGATCGACAGCTCGTCGTCCACCACAAGCACTCGGACGGGGCTCCCGTCCGGCCTCAGCAGTTCGGTGCGCCCCTGGGGCGAGGTCGTGGTCATGCTGGAACCATGGCGGCCCCCTCTGAGAGCGCCCTTTCGGCAACCTGTGATTTCCCTGAGAAACTCACAGGCGCCTCTCAGGCAACGCCTGGGAACGCCCTGCTCCGGTCCCCGTCCACGATGCGGTGTCCGTCCGCCGCCGCACCACACTGACCAGGCGTTCCACCCCGTGGGCGCGACCTCTCGGGCGGATGCTGTGTGCGACCCCGAGAACCTGTGCTTCCGCTGGGTGAGCCCGATCCCCGGACACAGCGACGCCCCACGACGCCACACCGCCCACGCCCCGGACGCCCCCTCACTGCCCGCGCCCTCCGACGACCCCTCACTGCCGCCAGCCTCCGACGACCCCTCACTGCCGGCCCGTCTCGGAAGAGTCCGCCGGACCGCCGGACCGCCGGACCGTCAGAAAAGCCCGTCCTGCACATCACCTCCACCCCTCGTCAACTCCCTTACAGGCACGGCGAGTACCTCCTGTTCCCCCTGTTCCCCCGCCTCGACCGCGACCAGTTCCCACCCCGTCATCAGCCGCGTGTCGAGGACGACGACCCCGCGCCCGGTGGCCAGATGCAGATCGGGCCCGGCGACGGCGAGCACCGTGCCGCCCACCGTCCCGCCCTCGACCAGCTCGCTCACCACCCCGTAGGCGCCCGGCAACCCGTCGAGCCCGAACACCCCGGCGTGGTCGACCGTCCGGCACGGCACTCGCTCCAACGACTCCGGCCAGCCGTCGAGCGCCACCGCCCTCGCGTGCGACTCCGCCACCTCCGCCGCCCGCTCCCCGGCCTCGGGCAACGCGGACCGTACGACGCGCTTGTCGGCGTACGCGATCCGGTCCGGCACTCCGAGCGCGGCCCGCAGGAGCTCCTCCGCCCGCCGAGCCGCCATCAGCGGTCCACGCCCCAGCCAGCTGAAGCAGACAGCCCCCTGCTCCAACAGGCGCGCGGGCCCCCGCTCGACCGCGGTGATCCCCACCTTCACCATGCCGGGCCCGAACCACGCGAGATACACGTGGTACGGCCGCGGATCGTCCGCGATGGTGTCGGCGGCGACGGAGTGTGCCCGATCCAGCCGCGCACACTCCTCACACCGCGCGCCAGTGCTCCGCCCCGACACCACGGCCCGTGTGGGACACCTGTTCCCCCGTGCTCCCACACACGTCCGTACACCCCCTGTCATCACCCCAAAGGCCACCCTCTTCCCCCGTGGCAGAGCACTCCTGCGCCCGCCTTCCCACATCAACACGGGCTCCGCGCCGACCCATCGCAGCCCCGCACATCTCCACGCCTGTGCCATCACTCACGAGACTAGGCGCTGCCACTGACAACGCGCCCTGACCTGGCGAAACACGAAATCGGGGGACTCGACCGCGATCAACCCGCGACCTCCGCGCTCCCCTCGGCCACCCCGGGAACCCTGCCCGGCGCCTCAGCAGGCACCACAACCACCGGCTCCTTCGGCCACCGCCCGGCCAGCCGACACCCCACACACCCGGGATGCCCCTCCCGCGCGGAGAGGTCACGCACCCGCATCCCCCACTGTTCCGCGGGCCGCCTCCCCGGCGGTTTGCCCCATCCGGAGAGATGCAGCACCCAGGTGACGAGCACGCTCACCCCGACGACAGCGACCCCGCCCCACAGCTCCAC
>NZ_VJZC01000476.1 GCF_009377185.1 Streptomyces spongiae
GGGCAGCGGTCAGCCGCAGGTGGAGGGCGGCGGGGCCTCCTTCGGCGTGAACTCATACTCGGTCGCGGGCGTCGACGTCACGAACCTGGACCTCGGGCCGCTGGCCACCTCGAAGATCACCAAGGGCACGGCGTTCACGAGCTCCCAGGCGGGCGCGAAGGTCGCCGTGGTCAGCAAGTCGTACGCCAAGGAGAACAAGTACACCGTCGGCGAGACCCTCAAGATCTCCGGCACCAAGTACAAGATCATCGGCATCGCCACGCCCGACAGCAGCGAGTCGGCCACCGACGTCTACCTGCCGCTGAAGCAGGCGCAGACGCTGGGCGACGCGAAGAACAAGGTCACCACCATCTACGTCAAGGCGACCGACTCGCAGCAGATCGCGACCGTCAAGTCGACGATCCAGAAGAACATCTCCGGTACGACGGTGACGACCTCCGCCGACCTCGCCGAGACCGTCTCCGGTTCGCTGACCACGGCCTCGAACCTCGCGACCAGCGTCGGCAAGTGGCTGTCGATCGCGGTACTGGCCGCCGCGTTCCTGGTGGCCGCGCTGCTCACCTCGTCGGCGGTGTCCCGCCGGGTCCGTGAGTTCGGCACGCTGAAGGCGCTCGGCTGGCCCAGCCGCAGGGTCACCCGCCAGGTCGTCGGCGAGTCGATCGTGAACGGCCTGCTCGGCGGCGCGCTCGGCATCGCCCTCGGGCTGGGGGCGGCGTACGCCGTGACGGCCATCAGCCCGACGCTCACGGCGGAGCTGGGCGCGGGCGGCGGTGGCGGTACCGGTGGTGGCATGGGAGGCGGTCCGGGCGGGGGTGGTCCCGGCGGTGGCGGCGGTCCCGGTCAGCAGGCGGCCTCCAACACCCTGGACATCGCCCTGTCCGCGCCGGTCTCCCTCACCACCATCGCGCTCGCGGCGGGTCTCGCCATCGCGGGTGGTCTGGTCGCCGGGGCGATGGGCGGCTGGCGGGCGTCGCGGATGCGGCCGGCGGACGCGCTGCGGAGCGTGTCGTAACAGTCCCGCCCCTCCCCCTTACTTACGTACGGAGAACTGATCCCCATGTACAAGCTGACCGGCGTCACCAAGCGCTACACGCGGGGCAAGGAGACGGTGGAGGCGCTGCGCGGCGTCGACCTCGCCATCGAGGACGGCGACCAGCTCGTCATCCAGGGCCCCACGGGCGGCGGCAAGTCCACCCTCCTGCAGATGATCGGCGGCCTGGACCGCCCGTCCTCGGGCAGCGTCGAACTGGACGGCGTGGACCTCGCCACGATCAGCGAGGCCAAGCTGACCCGGCTGCGCGCCGAAAAGATCGGCATCATCTTCCAGTCGTTCAACCTCATCCCGACCCTGACCGCGCAGGAGAACGTAGAGACCGCGCTCGTCCCGCTCGGCGTGAAGCCGGCGGAACGGCGCGAGCGGGCGGCCGAGGCACTGCGCTCGGTGGGACTCGGCGAGCGGCTGACGCACGTACCGTCCGAGATGTCCGGCGGCCAGCAGCAGCGCGTCGCCATCGCCCGCGCGCTGGTGAAGCAGCCGAAGGTACTGCTGGCCGACGAGCCGACGGGCAACCTGGACGAGGGCACCCGCGACGAGATCGTGGCCCTGCTCGAAGGGCTCTGGCGGGAGCAGGGCCTCACCTTCGTGCTGGTCACACACGACTCGTCGATCGCCCGACGGGCGCCCCGGCTGGCGACCATCAAGGCGGGGGAACTGACGCTGACGGAGCAGCGGGTGGGCTCCTGACGTCCCCGGCCGGCCTCGAAGGGCCGCTCACCGTCCGAGAACGCGGTCGACCTCGGCCATCTGTTCCGGCGTGAGCGGTCCTTTCGCGAGGGCGCCGGCGTTCTCCTCGGCCTGGGCGACCGAGCGGAAGCCGGGGATCGGGACGGTACGCGGGCTGCGGGCCCACAGCCAGGCGAGGGCGCCCTGGGTGAGCGTACGGTCCTCGCTGGTGAGGATGTCCCGCAGCGACTCGACGCGCTCCAGCCAGTCCGCGTCCGCTCCCGTTCCCTCGGTGAACCCCGGCAGCCAGGCGGGCGGCGCGCTGCGGATGTCCCCGGCCTCCAGCGCCTTGCCCGCGGAGTGCTTGCCCGTGAGCAGGCCCATGGCGAGCGGGCTGCGGTTGACGCTGGCGAGGTTCAGCTCCTCGCACAGCGCGACGATCTCGGGCGCGTCCTGCAGCAGGTTCATCGCGTGCTGCACTGCCGTGCAGTGCGGCCCTTCGGCGAACACGGCGGCCCGCTCGGCGTCGTCGGTGCTCCAGCCGTACGCGCGGATGAGCCCTTCCCGTACGAACTCCTCGCAGAGCTCGCGCAGTTCGGCCGCCCGCTCGGGGTCGCCGTCGTTCATGTGGAACTGGTAGAGGTCGATGTGGTCGGTACCGAGGCGTTCGAGGGACGCGGTCAGCGCGCGGCGGGCGTGGGCCGGGGAGTCGTCCTGCCCGCCGGCGGTCCGGGTGGACTCGTCGAAGAGGTTGCCCCACTTGGTGGCGATGACGACGTCGTCCCGGCGCTTGCCCAGGGCACGGCCGAGCAGCCGCTCGCTGTGCCCCGTGCCGTAGTTGTCCGCCGTGTCGAAGAAGGTGACCCCGAGGTCGAGGGCGCGCCGGATCGCCCGTACGGACTCCTCGTCGTCGACCTTGCCCCAGCCGTAGGGCTGTCCGTCGGCGCCCCACCACTCCCCGCCGATGGCCCAGCAGCCGAAGCCGAGGGCGCTGACCTCGATGCCGCTGCGTCCCAGGGTGCGTGTCGCCTTGTGCTCGGTCGCGTCGTTCCCGGTCGCGTCGTTCTCGGTCGCGTCGTTCTCGATGGTCTCCATGCCCGGGAACGCTAGAAGTTGGAGTGCGCGCTAGGGCAAGGACCTTTTCAGGGCGGCGGGTTCAGGCCTGACCCGTCTCGAAGCGGGTGATCCTGCCGTCGTCGTCCACGGTGAAGCTCCACCTCGTGCGCATCTCGCCCCAGGTGTCGTTGCTGTAGCGGGCGATCAGGGCGCGGCCGCCCCTGGACTCGTTGTCGACGTCCATGTGGCCGTGGGAGGAGAAGATCTCCCGCTCCGTCCAGTCGTCGAGGTCACGGTCGGAACCGTCGTCGGACATGGTCGCGTCCGGGGCGAGGATCGACTGGAAGGCGTCACGGTCATGCGCGTTCACGGCGCTGACGAAGGCGCGGACCGTGGGGTCCTTCAGCCTGGCTACCTGGATGGTCATGCTCGTCAGCCTCACACCGGAGCCGGGGGCCCGCCACCTGGGAGGGCGGTACGGGTGGTGACCCGGGGCGCCGGGGCGGAGACACCCGATCAGCCGCGCGAGAGGGCCGGGGAGGTGTCATCGGTGCGACGGTGGAAACGCGGAAGCGTCCACTTGTTGTCCGCTTTGCTCCAGGAGTCGTCATGAAGAACACGACAAGGATGACCCAGTTCAACCGGCACGATCTGGGACTGCTGCTGCTCCGTCTGGGTGCGGGCGGCGTGCTGGCCGCGCACGGCACGCAGAAGCTCTTCGGCTGGTTCGGCGGGGGCGGGATCGAGGGCACGGGCGCGTTCATGGAGTCCGTGGGATACGAGCCGGGCAAAGCCAGCGCGCGGGCCGCCGGGCTGGCCGAGACGGGCGGCGGCACGCTGCTCGCCCTGGGCCTCGCGACACCCGCGGCCGGTGCGGCCGCCACCGGTGCCATGGCGGGCGCGGCCGCGGTGCACGCACCCAACGGGTTCTTCAACGCGGAGGGCGGCTACGAGTACGCGGCGACCCTCGGCCTGGCCGCCGCCGGACTCGCGATCACGGGCCCGGGCCGGCTCTCCCTGGACCACGCGTTCCGGCACGTCTTCGACCGCGGCTGGATGGTCCCGACGGCACTGGCGTGCACGGCGGCAGCCACGGCGCTGGTGGTGGGGGCACGGAACAAGAGGGTGCGGAGGGAGAAGGAGGGCGAGCAGGAGCCGTTGTTCGAGGACTGAGGGTGGGGCCCGGGGGTGGCTGAAGGGCGCGTCTGTTCGCCGCGCGGGGCCCATGACAGGCTCCCCCCATGAGTGACCGCCTCGAACCCGGCGCCCCCGAACCCGATCTCTGGAACTCCATCACCCTCCTGCACACCTGGCTGGACGAGAACCGCCGCCACGACGGCCAAGAGGGCCTGCTGCTCCGGATGTTGAAGCTGTCGGAGGAGGTCGGCGAGGTCGCCCAGGCGGTCATCGGCGCGACGGGCCAGAACCCGCGCAAGGGGACCACCCACACCTGGGACGACGTCCAGGCGGAGCTGTGCGACGTGATCATCACGGCCCTGGTGGCCCTGCGCAGCCTCACTCCCGACGCCCGGGAGGTCTTCACGGCCCACCTGACGGCCGTCAGGGAACGCTCGCTGGGCTCCAGGCCCCCGGCAACTCCCTGAGGAAAGACAGGACTTGGCATCGTACGATGATGATCGCCATGTCCGACAACGCACTCTGGATAGCCACCCTCACCGCCGGCACCGCCGTCCTCGCCAGCTGGGTCACGAGCTGGGGCACCACGCGCGCGGCCCGCATCCAGGCCGACACGGTGACGACGGCCCAGCGCGAGGAGCGGCGTCGGGAGGTGCGGCGCACGGCGTACGCGGACCTCCTCGAACAGGCGCAGCGCCTCGGCGACCTGTACAGACAGGTGTCCGACCTGCACGCCGCCGAGGGGACGGAGGCGGACCGGGCCCGCCTGGCGGAGCTGCGCGAGCGCCAGCGGGACGAGTACAGCAGGCTCCGCCACTGCGTGTGGATCGTGTCCCTGGAGGGCCCCGAGACAGTGGCCGACGCCGCCGACGCACTACGCCACGCGACGACCCCGCCGTACCGCGCGCTGGAAGCGATGATCGAGGGCGACCCTTCCGCACCCGACCGCTTCCTGGCCTCCCGCGCCCCGTTCTGGCAGTCCGTCATCGCCTTCGGCGCCGCAGCGCGCGAGGTGCTCCAGGAGACGTAGACGAGCGGACATCGGGGCCCTCACTGCAGAATGTGAAACCGTCCTTCGCACACCACGGGGATCCCGATGAGATCTCGGGGTACGTGCTACGCGAGAAGCTCGGTGAGGGTGGGATGGGCGGCGTCCACCTCTCCCGCACCCGAGGCGGGCAGCCCGTCGCTCTGAAGGTGATCCGGCGTGAGTTCGCGCAGGACTCCGAGTCCCTGCGGCATTTCGCCCGCGAGGTGCAGGCGGCACACAAGGTGCAGGGGGTGTACGCGGCAGCGGTGCTCGACAGCAGCACCGACGGGCCGCAACCATGGCTGGCCGGCGGCCGCGTTCGACCACCGGCAGGCAGTTCTCTCACCGCAGGCGCCACCCGCTGCCAGGTCCGCGCCACCACCCTTTGCGGCGCACGCCGACCAGCGCAGCGCAACAGAAGCGGTCCCCTGACGACGGTCCGTTCTCCCTGAGCAGGTCCGTGGCGCGGTCGGCCGTCTCGTCCGGGTCGGGCGCCGAGCTGTTCAAGGGCTCGGCTCGTCCCGGCACGACCGCGCGTCGATGGCTTCGGCGCTCGGCTTGTAGCTGTTGGTCCACTCCGGCTCGGCCTCGACGAGCTTGGGCAGTGAGGAGCGGATGTCGTTGACCCATTCGCTGCTGCCCACATAGCCCTTGACGTAGTCGCGCAGCCGCTCGCAGTCCTCGCGATGCCCTTTGGGCAGGCCGATGCCGTAGTGCTGGGGAGCCCCGATGACCAGGTTCGGAACCACCCGCAGGCCCTCTGCGGCATATCGGTCGGCGAACCCGTAGAGGATCATCTGATCCGTGCTGACCGCGTCGACCCGGCCCGCCCGGAGTTCCTCGACGCAGCTGGCGACGTCCTGAAGGACGAGGGGCTCGATGTGCAGCTTCCTGAGCTGCTCGACGGACGTGGTGCCGTCCCATGTGCAGACCGTGGTACCGCGCAGATCGTCCCGCGTCGCGATGTGCGAGCCCTTCTTCCCGACCAGGAATCCCTGCCGCGTCGTGACGTACGGCCCGACGAAGTCGATCTTCTTCATCCTGTCCGTGGTGATGGAGAAGGACGCCACCACCATGTCCGCCATGCCTCCGCGCAGGAGTTGGACGCGATCTTGGGACATCACGTCGGCAGACCCGGTCATCGGTACCTTCAGCCACTCCTCGATGTGCTCCAGCAGTTGCACCTCGAAGCCGGACTGGGGGTAACGGGTCTTGTACGACAGGCCCGGCATGTCATTGTGCATGGCGGGACTGATACGGGTCGTGCCCAGGAACCCGGGCGCCTCCTCGCGCTTCGCACAGCCGAAGGCGACCACGGCCAGCGACAGACACGCCGCCACCAGTGCCACGCGCCGCGCCTTCCAGATCTTCGTGGGCTTCATCGGTGCGGTCCGGCCCTTATCGTCGTCAGTCATGGAGGACGGCCTCGGCAATCGACACGTTCATGCTGCAGCCCGGGTCGGTGCGGAGTGTGACCCGGAGTCGAATGTGCGGGCGCTGCCCGCCGAGAGGGATGTCGACGGCTGAGCCGGAGCGGACACCCCGGTACGCGCTGTGCGGGTCCGCGGCCGCTCCGACATCCAGCCGCGTGTCCGGCGTACACGATTGAGCTGCCGGCAGAGCGTCGGTCACCGCGAATGTCACGCGCAGACGGGCGCGGGTCGGGGCACGGTCGACGCTTACGGCAGCGGTGGTGCCGCTTTCCAGCGAGTCGGCCGGCGAGATGGACGTACGGCCCCTGACGTCCACGTCGCCGTGAACGCGCAGCTCCTCACTCCACGCCAGCCCCGAGATGGCGAGCGTGAGGGAGAGCGCGGACACGGTCGCGCGCCTCCCCACATGCGACCCGGAGTCCAGCCGTCCGACGCCGACCGCCCGCCAGAGGGATGCCAGGAACGCCAGGCCACACATCAGGAGGACTCCGGTGGACTCGCCGCCCGGCCCTCCAGGACTTCGGATGATCGCTACGGAGGTCAGGGTGAGGACCAGGAGGAAGGAGGCCCAGTTCCACATCCGCCCCGCCGGGGAGCCGAGGGCCTTCGCCACCGCTTCCCCGATGACCACGAAGATGCTCCCGACGGAAACGGCACCCGGACCGCGGGCAATGGTGGATCGGCTCGGGCGACCGGTGTCGGACTCTTCGGCGGTTTTCGTCACGGGGAGTCCTGCCCGAGGGTCCCGGTTCCGGTTCCGGTTCCGGTTCCGGTCCCGGTACCGCCGATGGTGACGTTTCCGCCGTGCACGGTGAGCTTGTCGAGAGCGACCGAACCGTCACCGACGGCCAGCACGACACCGGCCGACTGCCCCGCCGCGGCGTCCACCAGCTCCCGCTCGTCGGACGACAGTTGAGCGAGAACGTCCTCGTGCTCGTCGTACTCCCTGCGCTCCCCGTGCTCCCCGTGCTCGACAGTCTCGTCGCGTGTGAGCGCGCTGTCCCCTTCTCCGCTCTCCTCGCCCTTCCGGCGGTGCCGCAGGGTCTGCTCCAGGAGGGCGTGGCCACGGGTGACGACGCTGTCGGCGACTCTGTCGCGGGCGGAAGCCAGAATGGCGGCGCCCAGCGACGCGGCCCCCATGGCCAGCACAGGGCCGCCGTACTGAACCACCGTCATGAGCTCGGTCATCCATGTGCTCCGTTCTGTACAGCAGGATGAGCGACGCGGCTACGGAAACACGGACGAGCAGGCCGGAGAGGGGATCAAGGCCCACGCTCACCCGAGGGAGTGAAGATCGGGAACTCCGTCGGCTCAGAAGGCCGTTGTGGATCGGGTGCACTGCGCCCGGAGACCCTGGCGCTGGGGAGGCGGACGCAGGCGGACGGACACCGACCGACATGACGAAGGAGGACGAACACGGACGCAGGCGAACGCCCCACTACCCCTGCCCGGCCCCCGATGGAC
>NZ_VJZC01000477.1 GCF_009377185.1 Streptomyces spongiae
GCCCGGACGTTACTCCGCCCGCAGTCAGAACCGCACAGACGGAGCACATCTCCCCCACAAACGATGATTGCCTTCCGCAGGTCAGGGGTAAGACGGGCACAGACCGATCTGCTCAATGCCGTGCGGGAGGGACCCATCATGTTCTTGGAAGCGCTCGGCTCCGCGATGCTCGGTCTCGCCCTGGCGTGGGCGGCCCTTCACCGGCTGCCGCACCGCCTGCCGTCCCGCACGCTGGTCCTGCCGACCGGTGCCGCCGGGGCGCTCTTCGGCGCGTTCCTCACCCACAGCGCGCTGGGATCCGGGCACCTGCTGGTCGTCCTCACCGGCGCACTGATCGTCTCCGTGGCCTCACTGTCCCTGCTGCTCCGCCCCGCGGAGCGATTTCGGCGCCGGTCGGCGACGGCGTAAGGCCGGCCGCCGACCGCAGAACCGGGACCGCTTAGGTCGCGCCCCTGTTTTTTCAGGGGCGCGGGGCTGTCACAATGTGCGGCTCCGCCGCGTGGGCGCGACCAGCCACAACGAGCCCGCAGCCGCCCCCACACACAAACCCCCACGGCGCTCGGGCGAACCCCGCTCAGGCCGCGAGGCCCAACGCAGCCATCCGCTTGGTGTGCGCCTCGGTGATCCGCGAGAACATCTTGCCGACCTCGGCGAGGTCGAACCCGTCCGCGACCCCGCCGACGAGCATCGTCGACAGCGCGTCCCGGTCGGCGACCACCCGCTGGGACTGCGACAGCGCCTCACCCATCAGCCGCCGCGCCCACAGCGCGAGCCGGCCGCCCACGCGCGGGTCCGCGTCGATCGCTGCGCGCACCTTCTCGACGGCGAAGCCTCCGTGCCCCGTGTCGTCGAGCACGGCGAGCACCAGCCCGCGCGTGTCCGAGTCGAGGCGGGCCGCGACCTCACGGTAGAAGTCGCTGGCGATCGAGTCGCCGACGTACGCCTTGACCAGGCCCTCCAGCCAGTCCGAGGGCGCCGTCTGCTTGTGGAAGCCGTCGAGCGCGGCCACGAACGGCTCCATCGCCCGCGTCGGCTCCTCGCCGATCTCGGTGAGCCGGTCGCGCAGCTTCTCGTAGTGGTGGAACTCCGCCGACGCCATCTTGGCCAACTCGGCCTTGTCCGCCAGCGTCGGCGCCAGCTTGGCGTCCTCCGCGAGCCGCTCGAACGCCGCCAGTTCCCCGTACGCGAGCGCTCCGAGCAGGTCCACGACCGCGGCGCGGTACTGCGGGTCGGTGGAGGCCCGCTCCCAGTCCTGGGCGGCTACCCCGGTGTGCTCGACGGTCTCGACGGTTTCGGCGGTGTCGGCGGTGTCGGCGGAGGTCTCGGTGGCGGTGTCGGCAGCGTGGTCAGGCTTGTCAGACGTCGTCATGCAGCGCACAATAGCTCGCTCGCTGTGCGCCGTAAGTCCCTGGTCAATCACTGTGACGACGACTACGTGACCAAATCGGCCATCGCATGTGCGTGATTCCGGGGTATGGTGGTAATGCGCCTGCCGAATATTCGACGGGCCGCACGTATGAGGATGCCCGGTCGGTGGCCCGATCGGCTCCGACCCGACAGCCCTCCTGGGTCGTACGGCAGTGTTCGTACGGAGTCCGGAGGGACCCTCAGCGGTTCGAGCGCTAGAGCGTCGGCAGTGGTCCCGTGCCCCACGGTCAGCCCGTGAGGCGGCCGACGTCCCCCTGGCACGGTCCGACACGACCCCCGCGCTCGCCTCGCACCGCCCACACAGAAGAGGCAGCACCCTGACTACGTTCCGAGAACTCGGGATCCTTCCCGAGACTGCCGAGGCCCTGGAAGCCGTCGGCATCACCACCCCCTTCCCCATCCAGGAGATGACACTCCCGGTCGCCCTCTCCGGCACCGACGTCATCGGCCAGGCCAAGACCGGCACCGGCAAGACGCTGGGCTTCGGCCTCCCGCTCCTCGAGCGCGTCACCGTCCCCGCCGACGTCGAGGCCGGCCGCGCCCGGCCCGAGGACCTCACCGACGCCCCGCAGGCACTGGTCGTCGTCCCCACCCGCGAGCTCTGCACCCAGGTCACGAACGACCTGCTGACCGCGGGCAAGGTCCGTAACGTACGCGTCCTGGCCATCTACGGCGGCCGGGCGTACGAGCCCCAGGTGGAGGCGCTCAAGGTCGGCGTCGACGTGGTCGTCGGCACGCCGGGCCGTCTGCTGGACCTCGCCGGCCAGAAGAAGCTCAACCTGAAGCACGTACGGTGCCTGGTGCTCGACGAGGCCGACGAGATGCTCGACCTGGGCTTCCTGCCCGACGTCGAGAAGATCATCAACATGCTTCCGGCCAGGCGCCAGACCATGCTCTTCTCGGCCACCATGCCGGGCGCGGTCATCGGTCTCGCCCGTCGCTACATGTCGCAGCCCACGCACATCCGGGCCACGGCTCCGGACGACCACGGCGCGACGGTCGCGAACACGGCGCAGCACGTCTACCGCGCCCACTCCATGGACAAGCCGGAGATGGTCGCCCGCATACTGCAGGCCGAGGGCCGCGGCCTGGCGATGGTCTTCTGCCGCACCAAGCGCACGGCCGCGGACATCGCCGAGCAGCTCCAGCGCCGCGGGTTCGCCTCCGGCGCGGTCCACGGCGACCTCGGCCAGGGCGCCCGCGAGCAGGCGCTGCGGGCCTTCCGCAACGGCAAGGTGGATGTCCTCGTCTGCACCGACGTGGCGGCCCGCGGCATCGACGTCGAGGGCGTCACCCACGTCATCAACTACCAGTCCCCCGAGGACGAGAAGACGTACCTGCACCGCATCGGCCGTACGGGCCGCGCGGGCGCGTCGGGTACGGCGATCACGCTCGTCGACTGGGACGACATCCCGCGCTGGCAGCTGATCAACAAGGCGCTGGAGCTCACGTTCAACGACCCGCCGGAGACCTACTCCACCTCCCCGCACCTGTTCGAGGAGCTCCGCATCCCCGAGGGCACCAAGGGTGTCCTCCCCCGGTCCGAGCGCACCCGTGCGGGCCTGGAGGCCGAGGAAGTGGAGGACCTGGGCGAGACCGGCGCCCGCGGCCCGCGCGGCCGTGCGGCACGTCCCGCCCGCCCCTCGGAGGACCGTCCGGCGCGTGCGGACCGTACGTCCCGGCGCCGCCGCCGTACGCGCGCCGGTGCCCCGGTGGAGTCCCCGGCCTCCGAGGCCCTCACGGACGCCACGGGTTCGACGGGCGCCGCAGCCACCCCGGACGGCTCGGAGCCTCGTACCCCGCGCCGCCGTCGCCGCACCCGCGTCGGCGCCTCCGCGGACCAGCAGGCCGTGCGGGAACCGGCCGCCCCGGTGACCACCGAGGCGGTTTCTCCGACGGAGCCGAGCGAGGCCCTGGAAGAGGCCCCGAAGCCGCGACGCCGCCGCACCCGCAAGGCGGTGGCCGCGACTGCCGCCGAGTCGGTGGTGGACACGGTGGAGGCCACGGAGACGGCCCTGGCCCCCTCGGAGCCCACGGTGGTCACAGAGGTCGCAGAGGTCACGGAGCCCGCGGAGACCAAGCCGCGACGCCGTACGCGCAAGGCCGCGGCCGCTGCTCCCGCCGAGTCGGCGGTGGACACGGCCGAGGAGGCCACGGAGCCCGCGGAGACGAAGCCACGGCGCCGTACCCGCAAGGCTGCCGCCGCCGAACCGTCGGTCCCGGCCGAAACCGCCCTGGACACGGCTGAAGCCACGGAGACCAAGCCCCGCCGCCGCACCCGCAAGACCGCGGCCACCACCGAGGCACCGGCCCAAGCCACCGCCGAAACCACCCTGGACACAGCCGAAGCCACG
This sequence comes from Streptomyces spongiae, assembly GCF_009377185.1. Lineage (GTDB taxonomy): Bacteria > Actinomycetota > Actinomycetes > Streptomycetales > Streptomycetaceae > Streptomyces > Streptomyces spongiae. The sequence continues at coordinate 3,783 of NZ_VJZC01000477.1, forward strand.
GAAGCCAAGCCCCGCCGCCGCACCCGCAAGGCGGTGGCCGCGCCCGAGGCCGAGATCCCGGCGCAGTCGGACGCGGCCCCCGAGGCCAAGCCCCGCCGCCGGACCCGCAAGGCCACGGCTGCGGTTGCCGCCGAGCCGGTGGTGGACGCGGTGGAGCAGGCCACGGAGCCCGCGGAGACGAAGCCACGGCGCCGTACCCGCAAGGCTGCCGCCGCCGAGCCTTCGGTCCCGGCCCAGGCCGGCGACGAGGCCGAGGTGAAGCCCCGGCGACGTACCCGGAAGGCCGCGGTCGCCGCGGAGGCCCCGGAAGCGTGATCGCTGCCGCTTGACAGCAGCCGACTGATGGCCCGGCCCTCCTTTCCGGGGGCCGGGCCATCGGCGTTTCCGTGGGCCGGGCCATCGGCGTTTCCGGGGGCGGCCATCGGCGTTGCCATCGCGGGTGAGTGGGGTGGTCCCTCTCCGTCCGCTGTGGCTGGTCGCACACTTCGCCGAGCCCCGGTCGGCATGTGCCCCCGTATAACCTCGCCCCATGAGCCGTCCCGCCACCTTCGCCCCGCCCCCGGGAGCGCGAGCGCACCGTCTCCGTACCCCCCGCGGGGAATTCGCCGTGATCGAGGCGGGTACGGCCGAGAAGGGCACCGTGCTGCTCCTTCCGGGGTTCACCGGCAGCAAGGAGGACTTCATCGCCCTCCACCAGCCCCTGGCGGACGCCGGCTACCGGACCATCGCCGTGGACGGACGGGGCCAGTACGAGACCCCGGGGCCGAAGGACGACGAAGCCCCGTACGCCCAGGACGAGTTGGCGCAGGACGTCCTCGCCCAGGTCGCCACGGTCAGCGACACCCCCGTGCACCTCGTCGGCCACTCACTCGGCGGTCAGATCGCGCGAGCGGCCGTACTCCTCGATCCGGCCCCCTTCGCCTCCCTCACCCTCATGTCCTCTGGTCCGGCCCAGATCTCGGTCTCGCAGCAGCAACGTGTGAAGCTGCTGAGGGACGCCCTCACCGTGATGGACATGGCCCAGGTGTGGGACGCCATCCAGGCCATGGAGCCCCCCGAGGAGACGGACACGCCCGCGCTCGACGAAGGTCTGGACGACCGTGCCGCCCTGCGTCACCGCTGGCTCGGCAACAGCCCGGCCCAGCTCCTGGCCACGGGCCGCCAGCTCTGCACGGAACCCGACCGCGTCGCCGAACTGGCCGCGCTCCGGCTCCCCGTCCACGTCCTCTCCGGCGAACGCGACGACACCTGGCCCGTCCCCCTCCTCGACGACATGGCCGTACGGCTCCACGCGCACCGCACCGTCATCCACGGAGCCGAGCACTCACCCAACGCGGACCGGCCGGAGGCGACGGCCCGGGCGTTCGTCGAGTTCTGGGACGGCACCCAGCTCCAGCACCCCCGCAGTACTGGCTAGAACTGCGCCTGCAGATGCTCCCAGAAGCCGTCCCGCAGCGCCCGCCGCAGGTCGGCCTGTCCTCGCAGGGAGTACTGCAACAGCCCTTCCGCCTCCACGAGCAGGTCCTGGTCCACCGAGCCCGGCAGATACGGATGCCCGGGCAGCAGTTCCGCCACCGTCTCCCGACCCCGCGCCGCCAGCCACTTCGCGGCGATCTGCGCGCCCACGAAACGGACGTCCTCACGGGTCGGGCGGGCGGCGGTCGAGGCGTCGTACGTGGGTGCGGTCCGCCGTGACACGTAGGGCTTGAAGAAGTCGAGGTCGAGCGTCCGCTGGCTGTCGACCTCCCAGAGCAGCGGCTCCGCCTGGTTGCGGCCCTCGGGCGCCTCGATGCCCCAGAGATGGACCCGCGCTCCGTAGCCCTGGGCCGCCTCGACCGCCGACACCAGGTCCTCGTCCCCGCCGAGGAGCGCCGCGTCGCTGATGGCGCGGTGGCGGGCCAGGGACTCGAGGTCGGTCCGGATGAGGGAGTCGACGCCCTTCTGCTGGTTGTTCGCGTTGAGGTTGCCGAGCCGGACCTTCACGTCCGGCAGTTCCGCGATCGACTGCTGCTCCGCCGTGTGGATGCGGCGTCTCGCTCCGTCGTACCAGTACACCCTCAGCAGCCGGCTGTCGGCGAAGACCGTGCGTGCCCGGTCGATGAGGGCGTCGATGAGCCCCTCGGCGTCCAGGTCGAAGGACCGCCGGTCCTCCGTTCCGGCGACGAGCCGCCCCGCGGCCGCGTAGAGGTAGCCCGCGTCGACGAAGATCGCATGCGTCGAGGGCGTCTTCGCCACCTCGGCGAGCATGCGCTGGAGCAGCTCGTTCGTGCGGTCGATGCGGGCGCCGAGCGCCGTGAGGTCGTCGTCGTTCATATGCATACATTGTCCCGGCGGTCACGCTGCGAACACAACCGGTCCCAATCAGTCTTCTTCACCCGGCGCCCTCTTCACCCGGTGGCACTCGCTCCGGGCAAGCCGCTCACCTGCGAGTAATTAGCTTCTCGAAAAATTTCCTTAGCGTAGGGAATGTTTGTAACACGCATCCCGTTGACTTCCTTGGGAAGACGGGCCAGCAACGTCCCGCGCTCCAGCACCAGTAGTTCTCCTTCAGGAGGATGACCAGACGAAGGGAGAAGCCATGCGCTTCGAAATCATGCGACTCGACGACGTCGACGGCACGCCCGTGGACAGCACCGTCGTGGACGCCGCCTCCGTCAACCGGATCGTTCAGCAGGCCGCTGCCATCGGACAGCGACTGTGGATCCGCCCAGCCGAATCGACCGCCTCGTAACCCGCAGGCTTTCCCGCGCTTCAGAGCCCCGTACGGTACGGATGCCGTGCGGGGCTCTGTGCGTGCCCGTGGCCGGACGGCAGGAGCAGCAGAAGGAGCGGAGTGGCGAGGAGCAGGGCACCCGCGGTCCCGATGGCCGTACGGGTGCCGACGAGGGCGGCCAGCACCCCCCACAGGGCGGTCAGGGACGCGATGGTGGCCTTGCTGGTGACCGACCACGCGGTGAGCGTGCGGGCGACCCGTTCCGTCGGTGTCCGCTCCAGCCGCTGGGTGGCGAACACCGGGTTGAACACGCCCATACAGGTGATCAGCCCCAGCTCGACGGCCATGACGAGGACGAGACCCGGGGTGCCGGGACCGACGAAGGCCAGCCCGAGCGACCAGCACGCGCGCAACGTCCCGGCGGTGAGCATGACCCTGTGCTGCCCGAACCGCGTGACGAGCCGACGGGACAGCCGCGAGCCGATCAGCCCGCCTATGCAGGGCGCCGAGAAGGCGAGCGCGTACTGCCAGGGCGCGAACCCCAGGTGGCCGAGCATGAGGACGGCCAGGAGCGGTGCGGTCGCCATGATCAGGCCGCTGACCAGCACGGTGTTGAGGAACAGCGGGCGCAGCGCGGGGTCGGTCAGGATGTACCGCCATCCGTCGAGGAGGTCGGCGACGCGGGGGCGCGACGCCTGTTCAGGCCCGTCCAACTGTTCAGGCCCGTCGGACTGTTCAAGCCCGTCCGCCTGTTCAAGCACCTTTCCGGTGGGTGCGGGGCGCGGCTCCCCGCCCCCGATCGCGCCGATCCCCACCGCCGAGAGCAGGTAGCTCACCGCGTTGGCCACCACGGTCATCACCGGGCCGAACATCCCGATCGCCGCTCCGCCGAGGGGCGGTCCGAGCATGGTGGTGGTCCAGGCCGTGGCCTCGAACCGCCCGTTCGCGACGAGTAGGTCCTCCGGCGGTACGAGTGCCTTCAGACACGCCCCGGCGGCCGCGTTGAAGATGATGTCGGCCGCGGCGACCACGACCGACACGACCACGAGCTGGACGAAGCTCAGCAGGCCCAGTGCGAACGCGGCGGGGACGCTCAGCAGCGCCGCGAACCGGACCAGGTCCATCGCGATCATCACCGGCCGTTTACGACGGGACTCCACCCACGGGCCGAGCGACACCGCCAGCACCGCCCCCACGGCCAGCCCCGCGGCGGCGAGCGCCGAGACCTGCGTGGGCCCGGCGTGCAGCACCAGGACCGCGATCAGGGGGAACGCGTCGAACGCGAGCCACGTGCCGAACGAACTGACCCCGTACGCCGCCCACAGCCACCCGAACC
>NZ_VJZC01000478.1 GCF_009377185.1 Streptomyces spongiae
CCCCAGTAGGCGCCACCCCCCTGACCATCGCCGCATTCGCCGGCTTCGACCCGGACACCGCAGCCGCCGCACAGCACCCCGCATGCGCCCTCCTCCCGACGGACGCCGACGCCCACGGCGTAGCCACACTCGTCTGGCACCGCCACCGCCCGTTCCACCCCGAGCGGCTCTACGCGGCGCTGGAGGACCTGACCTGCGCGGCCGCGCGCAGCCGGGGGCGGTTCTGGCTCGCCGACCGCCCGGACACGCTGCTGCACTGGGACGCGGCGGGCGGCGCGCTCTGTGTGGAGACCGCCGGCCCCTGGCTAGCCTCGCTGCCGGACGCGGCCTGGGAGATGGTCCCGCCGGTGCACCGGGCCGCCGCCGCGATCGACTGGCACCCGGAGCACGGCGACCGCTGCCAGCACCTGGTGTTCATCTCGCCCGGACTGGACCGCGACGGGCTGGAGCGGCTGCTGGAGTCCTGCCTGCTGACCGACACCGAGTACGCCGCCGGGCGTGACGCCTGGGCGCGACTGCCCCGCCCCTTCGACACCTTCCTGGAGGTCTGACCGACCATGGCCCGCCGCCTCGACCGCAAGCCCGTCACGTCCCGCCCCAACCCCCTGGACCAGGCCGGGATCACGTACATCGACTACAAGGACACCGACCTGCTGCGGAAGTTCATCTCCGACCGTGGCAAGATCCGCAGCCGCCGCGTCACCCGCGTGACGTCCCAGCAGCAGCGGCGGCTGGCCCGCGCGATCAAGAACGCCCGCGAGATGGCCCTCCTGCCGTACTCGTCCTCGGCGCGTTAGCCGTGCGCCGGCCGCCCATCTGACCTGGGGGAACATCGAGCCGTTCGAGGAAGGGAACACGATTGCCCTGTTGTGCGTCTCAACTGGTACGCGGGGCAACCTTCCGGCCCTAAAAGGTGTAATCGCAGGAACACCCCGCGTGCACGTGCATCTGCCCGTGCATCCGCTCATGCATCAGCACGTGAACGAAGCTATGATCCGGAGCAGTTGACCACTGCATCAGTGGTCACATCAGCCAATGCACCACCCGGGGAGCGACCTGTGGACCGCGACGTGTACGGCGTGGACGACGTGTACAACGGCATGGCAGCGAAGGAGCTGCACGGGGTGGCCTGGCAGAAGAGCCGGCACAGCAACTCGCAGGGTTCCTGCGTGGAGTTCGCCCGCCTGCCCGGCGGTGAGGTGGCCGTGCGGAACTCGCGGTTCCCCGACGGGCCCGCACTCGTCTACACACGCGCCGAGATCGAGGCGATGCTGCTAGGCATCAAGGACGGTGAGTTCGACCACCTGGTCGGCAGCTGAAGGGAATACCGCTGAGGAAGTCACCAGGGGTGTCGCAAGGCGCGTTGCCAGGCGCGCCACCGGGGGCGCGACATCAGGCGCATTACCAAGGGTTACAGCCTGTTCGCGGGCTGTAACGCGCGTAGAACCGCGGCGTCGAAAAGCGCCGCGGTTCTTCAGTCGGCCAGTTCCACCAGCGGACCCCGTGAGTCCGTGCGCAGCCGGAACAGCGCCCAGACCACCTTGCCGCTGAGTGTGCCCGCCAGCGGGTGCCAGCCCCAGCTGTCGGCGAAGGAGTCGACCAGGAACAGTCCGCGCCCCGACTCCGCCGAGAAGTCCTCCGCCTCGCGCGCGACCGGGCTGTCGTGGCTCGGGTCCCGCACCGCGCACACCAGTCGCTCGGTCCACCGCATCAAGTGCAGCCGTACGGGCGGCTCCTGGCCCGCGGCGCGCGGGGTGTTCGCGGGAAGCCCGTGCCGCAGTGCGTTGGTGACGAGTTCGGAGACCACGAGGCATACGTCGTCGAAGCGGTCGCCGATCTCCCACTGGCCCAGCGTGCCGCGGGTGAACTGCCTTGCCTCGCGCACCGCTTCGTAGCGGGCGGGCAGAGCGCAGGACGCGGCGTTGGACACGGCCGAGGGATCGAGGGGGGGAAGTCCCTGCCGTAAGGGTTCGAGCATGGTCGATCCATTCGTCCCCATGCGAGGCACTCCCGGGTGTTCGCGGTCGTTGCGATGCAGCGGTGGCGCGGGACCATGGTTTCTGATGCGTAAGGCAGATGCAAGGGCAGATGCACGTGCACGCGCCCGAAATGGACCTGGACCTACCGCTTCCCGATCATTTCTTCCGCCACCTTCTTCCCTCTTGCTTCCCTCTTGTTGTGTCCTGACTGATCATTTCCTGTGGTCCACCCTCTGAGACTTTCCCTTTCTGTAACCGCACGAGTGCGGATCGGAGTGGTTTAGTGGCAGACTTCGGCCCCTGAAGACCTTGGGGAGGCTGACGAACGTGGGCGCCGGTGAATCAAGTGGGTCGGTGGTGAGGCGAATGCTGCTGGGCTCGCATCTCAGGCGGTTGCGCGAGGCGCACGGGATCACACGTGAGAAGGCCGGATACTCCATCAGGGCGTCGGAGTCGAAAATCAGCCGTATGGAGCTGGGGCGAGTGAGCTTCAAGGCGCGTGACGTAGAGGACCTGCTGACGCTGTACGGGGTGACGGACGAGCAGGAGCGCGAGTCCCTCCTCTCCCTCGCCAAAGAGGCCAACGTCGCGGGCTGGTGGCACAGTTACTCGGACGTCCTCCCCAGCTGGTTCCCCACCTACGTCGGCCTGGAGGGCGCGGCCCACCTCATCCGGTCCTACGAAGTCCAGTTCGTGCACGGTCTGTTGCAGACCGAGGCGTACGCGCACGCGGTCGTCGCGCGCGGGATGAAGGACGGCAGCGACGCCGAGATCGAAAAGCGCGTGGCGCTGCGCATGGAACGCCAGAAGTACCTGGTCGCGGAGAACGCGCCCGAGTTCCACTGCGTCCTCGACGAGGCCGCGCTGCGCCGGCCGTACGGCGACCGCGAGGTGATGCGCGGTCAGCTCCAGCACCTCATCGACATCTCGGAGCGGCCCAACGTGCGGCTCCAGGTCATGCCGTTCAGCTTCGGCGGGCACTCCGGCGAGAGCGGCGCCTTCACGGTGCTCAGCTTCCCCGAGTCCGACCTCTCCGACGTCGTCTACCTGGAGCAGCTCACCAGCGCGCTGTATCTGGACAAGAGAGAGGACGTCGCCCAGTACGAGACGGCGCTGCAGCAACTCCAGCAGGACAGCCCCTCCCCGGCGGAGAGCCGCGATCTGCTCCGGGGCCTGCTCCAGCTGTCCTGAACTCTTCACATCATGACTGTGAGTCTTCACAGGGTCTCTTGAGTTGTTCTCCAACTCCCTTGAAACGCCAGTACGATGACGCGTGATCACATCGAGACGTGATCGATCGCGACGGGATCGGGCTGTCCGCCTCGGCTGCAAGGGATTGAGGGATCACATGTCGTCCTACTTCACCGATCTTGCTCAGCAGTACATCGGTGGTGAGTGGCGCCAGGGCACGGGCTCCTGGGACATCATCGACTTCAACCCGTACGACGGCGAGAAGCTCGCGTCGATCACCATAGCCACGGCCGACGAGGTGGACCAGGCATACAAGGCGGCCGCCGCCGCCCAGAAGACCTGGGCCGAGACCAACCCCTACGCGCGCCGCGCCGTGTTCGAGAAGGCCCTGCGCCTGATCGAGGAGCGCGAGCAGGAGATCACCGAGGTGATCATCGCCGAGCTCGGCGGCACGCATCTGAAGGCCGGCTTCGAACTCCACCTCGCCAAGGAGTTCCTGCGCGAGTCGGTCCACCTGGCGCTGCGTCCCGAGGGTCGCATCATCCCCTCGCCGACCGACGGCAAGGAGAACCGCCTCTACCGCATACCGGTCGGCGTCGTGGGCGTCATCAGCCCCTTCAACTTCCCGTTCCTGCTGTCGCTGAAGTCCGTGGCCCCCGCCCTCGCCCTCGGCAACGCGGTCGTCCTCAAGCCGCACCAGAACACGCCGATCACCGGCGGCACCCTGGTCGCGAAGATCCTCGAGGACGCGGGCCTGCCCGGCGGTCTGCTGAACGTCGTGGTCACCGACATCGCCGAGATAGGCGACGCCTTCATCGAGCACCCGGTCCCGAAGGTCATCTCCTTCACCGGCTCCGACAAGGTCGGCCGTCACGTCGCCACCGTCTGCGCCTCGCACTTCAAGCGCTCGATCCTCGAACTCGGCGGCAACAGCGCGCTGGTGGTCCTCGACGACGCCGACATCGACTACGCGGTCGACGCGGCCGTCTTCAGCCGGTACGTCCACCAGGGCCAGGTGTGCATGGCCGCGAACCGCGTGCTCGTGGACCGCTCCGTCGAGGCCGAGTTCACCGACAAGTTCGTCGCCAAGGTCAGGACGCTCAAGGCCGGCGACCCCCGTGACCCGCAGACGATCATCGGCCCGGTCATCAACTCCTCGCAGGCGGACTCCGTTTCGGGCACCGTCGCCCAGGCCATCGCCGAGGGCGCCACGGCGCTGGTGCACGGCACGACCACGAACAACCTGGTCGAGCCCTCCGTCCTCAAGGGCGTCCCCGCCGACTCGCCCCTCCTCCAGCAGGAGATCTTCGGCCCGGTCGCCTTCCTCATCCCGTTCGACGGCGAGGAGGACGCCGTACGCATCGTCAACGACACCCCGTACGGCCTGAGCGGCGCCGTCCACACCGGCGACGTCGAGCGGGGCGTCGCGTTCGCCAAGCGGATCGACACCGGCATGTTCCACGTCAACGACGGCACCGTCCACGACGAGCCGATCGTCCCCTTCGGCGGCGAGAAGTCCTCCGGCGTCGGCCGCCTCAACGGCGAGACGACCGTCGACGCCTTCACCACCCACAAGTGGATCTCGGTCCAGCACGGGCGCAGCTTCTTCCCGTTCTGAGGCACAGGGCTCCGCCTGGCGCAACCCCGGGGTTCTACGCTGGCCCCATGTCAGCGATCCGTCTCCTCGTGCTCGGCGCGGTGCGCCAGCACGGGCGGGCCCACGGCTACCAGGTGCGCAACGACCTGGAGTACTGGGGCGCGCACGAGTGGTCCAACGCCAAGCCCGGCTCGATCTACCACGCCCTGAAACAGATGGCGAAACAGGGCCTGCTCCACGCGCACGAGACGGCGCCCTCCACGGTCGGCGGACCGCCCCGCACCGAGTACGAGATCACGGACGCGGGAGACCAGGAGTACTTCACCCTGCTCCGGGCCTCCCTCACGGCGTACGACCAGAAGCCGGACGTCCTCTCCACCGCGCTCGGCTGCATGGTCGACCTCGAGCGTGCCGAGGTGCTGCGACTGCTCGCGGAGCGCGTGCGGAGCATCGAGGAGTGGCGGAGGTCCGTCACCGAGTACTACACGCCCGAGGCGGGCCCCGAGTCGATCGGCCACATCGGCGAGATCATGAACTTCTGGGTCCACTCGGCCGACTCGGGCGCCGAGTGGACCCGGGGCCTCATCGCACGCATCGAGAGCGGCGCCTACACCTTCGCGGGCGAGGGCGAGCCGTTCGTCGGCGTCCTGGCCAAGGGCGAGGAGAACCCGTACGCGACGGGGGAGCGGCACCCGGAGGACAGCCGCTGAGGGACACCTCAGTGGTGGAAGCCGGTGGCCGCGTCCTTGTCGTGGGTCAGCGCGTACGGCTGGCGGCGCAGTTCGGGCAGCAGGCGGTCCAGGTCCTCCACGAGCAGCTCCGCCAGGTCGGCGGAGAAGCCGTTGCGGCAGACCACCCGCAGCACGGACAGGTCCTCGCGGTTCGCCGGGAAGGTGTACGCGGGAACCAGCCAGCCGCGCTCGCGCAGCCGCCGGGACACGTCGAAGACGTCGTACGCGGTGACGTCGGGCGCGGTCGTGAACGCGAACACGGGCAGTTCGTCGCCCCGGGTGAGCAGCCGGAAGTCGCCCATCGCCCCGATCCGGTCCGCGAGGCCCCGCGCCACGTCCCGCGCGGTCTGCTGCACCGCCCGATAGCCCTCGCGGCCGAGCCGCAGGAACGTGTAGTACTGCGCGACCACCTGGGCGCCCGGCCGCGAGAAGTTCAGCGCGAAGGTGGGCATGTCGCCGCCCAGGTAGTTGACCCGGAAGACGAGCTCCTCGGGCAGTTCCGCGGGCGAGCGCCACAGCGCCCATCCCACACCCGGGTAGACGAGCCCGTACTTGTGCCCCGACGTGTTGATGGACGCCACCCGCGGCAGCCGGAAGTCCCACACCAGGTCCTCGTCGAGGAAGGGCGCGACCATGGCTCCCGAGGCACCGTCGACATGGACGGGCACGTCCAGCCCCGTCCGTTCCCGGAGCCGGTCCAGCGCCGCGCACAGCTCGGCGATCGGCTCGTACGACCCGTCGAAGGTCGACCCCAGGACGCCGACCACCCCGATCGTGTTCTCGTCGCACAGCTCGGCCGCGGCCTGCGGGTCGAGGTGGAACCGGTCGCCCTCCATGGGCACCTGGCGGGCCTCCACCTCCCAGAACTCGCAGAACTTGTCCCAGCACACCTGCACGTTGACGCCCATGACGAGGTTCGGGCGCGCGTCCTTCGAGGGGTACCGGTCTGCGTTTCGGTGCGCCCACCGTCGCTTGAGCGCCATCCCGGCGAGCATGCACGCCTCGCTGGAGCCGGTCGTCGAGCAGCCCACGGCCGCTCCCGGATCGGGCGCGTGCCACAGGTCGGCGAGCATCGCCACGCACCGCCGCTCCAGCTCGGCCGTGCGGGGGTACTCGTCCTTGTCGATCATGTTCTTGTCCCGGCACTCGGCCATCAGGACACCGGCCTGCGGCTCCATCCAGGTGGTGACGAAGGTGGCCAGGTTCAGCCGCGCGTTGCCGTCGAGCATGAGCTCGTCGTGGACCAGCTGGTACGCCGTCGAAGGGGCCAGGGGCGCGTCCGGGAGCCGGTGTGTGGGCGGGGCCTCGGCCATGCCCGCGACGGGGTTCGCCTCCCCGTAGAAAGGGTTCACGGCGAGCGTGCGCCGGTCGCCCGAGCCGTCCTTGGGTGCGTCCTCACCTCGGTGCAGTGGCATGCGTCCGACGGTAAGTCCGGCGCACCGGGCTTGCACCTCACGCGACGTAAGGACTCAGTCTGAAACGCGTACCGAGAAGAAGGAGGGAGCGGAAGGCGATGAGCTACTCCGTGGGACAGGTCGCCGGATTCGCCGGAGTCACGGTGCGCACCCTGCACCACTACGACGACATCGGCCTGCTCGTACCGAGCCAGCGCAGCCACGCGGGCCACCGGCGCTACAACGACGCCGACCTCGACCGGCTGCAGCAGATCCTGTTCTACCGGGAGCTCGGTTTCCCGCTCGAAGAGGTCGCGGCCCTGCTCGACGACCAGGCCACCGGAAAAGCAGACCCGCGTGCGCACCTGCGCCGCCAGCACGAGCTGCTGACCGCCCGGATCGAGAAGCTGCAGAAGATGGCCGAGGCCGTGGAAGAGGCCATGGAGGCACGCAGGATGGGGATCAATCTCACGCCCGAGGAGAGGTTCGAGGTCTTCGGGGACAAGGACCCGGAGCAGTACGCCGAGGAGGCGGAGCAGCGCTGGGGCGGTACCGAGGCGTACGCCGAGTCGCAGCGCCGCGCCGCGACCTACACCAAGGAGGACTGGAAGCGCATTCAGGCCGAGGTCGACGACTGGGGCGCGCGGTACGCGGCCCTCGTGGCGGCCGGCGAGCAGCCGTCCGGCGAGGCGGCCATGGACCTCGCCGAGGAACACCGGCAGCACATCAGCAGGCACTACTTCGAGGTCTCCTACGAGATGCACAGGTGCTTCGGTGAGATGTACGTCTCCGACGAGCGTTTCAAGGCGTTCTACGACGCCATGCGCCCGGGCCTCGCCGAGCACCTGAGGGACGCGATCGTCGCCAACGCGTCCCGCCACGGGGGCTGAGCACCCGGGGCGCGTGGGCGGGTGCCCTGTGGGGGCG
>NZ_VJZC01000479.1 GCF_009377185.1 Streptomyces spongiae
CCCTCGATCACCGCGAAGGCCAGGGCCGTGAGCGCCACGACCGCCGTCAGCTGGCCGGGCAGGTCCAAGGGTGCGGGACGGCGCTGCGAACTCGGTGCCCGGACCAGCAGCACCAGCGCTGTCAGGCCCAGCGGCACGTTGACGAAGAAGATCCCCCGCCAGTCCCACACTGTCGTCACCGCACCACCCACCACCGGACCCAGCGCGACCGCCGCCGAGCCACCGGCCGTCCACACCGCCACGGCCCGCGCCCGCCTGCCGGGATCCGTGTACGCCTGGCGCACCAGGGCCAGCGACGCCGGGAGCACCACGGCCGCGGCCACGCCCTGCACGACCCGCGCCACGATGAGCACCGGCAGGCTCGGCGCAAGCCCGCACCCCGCCGACGCCAGCGTGAACACCGTGATGCCCAGCGCGTACGCCCGGCTCGCCCCGGCCCGGTCCGCGAACGCCCCGGTCGACAGCATCAGCGCGGCGAAGGACAGGGTGTAGGCGTCCACGACCCACTGGAGCCCCGACAACCCGCCCCCGAGGGCCGCCCCGATCGACGGCAGCGCCACGTTCACCACGGACGCGTCCAGGACGATCAGCGCGAAGCCGAGGAGCGCGGCGGTGAGGGTGAGGGACGGGGAAGTACGGGGACTCAAGAAGATCTCCTGCCGCGTACCTGGTGGCTCGGATGCCATGCCTTCCGGGAGGATTCCCGCAGCGCGTCGCCCGCACATCATCCGCCACGATCAGCCGTACGGGAGGAACCGCCACGGGGACCGGTACGTCCTCCGCTGCATGATCGAACATCGTGTGAACCGTGACCGTGTGACCGGAGCGCGCGTGATCAGGACCGCGCTGCCCGCCGAGGCCCGGGTCATCGCCGACCTGCACGTACGAGCCCGCTCGACGTACTACCCCGGTGGCCTGCCCGACCCCGGGACCGACTGGGCCGCCCGCTGGCTCGACGCCATCGAGCGGCCGGACGGGCAGGTGCTGTGCGTGGTCGAGCACGGCCGGATCACCGGCATCGCGTCCTTCCGCAGGGCGGAGGGCTCGCCCGCCGGCACGGTGAAGCTCTTCCAGTTCCATGTCGACCCCGACCACTGGCGCGCCGGCATCGGCGGCGCTCTGCACACGGCCTGCGTCGAGCAGTGGCACGCCGACGGCACACGCACGGCGACCCTCGACGTGCACGTGGGCAACCGACGCGCCCAGCTCTTCTACGCCCGCCAGGGCTGGGTCCCCGACCCGGAGAACCCGCCCGCCGAGGACGACCACCATCTGTACCTGCGCCTGTCCCTGTCCGGGGAATGATCCCTGCTGATTGAACGTTCATGTACCCCGCGGAGGGAGTCTCCGTACCCGTACGACCTGGAGAGAGCCGAAGACATGCGCGTCGAGATCTGGAGCGACATCGCCTGCCCCTGGTGCTACGTAGGAAAGGCCCGCTTCGAGAAGGCGCTCGACGCCTTCCCGCACCGCGACCAGGTCGAGGTGGTGCACCGTTCCTTCGAGCTCGACCCCCGCCGCGCCAAGGGTGACATCGAGCCCGTCCTGAAGATGCTCAGCCAGAAGTACGGGATGAGCGAGGCGCAGGCGCGGGCAGGGGAGGAGAACCTGGGCGCCCAGGCCGCCGCCGAGGGACTGGCCTACCGCACCGAGGGCCGCGACCACGGCAGCACCTTCGACCTGCACCGCCTTCTCCACTTCGCCAAGGAACAGGGCAGGCAGGACGCGCTGCTCCAGATCCTCTACCGGGCGAACTTCGCCGAGGAGCGGTCCGTCTTCGCCGACGCGGACGCCTACCTCGTCGAACTCGCCGTCGAGGCCGGTCTCGACGCGGAGGGCGCCCGCGCGGTCCTCGCCGATTCCGAGGCGTACGCCGACGAGGTGCGTGCGGATGAGCGTGAGGCCGCGGAGCTCGGGGCGAACGGGGTGCCGTTCTTCGTGCTCGACCGCAAGTACGGCGTCTCGGGCGCGCAGCCCCTGGAGGTGTTCTCCCGGGCGCTCACCCAGGCGTGGGCAGACGCATAAGCGTTGCTTGGGACAACCCTCCAGAACATCTCAATGGACGAGGAGTTCCCTGGACCGCACAGTGGAGCCATGGACACCTTCGAGAGCCTCGTCAAAGCCGAGTTCGCCCCGAAGAACACCTACCTGAACACCGCGAGCACCGGGCTGCTGCCGGCCCGCACGGTGGACGCCATGCGGGTCGCCGTGGAGTCCGCCGCGGTCGGCAGGCCCACGGACATGTTCGCGGACGTGGAGGCGGCCCGGGCCTCCTTCGCCCGGCTGCTCGGGGTTCCCGGCCGCCGGGTGGCCGCCGGGGCCTCCGTCGCCGTCTACACCGGGCTCATCGCCGCCTCACTGCCCGAGGGAGCCGAGGTCCTCACCGCCGAGGCCGACTTCACCTCCGTGGTGAACCCCTTCCACATGCGCGGCGACCTGAAGGTGCGCACGGTCCCGCTGGAGCGGATCGCCGAGTCGGTGCGCCCCGGCACCGCGCTCGTCGCGGTCAGCGCCGCCCAGTCCGCCGACGGCCGGATCGCCGACCTGGACGCGATCCGCGAGGCCGCCCGCACCCACGGCGCGCGGACGTACATCGACGCCTCCCAGGCGGCAGGCTGGCTGCCCGTCGACGCGGACGCGTACGACTACGTCGCCTCCGTCGCCTTCAAGTGGCTCGTCTGCCCGCGCGGCGCGGCCTTCCTGGTCGTCCCGGAGGACCTCGGCGGACTCAACCCCGTCTTCGCCGGCTGGGTCGCGGGGGAGCACCCGTGGGACAGCTGCTACGGCCCGGTCGAGGAACTCGCCCACTCCGCCCGCCGGTTCGACGAGAGCCCCGCGCTGTTCAGTTACGCGGGCGCGCGGACCTCGCTCGAACTCGTCGAGGAACTGGGCGTGGAGCACATCCGGCAGCACGACCTGGCCCTGGCAGAACGCTTCCTCACGGGGCTCGGCGCACTCGGTCACGCAGCGGTCCCCGCGCCCGGCTCACCCATCGTCTCCGTGCCCGGACTGGGCCACCGACAGGCGGAATTGAGTCGTGCCGGAGTCGAGGTCTCCGACCGCGCGGGCCACTTGAGGGCGGCCTTCCACTTGTACAACACGCCCGCCGACGTCGACCGGCTCCTCGACGTCCTGTCCGGCTGACCCACCGGCACGGTCCGGCCGACGTAACGGCCCTATCCGGCCGACCCACTGGCGCGCGCCCGGCAGGGACGCTAGGAAGGCATCACGGAGGTGATGGTGCCGGTGGAGCAGGCGGCCGACAAGACCGTGCGCGTTCCCGCCGATGCGGAACTGCATCGGCGGCTCGTGTACGGGGACGAGTCCGCGCTGAACGAGGCGTACGCCGCGTACGGCGGGCTCGTCCGGGCGGTGGCCGTACGGGTCACGAGCAGCCCGGCCGCCGCCGAGGACGTGGCGCAGGAGGTCTTCGCGCAGCTGTGGAGCAGACCGTACGCGTTCGACGCGCGCCGGGGCTCCCTGCGCACCTGGCTGTCCATGATCGCCCACCGCCGGGCCGTGGACTGGGTACGCAGCGAGGCCCGGCACCGCAAGGACGCCCGCGCCGACGACTCCGCGCTGCACGCCATCCCCGACGCCGCACCGCGGCCCGACGAGGCGGTCGTCGACCGCGAGCGCTCGCTGCTGCTGCACTCCGCCCTCGCCGAGCTCCCGAGAACCCAGCGGGAGGTCGTACACCTCGCCTACTTCGCGGGGCGCACCTACCGGCAGGCGGCCGTGGAACTGGGGATACCCGAGGGGACCGCGAAGACACGGCTGCGCAGCGCGCTTCGGAAACTCGCAGAATCCCTGGCGGACCCGTCCGACCCGGCACCGGCGAGGGGCGCATGATGGGGGTACGGGCAGCGGAAGGAGGCGTGTGATGGCCACGGACCACGACGGCGTACGGGAACTGCTGGCGGCCTGGGCCGTCGGCGCGCTGCTGCCCGGCGACGAGAAGGCGGTACCGCTGCACCTGGCCGAGTGCGAGTCCTGCGCGGCGGAGGCCGAGCGGCTCCGGGAGACCGTGCGTCTGCTGGGCGGGCCTGCCTCCGGCCCCCGGCTGAACGGCGCGGGCGGCGCCGCGGGCGGCGTCCTCGCCGCCGCGCTGCGCGCCCGCCCCCGCGTCGCCCGGGTCGCCCCGCACGCCGCCCCGTACGCCGCGGCCGTGGCCGGGCTCCAGGCGCTGGTGCGGGAGATGGAGGGACGCTGGGCGACGCCGGTCGTGCACGACTGGAACGCGCACGCGACCGTCGCCCACCTCCTCGCCGCCGACGAGCCGCTCGCCCTGCGGCTGGGCCTCGACGCACGCGTCCCCGCCTCGCCGGTCCCCGGGGACACCCCCTGGGAGGACGCCTGGAACGCGCGCACCGCCGACGTGATCGCTCACGAGCTCACACGTGCTCCCGAGGACACCGTCGCCGCGTGGGCCGCGCAGGCCGCCGAGCTACTGGCCACGCCCGAAGCCCTCGACTCCGTACGCGCCGCGCACGCCACCACACTGATGGGCCTCAGACTGCCCGTCGCCGACCACTTCCTCGTGCGCGCCTTCGAGACCTGGATCCACACGGACGATCTCGGCCGCGCCCTCGGCCTGCCCGTTCCGCCGCCGCCCGAGGAGCACCTGGGGCTGCTGGTCCGCCTCGCCGTCCGCGTTCTGCAGCTGGCCCTGAGCAGCGCACCGCCGGTCCTGCTCGCGATGGCCGGGGCGGAGCCCGACGCGCAGTGGGTCCTCGGCTCCGAGGACGAGCCGGTCCAGGCCGAGCTCGTCCTCGACCCGGTCGACTTCTGTCTGCTCCTGGGCGGCCGGTACGAGCCCGACGCGGTACCGCGGGGAGCCACGGGCGACGAGGGAGCCGTACAGCGGGTACTGCAGACGGCGGCGGCGATGTCCTGGCTGTGACGCGGCCGGGCCCGGCACCCCACAAGGAGGTGCCGGGCCCGTTCAGCCCACCGCGTGGGTCACTTCACCGGCGTGAAGTCCCTCGCTCCGATACTGCATTTCCCGGGGGACGCTGCATCCCATGTGCGGCTCCGCCGCGGGCCGGACCCCCGGCCGGGGCTCGAGTCACCGGACAGGAGTGAAATCCCTCGCTCCGATGTACTCAGGCCTGGGAACCGGCGCCGAGAACGGCTCCACCGCTGTGTTGTCCACGCTGTTGAACACGATGAACACGTTGCTGCGCGGGAACGGCGTGATGTTGTCGCCGGAGCCGTGCATGCAGTTGCAGTCGAACCAGGTCGCCGAACCGGCCTTGCCCGTGAACAGCTTGATGCCGTAGTCGCCGGCCATGGCGGTCAGCGCCTCGTCGGACGGGGTGCCCGCGTCCTGCATCTGGAGGGACTTCTTGTAGTTGTCCTTCGGTGTGGCCCCCGCACACCCGAGGAACGTCCGGTGCGACCCCGGCATGATCATGAGGCCGCCGTTGGTGTCGTGGTTCTCGGTCAGTGCGATCGAGACGGACACCGTGCGCATGTTCGGCAGACCGTCCTCGGCGTGCCAGGTCTCGAAGTCGGAGTGCCAGTAGAAGCCGCTGGCCCCGAAGCCCGGCTTGACGTTGATCCGCGACTGGTGGACGTACACGTCCGAGCCCAGGATCTGCCGTGCCCGCCCGACCACGCGCTCGTCGCGCACGAGATTCGCGAACACCTCGCTGATCTTGTGCACCTCGAAGACGGACCGGATCTCCTTCGACTTCGGCTCGATGATCGAGCGCTCGTCGGCGCGGATCTCCGGATCGGTGACAAGCCGCTCCAGCTCGGCGTGGTACAGCGCGACTTCCTCGTCCCCGATGAGTTCCTCGATGGCGAGGAAGCCGTCACGCTCGTACGCCTGGAGATCGGCGAGCGAGACCGGGCCGGGGGTGCCCGGCGCGCCCCAGACGACCGGGTCCTGGCGCGGTACGGACACCTCGGCGGCGCCACGGCTCGGGTAGAGATCGGGGATGGCGGTGGGCATGGGCGTCGTGGTCATGGTGGGTTCAGGCCTCCTCGGTCAGCAGCGGGTACACGCCGTTCTCGTCATGGTCCTCCCGTCCGGTCACGGGGGGATTGAAGACACAGATGCAGCGGAAGTCCTCCTTGATCCGCATCGTGTGCCGCTCGTGCCCGTCGAGGAGGTACATGGTCCCGGGCGTGATCGTGTACTTCTGCCCGGTCTCGTCGTCGGTGAGCTCGGCCTCGCCCTCGACGCACACGACGGCCTCGATGTGGTTCGCGTACCACATCGACGTCTCCGTACCCGCGTACAGGACCGTCTCGTGCAGCGAGAAGCCGACCTTCTCCTTGGCGAGAACGATGCGTTTGCTCTCCCAGGTACCGGACGTGGCCTTGACGTGCCGGTCGGTGCCTTCGAGCTCCTTGAAAGAACGGACGATCACGGTGCTGTGACGCCTCCTTGATGTTGTGGGTGTGTTGGTGTGGGGGGATGGACTGGGGTGGGCCGTGTGGCTCAGGCCGTCTCGCGGACGGCGCGGGCGAGGGTGCGCAGACCCTCGTCGAGCTCCTCGGGCGTGATGGTGAGCGCGGGGAGCAGCTTGACGACCTCGCTCTCCGGGCCGGACGTCTCGATGAGCAGCCCGAGTTCGAAGGCGCGCTTGGCGATCCGGCCCGCACGGTCCTTGTCGTGGAACTCGATGCCCCACACCAGGCCGCGGCCGCGGAACTCCCTGACGGCGTCGGGGTTCTCCTCGGTGATGGCGCTCATCGCCTGCTCGACCTGCTCGCCGCGCTTGCGGGTCTGCTTCTCCATCGCGGAGCCGTCGGCCCAGTACGTCTCAAGGGTCGCGGCGGCCGTCACGAAGGCCGGGTTGTTGCCGCGGAAGGTGCCGTTGTGCTCGCCCGGCTCCCAGATGTCGAGCTCCGGCTTGAACAGGCACAGCGACATGGGCAGTCCGTAGCCGCTGATCGACTTGGACACCGTGACGATGTCCGGGGCGATGCCCGCCTCCTCGAAGGAGAAGAAGGCACCGGTCCGCCCGCAGCCCATCTGGATGTCGTCGACGATCAGTAGCATGTCCTGCCGCTCGCACAGCTCGGACAGGGCGCGCAGCCACTCGGGCCGGGCCACGTTGATGCCGCCCTCGCCCTGCACGGTCTCGACGATCACGGCGGCCGGCTTGTTGAGGCCGGAGCCCTGGTCCTCCAGAAGCCGCTCGAACCACAGGAAGTCCTCGACCGTGCCGTCGAAGTAGTTGTCGAACGGCATGGGCGTGCCGTGCACGAGCGGGATGCCGGCGCCGGCGCGCTTGAAGGCGTTGCCGGTCACGGCGAGCGAGCCGAGCGACATCCCGTGGAAGGCGTTGGTGAAGGAGACGATCGCCTCACGCCCCTTCACCTTCCGAGCCAGCTTCAGCGCGGACTCCACGGCGTTGGTGCCGGTCGGGCCCGGGAACATGACCTTGTACGGCAGGTCGCGGGGGCGCAGCACCAGGTTCTGGAACGCCTCCAGGAAGGCGCGTTTGGCGGTCGTCGACATGTCGAGCCCGTGGGTGACGCCGTCGCGCTCCAGGTAGTCGATCAGTGCCCGTTTCAGCACGGGGTTGTTGTGGCCGTAGTTGAGTGACCCGGCACCCGCGAAGAAGTCCAGGTACTCGTGGCCGTCCTCGTCGTACATACGGCTGCCCTGCGCGCGGTCGAAGACGGTGGGCCAGCCGCGGCAGTAGCTGCGCACCTCCGACTCCAGGGTCTCGAAGACGCTCAGGTCGGGCTGGGTGATGCTCACGGCGAATCGCTCCTCGATGCGTGGGGGGTGTTCGGGAGTGAGGGATGGGTTGGCTGAGGGGTCTGGGGG
>NZ_VJZC01000480.1 GCF_009377185.1 Streptomyces spongiae
GCCCTGCCGCCCCCACCCGCGCCCGGTCGGCGACGCCGAAACCGTCCGAGGAGGAGCCGTCCGCGGTTCGGAGGACGGGCGGTGGTGACAACCGGTGAACCGCGCCGCTCAGGACTGGTACGGCTGCTGCTGCGGTTGCCCGTACGCCTGACCGCCGTGGCCGCTCGCGGCCTGCGCCTGCAGCTGCTCCGCCTGTTCCTTGGTCACCTTCTGCTCAGCGCCGCAGAAGGTGCACTGCGTCGCGTACTTGGTCGAGAACGGGAACAGCGGCACGAAGAACAGCGTGAACTTGGTGACCCGCTTCCTGAGCGTGTGTGCGGACGGATTGCCGCAGTGGCCACACACCAGCGTCAGTATCGCGAGCTGGTACAGGTACCCCTTGGTGCCAAAAATGATCATTCCGTTGATCCTTCCAGTCAGCGCCTGCCGACATAGTGCCAGCGCTGTTACTCGTACGAAACCTTGACGATCACTGTGGCGGGTGCCACGATTCCGACGCTCGGATGTTTACGTAAACATCTGCCACAGCGTTGCGACTGATGGAGCAGGCAGGAGCGAACGATGGTCGCCTTACGCCACCACTAGCCCCCCTCACGCCAAGTGGACCGGTACACCGCCGGTCGCTCCAGGGCCCACCGACGGCGAGCCGACACCCCCGTCCGGCCCGGCAACCTTCTCCAGCGGCCGCTCAACCGCGCGCAGGCTCCCCACCGCCATGCGCCCAGTCGCCATCCTCCGAAAGGCAAGCCGATGCGCAAAACCCCAGCCAGCCCCCGTATCACTCCCCGGCTGCGCGCCGCCTGCGTGGCGATCGCGCTCGGGGCAACCAGCGCTACCGCCCTCGCCGGCAGCCCCGCCAACGCATCGCCGAGCGGAGACACGAGCCGGCTCAGCAGAGACACGACCCAGTTCAAGGGCGTGAACTGGGCCGACCCCCGCGACAACTTCGCCGACGACCCGGTCGTGCTGTCCGGTCTGTCGACGTCCGACACCTACGCCCAGACGTACACCAAGGCGAGCCGGGTGATCTCGGCGTTCCGCGCGAACCTCGGCGCCAACACCGTGCGGCTGCCCATCAACCCGTACACGGTCAACGGCTCCTACTGGAAGTCGTACCGCGGCGTCATCGACGCGGCGTCGGACAAGGGCTTCAAGGTCATCCTCTCCTACTGGGAGGGCACCGGCGCCCGCAAGGACGGCTTCATCGACGACACCGCCACCTACTGGCCCATGTGGGACACGGTGGTCAAGGCGTACAAGGGTGACAAGCACGTCTACTTCGAGCCGATGAACGAGCCGCACGGCTACACCGACACGGAGTGGGCCGACATCGCCGCGCAGTGGCTGGCCACGTACCCGAAGGTCCCGCGGAACCGGGTGTTCGTCAGCGGCGCCGGCTACAACGACCACGTCACCTCCGTCTGTGCCGACCCGCGTCTGAAGGGCACGTACCTGTCGCTGCACCACTACGGGTTCTGGAAGGAGTACGCCACGTACGACCAGTGGGTGGCCGACCTCAAGGAGCGCATCGGCGACTGTGCCAACCGGACCGTCGCCGACGAGTTCGGCGCCCCGATGACCACCGGCTTCGACTACAACAAGCCGACGCCCGACAACAACTTCATCAACTACGTCCAGGCCGTCACGGACACGTTCCGCGAGCTCAAGATGGGGTCCGTCTACTGGCCGGGCCTGCGCACGGACGACACCTACTCGCTGCAGACGCTGACCGGCAACCCCGCCCGGCCCTGGCTGGCCACCACCAACCAGTCCGGCGCAGACCGGCTCGCCTGGGGTTGGGGACGCGGCAAGCCCGTCCAGCCCTGACGCGGTTCCGGGCGCAACTGCATGGCAATTGACGGCAGTTGCGCCCGCCCTTCCGTGGGATCAGGGGATGAGGACCGCGCCTTCCCGGCCCCGGGACGTGTGGGCCATACGGAGAGTCCGGACGGCGGGAGACAACAGAGCCGCGGCGGTGGCGAGGACCACCAGGGCCGCGCAGCCGGCCAGGGCGGGCCCGGTGCCCGTGGCCGCGGCCACCGGGCCGGCCACGAGCAGCCCCAGTGGGGCGAAGGCCAGCGATCCGAACAGGTCGTAGGAACTGACCCGGGACAGGACTTCCTCGGGGATCTCCCGTTGGACCGTGGTGACCCACAGCACCGCGAACACGTCACCGGCGACGCCCGAGGCGAACATGGCCACGGCGGCGAGCCACACCGGTGCCTGGCCGCTGAGCAGGACCATCGGCAAGGCGGCCGGGAAGGTGGCCAGCACCGCCACCAGGACAGGACGGCTCACCCGTACCCGGGTGGCAAGCCCGGCCCCGGCGATGGTGCCCAGCGCCTGCGCGGCGACGACGACCGACCACGCCCGCGCCCCACCCAGGTGCTCCTCTGCCGTCAACGGGCCCAGGACCCCGACGAACGCGTTGAGCGCCGCGACCACGACCGTGTACTGGGCGACCACCACCCACAGCCACTGCCGGGAGGCGAACTCCCGCCATCCCTCCCGGAGATCGGCCCACCCCGACGACGCCCGGGACGGCCGCGCCGCCACCCGCAGACGCGCGGTCAGCACCGCGCTGACCGCGAAGGACGCGGCGTTCAGCGCCAAGGCCCATCCGGCACCGATCAGCGCCACCGTCACACCGGACAGCGCCAGGCCGAGCAGCAGAGAGCTGTTGGTGCCGACCCGCAGCCACCCGTTGGCCTGCTGCAGCCGGTCAGCCGGGACCACCAGCGGCACCATGCCGTCCATCGCCGGGGAGAACAAGGCCGTGGCCGTTCCGGCGACGACCGCCAGCGCACACATCGCCATCAGCGGCGCGTGACCGGTGAGCACCAGTGCGGCCAGCCCCCCGTACGCGCCCGCGCCCACCACGTCCGCCGCCACCATCACCCGTGCACGCGACATCCGGTCCGCGATCACCCCGCCCACCAGGACGAAGACCAACTGGGGCAGCGCCTGGCAGGCCAGCACCAGGGACAGCCGGCCCGGACCGGCCCCCGGGAGCGCTAGCACCGCGAATCCGAGTGCCACACGCGCGAAACCGTTGCCCAACACCGAGATGACGCGCGCACCGGCGAGCAGGAGGAACTGCCGCTCGCGCCAGAGCGATGAACCGTCCGCGGAGACCATCACGGCCACGCACTCTACGAACCCCCGCGTCAACGCGGGTCCACAACCGGCCACTTCAGGCCGGGGCCGCTCTCCGCAGCTTGCGGGCGAAGCGGTGCATGTGCGGGTCCAGCACGTCCAGCGACTCATCGAGTACGTGCCCCACGGTCAGCCACCGGATGGCCCCGAACTCGTCCTGATCGTAGGTGGTGATGCTGTCGGCATCGGCGTTGAGGACGTACCAGAGCGAGACGTCCGTGTGCTCTCCCTGCCCCCGGGTCCGTGTGACGGTGAGGAAGAAGGGCCGCTCCCCCGTGATCGACGACGCGACGGCCGTGATGCCCAGCTCCTCACGGCATTCACGGACCACCGCGGCCCATGGGTCCTCCCCCGGCTCCACGTGCCCTCCGGTCGGCAGCCACAGGCCCGCCTTGCGGTGGGCGACGAGCAGCAGTTCCCCGCGCTTCTCGTCCAGCACGACGAAGTAGCTCACCAGGTGCGTCGCCGGGACGTCGGGTTTGCGCGTCCGGTACAGGGGTGCGTCGCCGGCGATCCACTCCGCGGCGGCCTGCCGGTGAGTGCGCTCCAGCTCGTCCCAGGGTTCGATGCTGTCGACGAGGTCCGCCAGTTCGGCGCGGCGATTCCCCTCGGGACCACTGGACGGACGGTGAGAAGACATCATCCGCGCATCCTCCCAGGAGCCTGTGACAAGCGCTCGACGCCCTGGAGTGGCTTTCTCCAGGTCAACGAGTACCGCCGCAGTACGTGCCGGCGGTAGCGCATGCCCGGCAGGAGGCGCCGTGCGGTGGCTCGCACCTGCGCGTAACTCATCTGCGGATCGGCGACCGGCATGCCCTCGGGGCCGTGCGCGCGGCGCAGCACCTTCGTGATCCGCACCACCGGGGCCGCGGCGATCATCGCCGCCCACTCCGCCGGACTCCCCTCGCGGGCCAGACCGACCACCACCAGCGTGCCACCGGGGCGCAGCAACTCGCACATGCGGAGGAGGGCTGCCTCGAAGTCCATGTGATGGATCGTGGTCACCGAGCAGATGAAGTCGTACCCCGCGCTGGGAAGCTGGGCGGTGAGGAAGTCGTCCTCGACGAAGGTGAGTTGCTCGTGGCCGGGGGCCAGCTCACGGGCGCGGGCGACCATCTCCGGCGAGCGGTCGATCCCGGTGACGCGCCGGGCCCGGCCCGCGAGCTTCCGCGCCAGCAGTCCGTCTCCGCAGCCGACGTCCAGAGCGTCCAGGCATCCCTCGGGGACGGCACGGAGGATGCCTGGATGGCGGGCGACATTGGTGTTCCAGTACGGCTTCGGGTCGGCCTGGTGCATCGGCTCATCGTAGGGACATCGGTGATCACCGCCCACCGGTCTCACGGCGGTCACCGGCGCTGGTACGTACCTGGCGTGTGTCCGAAGGTCCGGCGGAAGACGTCGATGAAGGCACTGGCGGACGACCAGCCGCAGCGATGCGCCACGGCGGTGACCGGGGTGTTCTCGGCCAGCAGGATCAGAGCGTGGTGCAGGCGCAGTTGGGTCCGCCACTGCGGGAAGGTCATGCCGAGGTCGGCTCGGAACAGTCGGGACAGCGTGCGTTCACTGGTGCCGACCTCCTTGGCCAGGGCGGCGAGCGTGCGGTTGTCGGCCGGGTCGGCGTACAGGAGGTCGCACAGGTCCTTCAGTTGCGGGGCCGTGGGGGTGGGCAGGTGCAGCGGCTGCTGGGGCGAGGCCCGGAGCTGGTCCAGCAGTACCGCGCGCAGCCGGGTGCGTTCGGGGGTGTCGTCGAGCGGAGCGCGTGTGTAGGCGAGGAGGAGTTCGCGCAGCAGGGGGGCGACGGCCAGGACGGTGGGCTCGTCCAGGGAGAGGGGGTTGTCGGCCGCCGGCAGACCGATGAGGTGCAACTCCAGTTCGCCGTGGGCCTGGTGGGCGTGGACCGTGCCGGCCGGCACCCAGATGGCGCGGGTTGCCGGTGCCACCCAGGTGCCCGTGCTGGTCGTCACGGTCAGCACGCCCCGCCCGGCGTAGACGATCTGGTGGTCGTCGTGTCGGTGGGCGTCGATCTCCGCTCCCGTCGACAGCCTCTGGGTGCGGGTGGGCGCGATGGGCTGGTGGCGGATCCGCGTCATTGGTTGGCAGTTTATTGGAAGTACGACAACCGGTGTGCTGCCGACGATGGTGGCGTGCCAAGGAATCCGAGAAACAAGTCGATCATTGTGCTGTCGGTCGGTCATGCCTGCGTGGACGTCTATCAGGGCGCCGTCGCGGCACTCGTCCCGTTCTTCGTCGCCGAGCGCTCCTACGGCTACGCCGCGGTGTCCGGCCTCGTCCTCGCGGCGTCCCTGCTGTCCTCCGTGGCCCAACCCGTGTTCGGAGTGCTGACCGACCGGTGGGCGATGCCCTGGCTGCTGCCGGTGAGCACACTGCTCGGCGGGGTGGGCATCGCCCTGAGCGGGGTGAGCGGGTCCTACGCGCTGACGCTGGCGTTCGTGGCGGTGTCCGGGCTGGGGGTGGCCGCCTACCACCCCGAGTCCGCGCGCATCGCGCGGCACGCCTCCCGCGGCAGCCACAGTGGCATGGCGTGGTTCGCGCTCGGCGGCAACCTCGGCTTCGCGCTGGCACCCCTGTTGGTCTCCGCCGTCGTCGCCGCCGGTGGTCTGCGCCTGACGCCACTGCTCGTCGTCCCGGCCCTCGTCGGCTGCGTGCTGTGCCTGTCCGTGCTGCGGGCGTTGGGAAGCACCGGTGGTGTTCCCGTCGGCGCGGCGATGTCGACGGGATCTGACGACCGGTGGTCGTTCGTGAAGCTCTCGCTGGCGGTGATCTGCCGGTCCGTCGTGTTCGTCGGACTGAGTACCTTCGTCTCGCTCTACGCCACGCAGCGCATGGGGGGCAGCACGGCGGCGGGCACCGCGGCGCTCTTCGTGCTGTATCTCGGTGGCGCGGTGGGCTCCGTACTGGGCGGCAAACTGGCCGACCGCTGGGACCGGGTGACGGTCGCGCGCTGGTCCTACCTGGCCACGGTCGTCGCGGTCACCGGGATCGTGGCCGTCCCCGGCCCCGTGCTCTACGTGTTCGTGGCGCTGGCCTCCGCCGGCCTGTACGTGCCGTTCTCATTACAGGTCACCCTGGGCCAGGACTACCTGCCCTCACGTATCGGTACCGCCGCCGGGATCACCCTGGGCCTCACCGTCAGCGTCGGTGGCCTGGCCGGCCCGCTGATCGGAAGCCTCGCCGACGCGACGTCCCTGCGTACGGCGCTGACTCCGCTGGTCCTGATGCCCGCGCTGAGCTGGCTGCTGTTCCGCACCCTGCCCGAACCCACAGCGCCCAGCCCGCGAGGGGAGGCTGACCCGGCGTCAGAACCAGACGCCGGGGCGGCGCCGCAGCACCGTGCCGCCCGCCAAGGCGAGGAAAGCGCCGGGGGACGGCGCGCCGACGACGAACGCGGCGGCGTTCCGCAGTGACTGCTCGGCACGGTGGTTGGCTTGCCAGTCAGCGCTGCTCTTCGCTACGGCCGACGCATGGCTGCGACGGTGCCCGGCGGATGGCCGAACCCGTACTGGTCATGACCACAGCTTGACCTTGCGCCGACCGGTTCATGACACACCCTTCATCACGCCGTGACCTGCAAGGATGCAGCGTTGACAGGGAACTCAAAAGGCCTGTACACGTGGGGCGTTCACCGGGTGTTTCCGGCCAGCGGACCGGCCCGGCGAACCCTCATCGAGCTTCAGCGACCCCATGAAGGACAACCGTGTCCCCTTCCCATCGCGCCGCGAGAGTGGTGCGTCTCGTAGGCGTCTGCAGTGCTGCGGCCGCGCTCGCAGTCGGCGTCGCGGACACCGCGTTCGCCTGCAACATCCGTGACTTCTCCGCCGTCGCCACCTGTGACGACAGCGGCCATGGCCTCATCCGCGTCACGGACAAGGACGGTTCCGGCACCCCGGCCAGCATCTCGCTGTACATCAAGATGACCGTGCCCGGCGAGGACGACCGGCTCCTCGACACGAAGACGATCGAGCATCCGACCGCGCAGGGCGTCACGGTCGACTTCGCCGAGGACTGGGCCCCCGACTCGACGTACCGGATCCACGTCAAGGCCGGGAACCTGGTCGACGAGGACATCAAGCCCCTGCTGACGACTCCGTCGCAGGCATGCTCGGCTTCGGAGACGTCACCCT
Organism: Streptomyces spongiae; assembly: GCF_009377185.1. GTDB lineage: Bacteria > Actinomycetota > Actinomycetes > Streptomycetales > Streptomycetaceae > Streptomyces > Streptomyces spongiae. The sequence continues at coordinate 7,299 of NZ_VJZC01000480.1, forward strand.
CGCCGTCCGACACCCCGTCGGCGCAGCCCCCCAAGGAGACGCCCGCCCAGCAGCCGAGCCCGTCGCAGAGCACCACCCCGGCCGCCGGATCCGGCACGAGCAGCAACCCGTCCCCCCAGGGGGCCGGCGACTCCAACCTCGCCGAGACCGGCGCGGACTCCCACACCCCGCTGTTCGTCGGCATCGCGGCCGCACTGGTCGCCGTCGGAGGTGGCGTCGTCTTCGCACTGCGCCGCCCGAGGACGTCCCGCTCCAGCTGACAGCCGTATCGGGGCCGCGCCCGCAAGGGGCCGCGGCCCCGAGAACGGGAGAGGACCTCCGTTCCCGGACCGATGGGCTCGGCGCCATTTCAGCCCGTCCGGCGTTTGAGGAGCGGGGTCCGGGGCGGAGCCCCGAAGAGGGGACGGGCTGTTTCTTATACACATCTCCTAGCCCAC
>NZ_VJZC01000048.1 GCF_009377185.1 Streptomyces spongiae
GGCCTGAACGGCCTCGTCCTCAAACGCCGGACGGGCTGGTTGGTGCGGGCCCGAGCCGCCGGCATCTGCCTGCACGCGCCCTCTACACCTCCACATCCACCACCACCGGCGCATGGTCCGAGGCGCCCTTGCCCTTGCGCTCCTCGCGGTCCACGTACGCGTCCTTCACGGCCTTCGTGAAGGACGCGTTGGCGTACACCAGGTCGATGCGCATGCCGCGGTTCTTGGGGAAGCAGAGCTGGCGGTAGTCCCAGTACGTGAACGGGTGGTCGTACTTGAGGGGGCGCGGGACCACGTCGGAGAGGCCGGCCTCGCGCAGGGAGGCCAGGGCGGCGCGCTCGGCGGGGGTGACGTGGGTGGCTCCCTCGAACGCGGCCACGTCGTAGACGTCGTCGTCCGTCGGTGCCACGTTGTAGTCGCCCAGCACCGCGAAGGGGCGGCTGCCGGCCGCGTCGCCCGCGACGGCCGCCTTGAGGGCCTCGAACCACTGGAGCTTGTACGCGTAGTGCGGGTGGTCCACCTCGCGGCCGTTCGGCACGTACACCGACCAGACGCGGACCGGGCCGCATGTCGCGGAGACGGCGCGGGGCTCCTGGGCGCCGTCGTAGCCGGGGTCGCCGGGCAAGCCCTTGACGACGTCCTCGAGGCCGACGCGGGAGAGCACCGCCACGCCGTTCCACCGGCCGGTCGCGTGGACCGCCGCCTCGTAGCCCAGCTCGCGCAGCTGCTCGAACGGGAAGCCCGTCTCGGCGATCTTGGCCTCCTGGAGGCACAGCACATCCGTGCCGCTGCTCTCCAGCCAGGCCAGGAGCCTGGGCAGGCGGGCGGTGATCGAGTTCACGTTCCAGGTCGCGATGCGCATGTCCCACAACCTACCGGGCGGGTCCGACAACGCGTCCCGCCCGGGTTCCGTCACAGCTCGGCCGACTCCCCCGGGGTCAGCCGCAGGTGCTCCGAGCCGCCCAGAGTGCCGATCTGACGGTCGTAGATCGGACGGGCCAGGTCGGTGAGCAGGGCGTCGTGGATGTCGTACGCGCGCTGCGGCCTGACCTCCCTGACGTAGTCGATGACCTCGGAGATCTTGTTCCAGGGGGCCATGACCGGCAGCATCAGCGTCTCCACGGGGTGGGCCGGGACGGTGAGGGCGTCGCCGGGGTGGAACACCTTGCCGTCGTCGACGAGGTAGCCGACGTTGGTGATCCGCGGGATGTCCGGGTGGATCACGGCGTGGAGTTCGCCGTGGACCTGGACGTCGAACCCCGCGGCCGTGAACGTGTCGCCGTGGCCCACGATGTGCACCCGGCCCGGGAACGCGGACGAGATCTTCTCCGCGACCGACCTGAGGGTCCAGATCCGCGCGGCCGGGTTGTTCTCCATCGCGGCGCGGAGCCGGAACTCGTCGAAGTGGTCGGGGTGCTCATGTGTGACGAGGATGGCGTCGGCGCCGAGCGCGGCGTCCTCCTCGCTGAATCCCCCGGGGTCGAGGACGAGCGTCTGCCCGTCCTTCTCGAGGCGGACACAGGCGTGCGACTTCTTCGTGAGCTTCATGGATCCATCGTGCCTCCGTCCTGGGGCGGAGGCTCACTCGTCATGGGGCGGAGGCTCACTCCTGGGGTGTCGTCTCCTCGCGGATGACCTGCTGGGCCACCTTGAACGCGCTGTTCGCGGCCGGTACGCCGCAGTACACCGCCGCTTGCAGGAGGACCTCCTTGATCTCGACCGGGGTGAGGCCGTTGCGCAGGGCCGCGCGGGTGTGGAAGGCGAGCTCTTCGAGGTGGCCGCCCGCGACCAGGGCGGTCAGGGTGACGCAGCTGCGGGAGCGGCGGTCGAGGCCCGGCCTGTTCCAGACCTCGCCCCACGCGTACCGGGTGATGAGCTCCTGGAAGTCCCCGGAGAACTCGTCCGCCGACGCCAGCGCCCGGTCGACGTGCGCGTCGCCGAGCACCTCGCGGCGGACCTTGAGCCCGGCGTCGTAGGGGTCGGGTCTGCCCGCCGCCTCGGGCTGGGCCACGGCCGGGGCGATCTCGGCGACGGGGCCGATCTGCGACGGCACGGTCAGGGCCGGCTTGACCGGCGCGGCGGGGATCGCCATCTGGCCGGTGGTCGAGTCGTAGGCGGGCTGCCAGGCGGAGGAGAAGTGCCGTACGAGCAGGTCGGTGACGGCGGCGGGCTGCTCGACGGGGACGAGGTGCGAGGCGCCGGGGACGACGGCGAGGCGGGCGTCCGGGATGCCGGCGACCAGGGTGCGGGCCTCGGCGGGCCCGGTGACCTGGTCGTCGGAGCCGACGAGGACGAGGGCCGGGACGCCGACGCGGCCGAGTTCGTTGCGCACGTCGAACGCGGCGAGCGCCTCGCAGGCCGCGATGTAGCAGCCGGGGTCGGTGGTGCGCACCATCTGCACGGCCCACTCGGTGATCGCGGGCTGCGCGGCCGCGAACCCTCCGGTGAACCACCGCTCCGGTGACGTACGGGCGATGGGGTCGAGGCCGTTGGTCCGGACGATCACTCCGCGCTGCCGGAACTCGTCCGCCGTGCCGAAGCGCGGAGAGGTCGCGATCAGCGCGAGGGAGGCCACACGCTCGGGGTGGCGCAGGGCGAGCTCGACCCCGACGGCTCCGCCGAGCGCGCAGCCCGCGTAGCCGAAGCGGTGGACACCGAGTCCGTCGAGCGTGGCGAGCAGACGGCCCGCCAGCTCGGCCACGGAACCGGCCGGGTACGCGGGCGCGCCGCCGTGCCCCGGAAGGTCGAAGCGGAAGATCCGCCACTGCTTGGACAACTCCGGGACCTGCCGGTCCCACATGTGCCATGTTGTACCCAGTGAGGGACCCAGGATCAGGACCGGTGCGTCTTCCGGCCCGTCAAAGCGGTATTGAAGGGTGTTGGTCTGTGCGTCGCTCACCCGACTCACGCTCCCACATCTCACATTTTCTCACGTGCTTGGGTCGGAACCCCATGCAAGCCGTCCCACGTTGTGGCAGCCTCGCGAAGATCCTCCACACCGGGCTTCACACACCACCGCCGATGGTGACGCGCATCGTAGTAGTTCGTCACCCGTTCGGGTTTGGGGTGAGCAAGGTGACCAAGGAGAGGGCAAGGTCACAGCCGTGCCCTCTGCGCTCTTCTGCGACTCTGTCCTAGCATCCGAGCATGACGGTCCTGCCTGACGACGGGCTTGAACTGGCCGCCGAGTTCCCTGACGCGACCCACGAGCAGTGGCAGAGCCTCGTAACGGGCGTGCTGCGCAAGTCGGGCAAGGACGTCGAGGGTGCCGAGGCCGAGGATGCCCTGTCCACCACGCTGGAGGACGGGCTGCGCGCCCGGCCCCTGTACACCGCGCGTGACACCGCGCCCGCACCGGGCCTCCCCGGGTTCGCGCCCTTCGTACGCGGGGCGAGGGCCGAGGGGAGCACCGTCGGCGGCTGGGACGTACGGCAGCGGCACACGACGGCCGACGGTGCCGCGGTGCTCGCCGACCTGGAGAACGGTGTCACCTCCCTGTGGCTGGTCGTCGGGGAGGGCGGCTTCCCGGTGACGTCACTCGGACAGGTCCTCGACGGCGTGTACCTGGACCTGGCGCCCGTCGTCCTCGACGCGGGGCGGGACGTCGAGCCCGCGGCGCGGGAGTTGCTGCGGTTGTACGAGGAGCGGGGTGTCTCCGAGGACGCGGCGCGCGGCAACCTCGGCGCGGATCCGCTCGGCCACGAGGCCCGCACGGGAGACGTGTTCGACTTCACCGCGGCCGTCGGTCTCGCGCGCCTGTGCGCCGAGCGGTATCCCGGGCTGCGGGCGCTGACCGTGGACGCGCTGCCGTACCACGAGGCCGGTGGCTCGGCCGCTCAGGAACTGGGCTGCTCGCTGGCGACCGGCGTCGCGTACCTGCGGGAGCTGACGGAAGCGGGGCTGAGCACCGAACGGGCCTTCGCGCAGCTGGAGTTCCGGTACGCGGCGACCGCCGACCAGTTCCTGACGATCGCCAAGCTGCGGGCCGCGCGCAGACTGTGGGCGCGGGTGGCCGAGGTGTGCGGGGTGCCCGCCGCCGGGGCGCAGCTCCAGCACGTGGTGACCTCGCCGGTGATGATGACGCGCCGCGACCCGTGGGTGAACATGCTGCGGACGACCGTCGCCGCGCTGGCCGCGGGGGCGGGCGGGGCCGAGTCGGTCACCGTGCTTCCCTTCGATCACGCGCTCGGGCTGCCGGACGCCTTCGCCCGGCGCATCGCCCGTAACACCTCGACGATCCTGATCGAGGAGTCGCACCTGTCCCGGGTGATCGACCCGGCGGGCGGCTCGTGGTACGTGGAGCGGCTCACGGACGAACTCGCCCACGCGGGCTGGGAGTTCTTCCAGGGGATCGAGCGGCTCGGCGGCCAGGCCGCCGCTCTGCGTTCGCGGCGACTCGGTCAGGATCTCGCCGACACCTGGCAGGCGCGTACCCACAAGCTCGCCAAGCGGCGGGAACCCGTCACCGGCGTCAGCGAGTTCCCGCACCTGGCCGAGAAGCCCGTGGAGCGGCGGCCCGCGCCCGCAACGCCGTCCGGTGGCCTGCCCAGGGTCCGCCGCGACGAGGCATACGAGTCCCTGCGCGCCCGTTCCGACGCCCACCTCGCGGCGACCGGCTCCCGCCCCCGGGTCTTTCTGGCCACGGTGGGCCCGGCCGCCGCGCACACCGCCCGCGCGACCTTCGCCTCGAACCTCTTCCAGGCGGGCGGCATCGAGCCCGTCACCGAGGGCACCTTCGAGGAGAGCGGTGCCGGCGAGGTGTGCCTGTGCTCCAGCGACGCCCTGTACGAGGAACAGGCTGAGGCCGTCGCCGCGCGGCTCAGGGAGGCGGGTGCCTCGCACGTGTTCCTGGCGGGCCGCCCGGGGCAGTACCCCGGTGTCGACACGTACGTCCACGCGGGCTGTGACGCGGTCGCCGTGCTGACCGCCGCCCTCGACCGTATGGGAGTGTCCTGATGGGAATCCCCGACTTCTCCGGGATCGAACTGGGGACCCCGGCCACCGCGGACGGCGGCGCCGACGAGTGGCGCACGGCCGTCAAGAAGGCGACCGGCGGCGACGACCTGCTCTGGGAGACCCCGGAGGGCATCCCGGTCAAGCCGCTCTACACCGGGCAGGATCTGGAGGGCCTGGACTTCCTGGGCACCTACCCGGGTATCGCCCCGTACCTGCGCGGCCCGTACCCCACCATGTACGTCAACCAACCGTGGACGATCCGCCAGTACGCGGGCTTCTCGACCGCCGAGGAGTCCAACGCCTTCTACCGGCGCAACCTGGCCGCCGGTCAGAAGGGCCTGTCCGTCGCCTTCGACCTGCCGACCCACCGCGGTTACGACAGCGACCACCCACGCGTGACGGGTGACGTCGGTATGGCGGGTGTGGCGATCGACTCGATCTACGACATGCGGCAGCTCTTCGACGGCATCCCTCTGGACCGGATGACCGTGTCGATGACGATGAACGGCGCCGTGCTGCCGGTGCTCGCGCTGTACATCGTGGCAGCCGAGGAGCAGGGCGTGCCGCCGGAGAAGCTGGCGGGGACCATCCAGAACGACATCCTCAAGGAGTTCATGGTCCGCAACACCTATATCTATCCGCCGAAGCCGTCGATGCGGATCATCTCCGACATCTTCGCCTTCACCTCGCAGCGGATGCCCCGCTACAACTCCATCTCCATCTCCGGCTACCACATCCAGGAGGCGGGCGCGACGGCCGACCTGGAGCTGGCGTACACCCTCGCGGACGGTGTGGAGTACATCCGGGCGGGACGGGAGGCGGGCCTGGACGTGGACGCGTTCGCGCCGCGGCTGTCCTTCTTCTGGGCGATCGGCATGAACTTCTTCATGGAGATCGCCAAGCTGCGGGCGGCACGCCTGCTGTGGGCGAAGCTGGTGAGGCAGTTCGACCCGCAGAACTCCAAGTCGCTGTCCCTGCGCACCCATTCGCAGACCTCGGGCTGGTCGCTGACCGCGCAGGACGTGTTCAACAACGTCACCCGGACCTGCGTGGAGGCCATGGCGGCCACCCAGGGACACACCCAGTCGCTGCACACCAACGCCCTCGACGAGGCACTCGCCCTGCCCACCGACTTCTCCGCCCGCATCGCCCGCAACACACAGCTGCTGATCCAGCAGGAGTCCGGGACGACCCGGGTCATCGACCCGTGGGGCGGCAGCGCGTACGTGGAGAAGCTGACCTACGACCTGGCCCGGCGGGCCTGGCAGCACATCCAGGAGGTCGAGCAGGCGGGCGGCATGGCGCAGGCCATAGACGCGGGCATCCCCAAGCTCCGCGTGGAGGAGGCCGCGGCCCGCACCCAGGCCCGGATCGACTCCGGACGGCAGCCGGTCATCGGCGTCAACAAGTACCGGGTGGACAGCGACGAGCAGATCGAGGTCCTCAAGGTCGACAACTCCTCCGTACGGGCCCAGCAGATCGCCAAGCTGCGGCGGCTGCGCGAGGAGCGCGACGAGACCGCCTGCCGGGACGCGTTGGACGCGCTCACCCGGGCCGCCGGCGGCGAGGGCAACCTTCTGGAGCTGGCCGTGAACGCCGCCCGCGCCAAGGCGACCGTCGGCGAGATCTCCGACGCCCTGGAGAAGGTGTACGGGCGGCACGCGAGCCAGATCCGTACGATCTCGGGCGTGTACCGCAACGAAGCCGGCGAGTCCCCGTCCGTGGAGCGCACCCGCACGCTCGTGGACGCCTTCCAGGAGGCCGAGGGCCGCCGCCCGCGCATCCTGGTCGCCAAGATGGGCCAGGACGGCCACGACCGGGGCCAGAAGGTGATCGCCACCGCGTTCGCCGACCTCGGCTTCGACGTCGACGTCGGCGCACTGTTCCAGACCCCGGCCGAGGTGGCCCGCCAGGCCGTCGAGGCGGACGTCCACATCGTGGGCGTGTCGTCACTGGCCGCCGGTCACCTCACCCTCGTACCGGCGCTGCGTGAGCAGCTCGCCGAGGAGGGCCGGGAAGACATCATGATCGTGGTCGGCGGGGTGATCCCGCCGCAGGACGTGCCCACGCTCCTGGAGATGGGCGCGGCGGCCGTCTTCCCGCCCGGCACGGTGATCCCGGACGCGGCGTACGACCTGGTCGCGCGGCTCTCGGAAGATCTCGGGCACGACCTCGGGCACGACCTCGGGATCGACCACTGACGCCATGGCGATCGACCTCGACACGTATGTGAAGGGTGTCCTCGACGGCAAGCGCGCGATCGTCGCCCGCGCCATCACCCTTGTGGAGTCCGCCCGGCCCCAGCACCGCGCCATGGCACAGGAGTTGCTGAGCGAGTTGCTGCCGCACAGCGGGAAGGCGCGGCGGATCGGGGTCAGCGGGGTGCCGGGCGTGGGGAAGTCGACGTTCATCGACGCGTTCGGCACCCTGCTCACCGGGCTCGGCCACCGGGTGGCGGTGCTGGCGGTCGACCCGTCGTCCAGCCGTACCGGCGGGTCGATCCTCGGTGACAAGACCCGTATGGAGCGCCTGGCCGTCGACCCGGCGGCCTTCGTACGCCCCTCCCCCACCGCCGGCACGCTCGGCGGGGTCGCCAAGGCCACCCGCGAGTCGATCGTCGTGATGGAGGCGGCCGGGTACGACGTGGTGCTCGTGGAGACCGTGGGGGTCGGCCAGTCGGAGACCGCGGTCGCGAACATGGTCGACTCCTTCCTGCTGCTCACCCTCGCCCGGACCGGTGACCAGTTGCAGGGCATCAAGAAAGGTGTCCTGGAGCTGGCCGACGTGATCGCCGTCAACAAGGCGGACGGGCCGCACGAGCGCGACGCCCGCGCGGCGGCCCGCGAACTGGCGGGCGCCCTGCGGCTCATGCACGGCAAGGACGCGGCCTGGACGCCTCCCGTGCTCAGTTGCAGCGCCCGGGAGTCGACCGGCCTGGACACCGTGTGGGAACGCCTCGAACAGCACCGCATCCTGCTGGACTCCACCGGCCGCCTCGCCACCAAGCGCCGTGACCAGCAGGTCGACTGGACCTGGACGATGGTCCGCGACGAACTCCTCGGCCGCCTCCGCACGCACCCGGCCGTACGGGCTCTCACGCCTGACCTCGAACAGCAGGTGCGGGACGGCGAACTGACGGCGACACGGGCCGCCGAGCGCATTCTGAGGGCGTTCGGGGAACACGGCGCGGAGGGCACTCCCTAGAGTTCCGCGGCTGTTACCGTCCCACCTGCAAGGTTCCCTGCCGCGAGGTTTTTCTGCTGCAAGTTTCCCTACTGACGGTGTGCCGAAGGGGTGCTGCGCTGTGCGAGTCCTGTTGGTAGGAGCGGGAGGGGTGGGCACCGCCATCACCCGGATCGCCGCCCGTCGTTCGTTCTTCGAGCACATGGTCGTCGCCGACTACGATCCGGCCCGCGCGGAGTCCGCCGTCGCGTATCTCGGGGAGGACGAGCGCAGGTTCACGGCGACGCGACTCGATGCCTCCGACGCGGCCGGTGTGGGGGCCGCCCTCGCGGAGTACCGCTGCGATGTCCTGATGAACGCCACCGATCCCCGTTTCGTCCTGCCGCTGTTCGAGGCGGCGCTCGCTCAGGGCGCGCACTACGTGGACATGGCGATGTCGCTGTCCCGGCCGCATCCGTCCCGCCCCTACCAGGAGTGCGGCGTCAAGCTGGGGGACGCCCAGTTCGAACGGGCCGAGGAGTGGGTGGCGGCGGACCGGCTGGCGCTCGTCGGCATGGGTGTGGAGCCGGGTCTCTCGGACGTCTTCGCCCGGTACGCCGCCGACGAGCTCTTCGACGAGATCGAGGAGATCGGCATCCGTGACGGTGCCGACCTGGTCGTGGACGGATACGACTTCGCCCCGTCCTTCAGCATCTGGACGACCATCGAGGAGTGCCTGAACCCACCGGTCGTCTACGAGGAGGGGCGAGGCTGGTTCACCACGGAGCCCTTCAGCGAGTCGGAGGTGTTCGACTTCCCGGAGGGCATCGGGCCGGTGGAGTGCGTGAACGTCGAGCACGAGGAAGTGCTGCTGATTCCCCGTTGGCTGAAGGCCGGGCGTGTCACGTTCAAGTACGGTCTCGGCGACGAGTTCATCGGTGTCCTGCGGACCCTGCACAAGCTGGGGCTCGACCGCACGGACCCGGTCACCGTGAGCAGTGCGGCCGGCCAGGTCGCCGTCTCCCCCCGTGACGTCGTCGCCGCCTGCCTGCCCGACCCGGCCGGCCTCGGCGACCGTATGCACGGCAGGACCTGCGCGGGCACCTGGGTCAGGGGCACGAAGGACGGCGCGCCCCGGGAGGTGTACCTCTACCACGTGGTCGACAACCAGTGGTCGATGCGGGAGTACGGTTCCCAGGCCGTGGTCTGGCAGACCGCGGTCAACCCCGTGGTCGCCCTGGAACTGATCGCCTCCGGAGCCTGGCACGGCAGCGGGGTACTCGGTCCCGAGGCGCTGCCTCCCCGGCCGTTCCTGGACCTGCTGACGGAGTACGGCTCGCCATGGTCCCTGCGCGAGGGAGCACACGGGTGATATCTCCCGTGACCGGGCACCAATGACCCGGCAGGCCCCCTGGCTCCCTGTTTGATGAGGTCACGCACGACCGAATCGAGGGAGCATGGCCGGCGCCACCATCGACGAACGCCCGCCCGAGGGGCTGAAGGCCGATGCGATCGGGTTCGTCGACGCGCTCGTCATCGGCCTCAACGCCACCTCCCCCGCGTACTCGCTGGCCGCGGCCATCGGCCCGGTCGTGGCCCTCGTGGGTGTCTACGCCCCCGGTGTGATGCTGGCGTCGTTCGTACCGATGCTGCTGATCGCCTCGGCGTTCTACTACCTCAACAAGGTCGACCAGGACTGCGGTACGACCTTCTCGTGGGTCACCCGCGCGATGGGCCCGTGGGCCGGGTGGCTCGGCGGCTGGGCCATCGCGATGACCGGAGTCCTGGTGGTCGGATCGCTGGCGGACGTCGCGGTGACCTTCGCCCTGCTCGCCTTCGGTCTCGACAGCTGGGCCGACAACGAGTTCGTCCGCCAGTTGCTCACGGTGCTGCTCATCCTCGTGATGACGACCGTGTGCGTCATCGGCATCGAGGCGTCGGCCAAGGTGCAGAACACCCTCATCCTGGCGCAGGTCGCCTGTCTGCTCGCCTTCGCCGTGGTGGCGCTGTACCGGGTCTACGCGGACACCGGCACGCTCGGCTCCCTCGAACCGTCGATCAGCTGGCTTGACCCCTTCGGCGCCGGAGGCGCGTCACTGACGGCGGCCCTGCTGCTGGGCGTGTTCATCTACTGGGGCTGGGAGTCGGCGGTCAACCTCACCGAGGAGGTCGAGGACTCCGCCGTCGCTCCGGGCAAGGCGGCCGTCTGGTCCACGGTCATCCTGCTGGTGACCTATGTGGCGGTCGCCATCGCGGTCGTGGCGTACGCGGGGACGACGTACCTGACCGAGAACGCCGCGGAGGAGGAGTTCATCTTCGCCCTGCTCGCCGACGAGGCGATGGGGAGCTGGGACTGGGTCGTCCTGCTCGCGGTCTCGACGTCCGGACTGGCGTCGACGCAGACGACGATCATCCCCGCCTCGCGCACGGCGCTGTCCATGGCTCGCCGTCGCGCGCTGCCCGCGCACTACGGCCACATCCACCCACGGTTCCGCACGCCCGACGTGAGCACGTGGTGGGTCGCCGGTATCGCCATCGTCTGGTATCTCGTCGTCCGCCAGATCAGTGAGAACGCCCTGTTCGACTCGCTCACCGCGCTGTCCCTGCTGATCGCGTTCTACTACGCGCTCACGGGTGTCGCGTGCGCGGTCTACTACCGCCGCCAACTGACCGAGAGCGTGCGCCACTTCGTCCTCATCGGTGCCGGCCCCCTGGTCGGCGCGGGCCTGCTCGCCTGGCTGCTGGTGGAGTCGGTCGGTGACATGGCCGATCCCGCGAACTCCTACAGCGGCGTCTCGTGGTTCGGGCTCGGTCCCCCGCTGGTCATCGGCATCGGCATCACCCTCGCGGGTGTGGTGCTCATGATCGTGTGGCGTCTGATGTCGCCCGCCTTCTGGTCGGAACGTCCGCAGGTGGTCGACCCCGAACTCGTCGACGGCGACAAGGAGTCGTGAAGATGTCGGTCGTTCTCGGATACGACGAGTCCCCGGGCGCGGTCCGCGCCCTACGTGTCGCCATCGAGGTGTCGGCCACGTACGGTGAGCCGCTCGTGCTGGTCTACGGCGCCGCGGCACCGGGCGGCCTCGGCGAGGAGTCCACCGCCCACCGCGAGGCCGTTCACGAGGCCGGACGCGCCACGCTCGGTCACGCCGTCAGGGTGGCCGGTGAGGCCGGCGTACGGACCACCGTGGAAGTCATCGACCAGAGACCGGCGGAAGCGCTGATCGACGCCGCGGACCGGCATGCGGCGAGGCTCATCGTGGTCGGCACCTGGGGCGAGAGCCCCCTGCGTGGAGCGCTCCTGGGTTCGACGCCTCACAAACTGCTGCACCTGTCCCGCACTCCGGTGCTGTGCGTGCCCACCGAGCTGTGACCGGACCGGGGAGCCGGTCCGCGCCGGGGACATTTCGCCGGGGTAGGTAAGGCCATGGTAACTTCCGCTCGCCAGTCGAACTCGCGTACGCGGCAGTCCGCGTGCATGGGTCAGGGAATCCGGTGAGAGTCCGGAGCTGACGCGCAGCGGTGAGGGTGACGGGCGGGGCAGCGGCCCCGCGACGGTGTGCCCGAGTCCGAATACCTGCTGGCCGCCGACCGTCCGAACGGGTCCCGCGTATGGGCCTCGACGTCCAGAAAGCCTCACCGTGCACCTCACACGCACCACCCGCTGTTCCGTCCTGCTCCTCTCCGGGGCGCTGCTGTTGTCCGCCTGCGGCTCGGGCGACTCGTCCGGTACGTCGGGGAAGTCCGACGCCGGGGGCAACGCGGTCTCCCTCGACAACTGCGGGCAGAAGGTGACGGTCGAGAACCCGCCGAAGCGGGCCGTCTCCCTGAACCAGGGCACCACCGAGATCATGCTGTCCCTCGGCCTCGCCGACCGTATGGTGGGCACCGCCACGTGGACCGACCCGGTCCTCAAGGGGCTTCAGAAGGCAGGCGCCAAGGTCCCGCGGCTCGCCGACAACCAGCCGTCGTTCGAGAAGGTCCTGGAGACCGAGCCGGACTTCGTGGCCTCCTCCTTCGCCTCCACCCTCGGCAAGGGCGGCGTGGCTCCCCGGGAGAAGTTCGAGGAGCTGGGCGTGCCGACGTACCTCTCGCCCTCCGACTGCCAGGGCAAGGACAACACCGGGGCCAGTGACGGCGAGCGGACCAGGCCGCTGGCCATGGACAGCGTCTACCAGGAAGTGCTGGAGCTGGCGCGGGTCTTCGGGGTGGAGGAGCGCGGTCGGAAGCTGGTCACGCAACTGAAGAACCGGGTGTCGAAGGCCACGTCCGGGATCGACGCCGAGGACACCACGATCCTGTACTGGTTCGCGAACCAGGAGTCGCCCTACATGGCGGGCTGCTGCGGCGCCCCCGGCGTCGTCACCAACGAACTCGGCGCGAAGAACGTCTTCGACGACACCAAGCAGGAGTGGCCGCAGGTCAGTTGGGAGACCGTCGCGGACCGCAACCCGGACGTGCTGGTCATCGGCGACCTCGTCCGCGAGCAGGAGACCGCGGAGACCGCCGAGAAGAAGATCGAGTTCCTGGAGTCCAACGCGGCGACCAAGAACATGGACGCGGTCAAGGAGAAGCGGTACGTGCTGCTCAGCGGCCAGGCGATGAATCCGTCGATCCGCACGGTGGAAGGCGTGGAGAAGGTCGCCGCGGCGCTGCGCGAGTACGGGCTCGCCGGATGACCACCGCGCTGCGGTCCCTCGGAGCCCGACGACTTCGGGGCGCGGCCGGTGGGCTGCGTACGGCAGCCGGTCTGGGCGTCGGACTCACGCTGCTCGCCCTGTCCGTCGCCGTGGCCATCACCATCGGTCCGGCGGACATCGGTGTCGGGGACGTCTGGTCCGTGGTCGCCTCCCACCTGGGCTGGGACACGACGGAGATGTCGCCGATCCGGGACGGCATCGTGTGGAACCTGCGGCTGCCGCGCACCCTGCTCGCGGCGGTGTGCGGGGCCGGGCTCGCCCTGTGCGGTGCGGTGATGCAGTCGTTGCTGCGCAACCCGCTCGCCGACCCGTTCGTTCTGGGCGTGTCCTCCGGGGCGTCGACCGGAGCCGTCCTCGTGGTCGTCCTCGGTTTCGGCGGTGGCGTGCTGTCCGTGTCGGCGGGCGCGTTCGTGGGGGCGCTCGTCTCGTTCGCGCTGGTGCTGGTGCTCAGCCACACGCTCGGCGGGACGACGGACCGGGTGGTGCTGGCGGGTGTGGCCGCGATGCAGTTGTTCTCCGCCGTGACGTCGTTCGTGGTGATGACGGCGGCCGACGCCGAGACCACCCGCGGGGTGCTGTTCTGGCTGCTGGGGTCGCTCAGCGGGGCCGGCTGGACCGAGGTGTGGCTCTGCCTGGCCGTCCTGGCGACGGCTGTGGTGGTCTGCCTCGGGTACGCGCGCACGCTCGACGCCTTCGCCTTCGGCCAGGACGCGGCGGCCACCCTCGGGGTCGCGGTCGCCCGGACACGGCTGGTGCTGCTGTGCGTGACCGCGCTGCTGACGGCCGCACTGGTCAGCGCGGCGGGCGCGATCGGCTTCGTCGGCCTGGTCCTGCCGCACGCCGCCCGCGCGCTCGTCGGCCCGGGGCACGGCCGGCTGCTGCCGGTCACCGCGGTCGCCGGGGCGGTGTTCCTGGTGTGGGCCGACACCCTGGCCCGTACCGTCCTCGATCCCCAGGAGGTACCGGTGGGCGTGGTGACCTCGCTCGTCGGCGTGCCCGCGTTCGTCCTGGTCCTGTACCGCACGAGGAGGCCGCGATGACGACCGGCACGGAACAGAGCGACACCGAGCGGCGCGACCCCGACTCGTCCGCCCGGCCCTCCACCCTCGCCGCCGACCGCGTGAGCCGCACCGCCGACGGACGGCTGATCCTCGACGGTGTCAGCCTCACCCCCCGGCCCGGCTCGGTGACCGGGTTGCTGGGCCCCAACGGGTCCGGGAAGTCGACCCTGTTGCGGCTGCTGGCCGGGGTGCTCTCCCCGGCCTCGGGCGTCGTCACCCTGGACGGGCGTCCGCTGGGCGACTGGGGGCGCCGTGCCGTGGCCCGGCGGGTCGCCGTCGTCGAGCAGCAGACGGACACCCTCGTTGAGCTGACCGTCCTCGACGTCGTACGCCTGGGCCGCATCCCGCACCGCCGCGCCTGGACTCCGACGTCCGAGGCGGACGAGACAGCCGTCCGCACCTCCCTGGAGCGCACCGGGCTCACCGACCGCGCGGACCAGCCCTGGCACACGCTCTCCGGCGGCGAACGCCAGCGTGTCCAGATCGCCCGCGCCCTCGCCCAGGAACCGCGCGAGCTGCTCCTCGACGAACCGACCAACCACCTGGACATCCAGCACCAGTTGGACCTGCTGAACCTGGTCGCCGGCCTGCCCGTCACGAGCGTCGTCGCCCTGCACGACCTGAACCTGGCTGCCATGTACTGCGACCAGGTCGTCGTACTCCGGCAGGGACAGGTGGTGGCCACCGGCACCCCGGGCACCACCCTGACCGAGTCCCTGCTGGCCGACGTCTATGGCGTACGGGCCACGGTCACCCGCCCCGGCCCCGGCGACCAGCCGCACATACGCTTCCTGGGGACGGTCGCCGGGGACTGAGCGGCACGTCGCTCTCGGCGGTCGCGACACAGGTCGGTACCGTCCGCTCCTATGCCCCGGGCCGCAGTCCAGCGGCCCGCACGGAGGAGGGTCACCATGGCCGGTCGCCGACAGACCACCGCGTCGGATGACGGATCCGCATCGAAGGCGCCTGACGCTCGGGCGAGCGGGCGCGACGTGGTGCGTCTCGGCGTGGTGATCGGTGCTCTGGGGGTGGTCTTCGGCGACATCGGGACCAGTCCGATCTACACCCTCCAGACGGTGTTCAACCCGAGCGACCCGCACCCCGTCCCGGTCACCACGGACAACGTGTACGGGGTGGTGTCACTGGTGTTCTGGTCGGTGGTGATCATCGTCCTGGTCACCTGTGTGCTGCTGGCGATGCGTGCCGACAACGACGGTGAGGGCGGCATCATGGCGCTGATCACCCTCTTGCGGCGGTGGAGCGCACAGCGGGGCGGGCGGGCCGCCGTGGTCCTGGCAGCACTGGGGATTTTCGGTGCGTCGCTGTTCTTCGGAGACAGCATGATCACCCCGGCGATCTCGGTGCTGTCCGCGGTGGAGGGACTCAAGGTCGTCGAGCCGTCACTGGACAGCGCGATCGTGCCGATCACGGCGGTGATCATCGTGCTGCTGTTCCTGGTGCAGCGCAGAGGAACCGCGGCGGTGGGCCGGGGGTTCGGGCCCGCATGATCGCCTGGTTCGTGGCCATCGGCGCGAGCGGCATCGCCGGCATCACCGACCAGCCGGACATCCTCAAGGCGCTGTCGCCGGGCTACGCCCTGGGCTTTCTGGTGGGCCACTGGGGCACCGCCTTCTTCGCCCTGGCCGCGGTCGTGCTCGCGGTCACCGGTGCGGAGGCGCTCTACGCCGACATGGGGCACTTCGGCCGCCGGGCGATCACCCGCGGCTGGCTGTTCCTCGTCTTCCCCGCGTGCGTCCTGAGCTACCTCGGCCAGGGCGCGCTGATCCTCGACGATCTGGACAACATCAGCAGTCCGTTCTTCCTGCTCGTGCCCGACTGGGGACGGTGGCCGATGATCCTGCTGGCCACGGCGGCCACCGTCATCGCCTCCCAGGCCGTGATCACCGGCGCCTACTCGGTAGCCTCGCAGGCCGCCCAGCTCGGCTACCTGCCGAGGCTGCGGATCGCGCACACCTCCGAATCCACGATCGGCCAGATCTACGTCCCCTGGATCAACTGGCTGCTCATGGTCTCGGTCCCACCCTGGTCTTCGCCTTCCGCACCTCCGCGGCGCTGGCCTTCGCGTTCGGCATGGCGGTCACCGGCACCATCACCATCACCACCCTTCTGTTCTTCTACGTCGCCCGCGCGAAGTGGGGAACGCCCGTGTGGCTGCTCGCCATCGGCGCGACCGTGCTGCTCCTGGTGGACCTGCTGTTCGTGGCCGCCAACCTGACCAAGCTCGTCCACGGCGCGTGGCTGCCGCTGCTCATCGGCCTCACCGCGTTCACCGTCATGACGACCTGGCAACGCGGCCGCGAGATCGTCACCGCGGAACGAGCGCGCGAGGAAGGCCCGCTGCCCGAGTTCATCGCCGACCTCCGCCGCTCCGAGGAGGGGCGGACGCTCCGGGTGCCCGGCACGGCGGTCTTCCTCAACCGGGGCAAGCAGAGCGCCCCGCTGGCCATGCGGGCCAACGTCGAGCACAACCATGTGCGGCACGACCAGGTCGTGATCCTGTCCATCGAGACCGAGCCCGTGCCCCGCGTCCCCGCCGGCCGAAAAGTCGTCGTCGACGACCTCGGCTATGCCGACGACGGGATCATCCACGTCACCGCCCGGTTCCGCTACATGGAGACACCGGACGTACCCGGCGCCCTGGCGATGCTCGACCCGGCCCAAACCGAAGGCTCGCTGCGGCTCGACCAGGCGTCCTACTACCTGTCGAAGATCGAACTCCGCCGCGGAAAGGCACGGACGATGGCCCCCTGGCGCAAGCGGCTGTTCGTCGCCACCTCCTACATCACGGCGGACGCCGCCGAGTACTTCAGCCTGCCCAGGGACCGTACGGTCATCATGGGCTCACATATCGAGGTGTAGCCCGGCCGCTCAGGAAGCCTCCGCGGGCTGGGCGTCGGCGGACGAGGGAGCGTCGGGCTGTGGCATCGGACGTGCCGGTGCCGTCGGCAGGCTGAGGACCATGGTGAGGCCGCCTCCTGGGGTGTCCTCGGCGGCGAGGGTGCCGCCCATGGCGTCGGTGAAGCCGCGGGCGACGGCGAGGCCCAGGCCGACGCCGGCGCCGCGCGGGGCGTCGCCGTAGCGCTGGAAGGGTTCGAAGATGCGGTCCTTGGCTACGTCGGGGACGCCGGGGCCGCGGTCCACCACGCGGAGTTCCACGCGATCGGCGATGACACTCGCCGACACGAGCACCGGCGTGCCCTCGGGGTGGTACTTCACCGCGTTCTCCACGACGTTGGCGACCGCCCGCTCCAGCAGTCCCTTGTCCACGGCGACCATCGGCAGGGTCTCGGGAACATCCAGCTCCACGCTGTCCTCCGGCACCCCGACGAGCGCCATCGGCACCACCTCGTCGAGGTCGATCTCGCGGATCAGCGGGGTGACCGTGCCGGTCTGGAGGCGGGACATGTCGAGGAGGTTGCCCACCAGGTTGTCGAGGCGGTCGGCGCCCTCCTCGATCGCGGCCAGGAGTTCGGCCTGGTCCTCCTCGGACCACTCCACGTCGGCCGACCGCAGCGAGGAGACGGACACCTTGATTCCGGCGAGCGGGGTGCGCAGGTCGTGGCTGACGGCGGCCAGCAGGGCCGTGCGGATGCGGTTGCCCTCGGCCAGTTCCTTGGCCTGGTCCGCCTCGTGCTTGAGCCGTCGGCGGTCCAGGACCACGGCGGCCTGCGCGGCGAACGCGGCCAGCACCCGGCGGTCCTCGGCCGGCAGCACCCGGCCGGTCAGCGCGAGCGCCATGTGATCCCCGGCCGGTACGTCGACGTCCGCGTCCTCGGGCGAGAGGCAGGGGCGCGGGCCGACACTGCCCGCGCACGTCCAGGGGTCGACGTCGCTCTGCCGTTCCAGCAGGGCGACGGACTCCATGTTGAAGGTCTCACGGACCTGCTCCAGCAGCGCTTCCAGGCTGGTCTCGCCGCGCAGCACGCTCCCGGCGAGGAAGGAGAGGATCTCGGACTCGGCGCGCAGCCGGGCCGCCTGCTGGGTGCGGCGGGCCGCGAGGTCCACCACGGACGCCACCGACACCGCGACACCGACGAAGACCACGATGGCGACGAGGTTCCGGGGGTCGGCGATCGCCAGCCGGTGCAGGGGCGGGGTGAAGTAGTAGTTCAGCAGCAGGGAGCCGAACGCCGCCGAGGCGAGGGCCGGGTACAGGCCGCCCAGCAGCGCGGCCGCCACGGTCAGCGCCAGGAACAGCAGCATGTCGTTGGCGAGACCGAGGTCCGCGTCGGTGTTGGTGAGGAGCAGGGTGAGGAGGGCCGGGCCGAGCACGCCCACGAGCCAGCCGGCGATGATCCGCGTGCGGCCGAGCCGTGTTCCCCGGGCGAGGGGCAGTCCGCGTCCCTTGCCGGCCTCGTCGTGGGTGATCAGGTGGACGTCCAGGTCGGGCCCGGAGTCCCGGGCGACCGTCGCGCCGACGCCCGGGCCGAAGACGTACTGCCACCCCTTGCGCCGTGAGACGCCGAGCACGATCTGGGTGGCGTTGACCCCGCGCGCGAAGTCCAGCAGCGCCACCGGGACGTCCTCGCCGACGACGTGGTGGAAGGTGCCGCCGAGGTCCTCCACCAGGGTGCGCTGCACCGCCAGCTCCTTCGGCGACGCGGACGTCAGGCCGTCGCTGCGGGAGATGTAGACGGCCAGTACCTCGCCGCCGGCGCCCTTCTCCGCGAGCCGGGCGGCCCGGCGGATGAGCGTGCGGCCCTCGGGCCCACCGGTCAGCCCGACGACGATCCGTTCGCGCGAGCCCCAGATCGCCGACACCTGGTGCTCGCTGCGGTACTCGGTCAGGTACTCGTCGACGCGGTCGGCCACCCACAGCAGCGCCAGCTCGCGCAGGGCCGTGAGGTTGCCGGGGCGGAAGTAGTTCGACAGGGCCGCGTCGACCTTGTCCGGCTTGTAGATGTTGCCGTGCGCCATACGGCGCCGCAGGGCCTGCGGTGACATGTCGACCAGTTCCACCTGGTCCGCGCGACGCACCACCTCGTCCGGAACGGTCTCCCGCTGCCGTACGCCCGTGATCGACTCGACGACGTCACCGAGGGATTCCAGATGCTGGATGTTGACGGTCGATATGACGTCTATCCCGGCCGCGAGCAGTTCCTCGACGTCCTGCCAGCGCTTGTCGTTGCGGGAACCGGGGACGTTCGTGTGCGCGAGCTCGTCCACGAGGGCCACCTGGGGGCGCCGGGCCAGGACCACGTCCACGTCCATCTCGGTGAAGACGCCGCCCCGGTACTCCAGCTCCCGGCGCGGGATCTCGTCCAGGCCGTGCAGCATCACCTCGGTGCGCGGCCGGTGGTGGTGCTCCACGAAGGCGACCACACAGTCCGTGCCGCGCTCGACGCGGCGGTGGGCCTCCGACAGCATGGCGTAGGTCTTGCCGACGCCCGGTGCCGCACCGAGGTAGATCCGGAGCGTGCCGCGTGCCATGGTTCTCGTCTCTGCTCTGCGGTCGTGGGCGGTCGTGGCGGTCGTAGGCGGTTGGAAAGTCGGGGCGGGGGGGTCAGCGCTCGAAGCGATACCCCATGCCCGGCTCGGTGATCAGGTAGCGCGGGTGGGAGGGGTCGGCCTCCAGTTTGCGGCGCAGCTGGGCCATGTAGACCCGCAGGTAGTTGGTCTTGTTGCTCACCGACACGCCCCACACCTCCTGCAGGAGGTGCTTCTGGGTGACCAGGCGCCCGGGGTTGGTGACCAGGATCTCCAGCAGGTGCCACTCCGTGGGCGTCAGCCGCACGTCGTGCCCGGCGCGGCGGACCTTCTTGGCGAGCAGGTCGATGGTGAAGCCGTCCGTCTCGACCAGGGTCGTCTCGGGCGCGAGCGGCATGTCCTCGGTGCGTCGGACGGCGGCCCGCAGACGGGCCAGGAGTTCTTCCATGCTGAACGGCTTGGTGATGTAGTCGTCCGCGCCCGCGTCGAGCGCCGCCACCTTCTCGTCGGAGGCGCGGCGCGCGGAGAGCACGAGGACGGGTACGCGGGTCCAGCCGCGCAGGGCCTTGATGACGTCGACGCCGTCCATGTCGGGCAGTCCGAGGTCGAGCATCACCACGTCGGGCGGGCCGGCGGCGGCGAGGCGGAGCGCGGTGGCACCGTCGGGGGCCGCGTCCACGCCGTACTGGCGGGCCTGGAGGTTGATCACGAGGGCCTTGGCGAGCTGGGGGTCGTCTTCCACGACCAGCACCCTGGTCATCGGTGTGCACCTTTTCCTGTCGTGGGGCCGAAGGGAGAACCACCGGTTTCATGGCGGCGGGAGCCGGCGGGCCCGGAGTGGGTTCCAGGTCCGCCGGCTCCCGGTGGTGTCGTCACGACATCAGCTCTTCGCCGCGAGGTCCTTGAGCGCGATGTTGAGTTCGAGGACGTTCACCCGGGGCTCGCCGATGAAGCCGGCGGTGCGGCCCTCGGTGTGGTCGTCGACGAGCTTCTGCACCTGGTCGACGGCCAGACCGTTCTTCTCCGCCACCCGATGGACCTGGATGTCGGCGTACTCCGGGGAGATGTCCGGGTCCAGGCCGGAGCCGGAGGAGGTGACCGCGTCGGCGGGCACGTCCTTGACCGTGTAGCCGTTCACCGAGTTGTCCTTGATGACGGCGGCCTTGGCGTCCTTCACCCACTGGATGAGCTCTTTGTTGTCGGCGGACCGGTTGGTGGCGCCGGACAGGATGAGCTTGTACTGGGTGTTGACGCTGTTGCTGCCGAGACCGTTCTGCGGGCGGCCCTGGAACCACTTCAGGTCCGGGTCGGGGGTCTCCTGGCCCTTCTTCAGCGGCAGGTTGAACGACTGCCCGATCAGCGAGGAGCCGACGACCTTGCCGTCCACCTTGATCTCCGAGCCGTTCGCCTTGTCGTTGAAGAGCGCCTGGGCGACGCCGGTGATCACCAGTGGGTAGATGACGCCGGTGACCAGGGTGAGCACGAGCAGGGCGCGCAGGCCCGCGCCGAGCAACCGGGCGGTGTTCGTAAGGGAGTTGTTCATGTCCTTCAACCGACCCCGGGGATCAGAGAGATGAGTACGTCGATGATCTTGATGCCGATGAAGGGGGCGATCAGCCCGCCGACGCCGTAGATCGCGAGGTTGCGGCGGAGCATCTTGTCCGCGCTGACCGGCCGGTACTGCACACCGCGCAGGGCGAGCGGCACCAGCGCGATGATGATCAGCGCGTTGAAGATCACGGCGGACAGGATCGCGGAGTCCGGCGAGGACAGCTGCATGATGTTCAGCTTGTCCAGGCCGGGGTGGACCGCGGCGAACAGCGCCGGGATGATCGCGAAGTACTTCGCGACGTCGTTGGCGATCGAGAACGTCGTGAGCGCGCCCCGGGTGATGAGGAGTTGCTTGCCGATCTCGACGATCTCGATGAGCTTCGTCGGGTTGGAGTCCAGGTCCACCATGTTCCCGGCCTCCTTGGCGGCCGAGGTGCCGGTGTTCATGGCGACGCCGACGTCCGCCTGGGCGAGGGCCGGTGCGTCGTTCGTGCCGTCACCGGTCATGGCGACCAGCTTGCCGCCCGCCTGCTCGCGCTTGATGAGCGCCATCTTGTCCTCGGGTGTGGCCTCCGCGAGGAAGTCGTCGACGCCCGCCTCCTCGGCGATCGCCTTCGCGGTCAGCGGGTTGTCACCCGTGATCATGACGGTCTTGATGCCCATGCGGCGCAGTTCGTCGAACCGCTCCCGCATGCCGTCCTTGACGACGTCCTTGAGGTGGATCACGCCCAGTACGCGCGCCCCGTCGGCGTCCTCGACGGCCACGAGCAGGGGTGTGCCGCCGGCCTCGGAGATCCTGTTCGTCAGCTCGGAAGCGTCCCGGGCGACTTCGCCGCCCTGTTCCTGGACCCAGGCGATGACGGAACCGGCCGCGCCCTTGCGGATCTTGCGCCCGTCCACGTCCACGCCCGACATGCGGGTCTGGGCGGTGAAGGCGATCCACTCGGCACCGGTCAGTTCGCCCTGGTGCCGCTCGCGCAGCCCGTACTTCTCCTTGGCCAGGACGACGACGGAACGGCCTTCGGGCGTCTCGTCGGCCAGCGACGACAGCTGGGCCGCGTCGGCGACCTCGGCCTCGGGTGTCCCGTCCACCGGCACGAACTCGGCGGCCTGCCGGTTGCCGAGCGTGATGGTGCCTGTCTTGTCGAGCAGCAGGGTGGAGACGTCACCGGCCGCTTCGACGGCCCTTCCGGACATGGCGAGCACGTTGCGCTGCACCAGCCGGTCCATGCCCGCGATACCGATCGCGGACAGCAGCGCGCCGATGGTGGTGGGGATCAGGCACACCAGCAGGGCCACCAGCACGACCATCGTCAGGTGAGTGCCCGCGTAGTCCGCGAACGGCGGCAGGGTCGCCACCGCGAGCAGGAACACGATGGTCAGCGAGGCGAGCAGGATGTTCAGCGCGATCTCGTTCGGCGTCTTCTGCCGGGCCGCGCCCTCGACCAGGCTGATCATCCGGTCGATGAAGGTCTCCCCCGGCTTCGTCGTGATCCTGATGACGATCCGGTCGGAGAGCACCTTCGTCCCGCCCGTCACCGCGGACCGGTCACCGCCGGACTCGCGGATGACGGGCGCCGACTCACCGGTGATGGCGGACTCGTCGACGCTCGCGACGCCCGCGACGACGTCACCGTCGCCGGGGATGATGTCGCCGGCCTCGCACACGACGAGGTCGCCGACGCGCAGCTCGGTACCGGGGACCTGCTCCTCGCGGTCGTCCACGAGGCGGCGGGCGACGGTGTCGGTCTTGGCCTTGCGCAGGGTGTCGGCCTGCGCCTTGCCGCGGCCCTCGGCGACCGCTTCGGCCAGGTTGGCGAAGATGACGGTCAGCCAGAGCCAGGCGCTGATGGCCCATCCGAACCAGTCGCCCGGGTCCTTGAACGAGAAGACGGTCGTCAGGACCGACCCGACGAGGACCACGAACATCACGGGCGCCTTGACCATCACCCGCGGGTCGAGCTTGCGGAAGGCGTCCGGCAGCGACTTCACGAGTTGCTTGGGGTCGAACAGACCCGCGCCGACGCGTCCTTCGTCCTTGTGGCCGGTCGGCACATCGCTGTGCGGCGCCCGGGTCGGAGTGGCTGTGGACATCGAGTCCTCTTGCTTCTCTGTGCGGGTGGTCATGACGCCAGCCCCTCGGCCAGCGGGCCCAGCGCCAGTGCCGGGAAGTACGTCAGACCGGTGATGATCAGGATCGCGCCCACCAGCAGACCGGTGAACAGCGGCTTCTCCGTCCGCAGGGTGCCCGCGGTGACCGGAACCGGCTTCTGTTCGGCCAGGGACCCGGCCAGAGCGAGCACGAACACCATCGGCACGAACCGGCCCAGCAGCATGGCGATCCCGAGGGTGGTGTTGAACCACTGGGTGTCGGCGTTCAGCCCGGCGAAGGCCGAACCGTTGTTGTTGGCGGCCGAGGTGTAGGCGTACAGGATCTCGCCGAACCCGTGCGCACCGGAGTTCGTCATCGAGTTGCCCGGAGTGGGCAGGGCCATCGCGGCCGCGGCCAGCACGAGCACCAGCGCGGGCGTGATCAGGATGTAGCAGGCCGCCAGCTTGATCTCGCGGGTGCCGATCTTCTTGCCCAGGTACTCGGGCGTACGGCCGACCATCAGCCCGGCGATGAACACCGCGATGACCGCCATGATCAGCATGCCGTACAGGCCGGAGCCGGTACCACCGGGCGCGATCTCGCCCAGCATCATGCTCAGCATCGTGATGCCGCCGCCGAGACCGGTGAACGAGGAGTGGAAGGAGTCCACCGCGCCCGTGGAGGTCAGCGTGGTCGACACCGCGAAGATCGACGACGAGCCGACGCCGAAGCGCACCTCCTTGCCCTCCATGGCACCGCCCGCGATCTGCAAGGCGGGCCCGTGGTGGGCGAACTCGGTCCACATCATCAGGGCGACGAAGCCGACCCAGATGGTGGCCATCGTGGCGAGGATCGCGTACCCCTGCTTCACGCTGCCGACCATGACGCCGAACGTGCGGGTCAGCGAGAACGGGATCACCAGTAGCAGGAAGATCTCGAACAGGTTGGTGAACGGGGTGGGGTTCTCGAACGGGTGGGCGCTGTTGGCGTTGAAGTAGCCACCGCCGTTGGTGCCGAACTCCTTGATGGCCTCCTGGGAGGCGACCGCGCCGCCGTTCCACTGCTGGGAGCCGCCCATGCTGTGCCCATTGAAGAATTGACCGACCTCGTGGATCCCGGAGAAGTTCTGGATCACGCCACAGGCCACCAGCACGATCGCGGCGATCGCGGCGCCCGGCAGCAGGATGCGGGTCACGCCGCGCACCAGGTCGGACCAGAAGTTGCCCAGCTCACCGGTACGGGAGCGGGCGAAGCCCCGTACGAGGGCGACGGCGACCGCGATACCGACGGCCGCCGAGACGAAGTTCTGCACGGCCAGCCCGGCGGTCTGCACGACGTGGCCCATGGCCTGCTCGCCGTAGTACGACTGCCAGTTGGTGTTCGTCACGAAGGACACGGCCGTGTTGAACGCCTGGTCCGGGTCGATGGCGGAGAAGCCCAGCGAGCCGGGCAGCACACCCTGCAGGCGCTGCAGCAGGTACAGGAAGACCACGCCGACGGCCGAGAAGGCGAGGACGCCGCGCAGGTAGGCGGGCCAGCGCATCTCGGTGTCGGGGTTGGCACCGATGCCCTTGTAGATCCACTTCTCCACACGCCAGTGCCTGTCGGTGGAGTAGACCTTGGCCATGTAGTTGCCGAGCGGTACGTAGGCGAGCGCGAGCGCCGCGATCAACGCGAGCAGCTGGAGCACACCGGCAAGAACGGGACCCATGTAGCTACCTCAGAACCTCTCCGGGAAGACGAGGGCGAGGACGAGGTAGCCCAGGAGGGCGACGGCCACGACCAGTCCGACGATGTTCTCGGCGGTCACAGCTTCGCCACCCCCTTGGCAACGAGAGCCACGAGCGCGAACAACGCCACCGTGGTGACAACGAAGGCCAGATCGGCCATCGCAAGCTCCTAGAAGAGGTTCGAGAAGAGCAACTGACGGATAGAGGAAACCCCCTCCACCGGCCGGAATCGAGCGCTCTTGATGGCTCCCTAACGGCAGTGCTCACGCCTTTGACACAGCCCTGACGCCGCCCCCTCGGGTGCCGGAAACGCCTGACGGCCACGTGCGGGGGCCACCCGCTCCGCGAACGGCAGGGAGACCACCATGGTCAGGCCCCCGCCCGGGGGTGTCCTCGGGGCGGAGCGTGCCGTCCATGGCCTCGGTCAGGCCGCGGGAGAGGGCGAGCCCCAGACCGAGACCGGTGCTGTTGTCGGTGTCGCCGAGGCGCTGGAAGGGCTCGAAGAGACGCTCACGGTCCGTGAGAGGAAGACCCGGTCCCGTGGGAGGAAGACCCGGTCCGCGGTCGACGACGCGGAGGTCGACGAGGCCTGCGAGGGCGCCGGCGGTCACCAGAACCTTCCGGTCGGCGGGGGTGCGGCGTGCGGCGTTGGCGACGAGGTTGGCGATCACTCGTTCCCGCAGTGGCGGGTCGGCCAGGACGGCCGGGATCACCTCCAGGTCGCCGACCTCGATCGTGGCCGCTCCTGGGGTCAGTGAGTCCAGCGCGGCGGGAACGACCTCTTCCAGGGGGGTGGACCGCAGATCGAGGGTGAGCGCGCCGGCCTGGAGGCGGCTGAGGTCGAGGAGGTTCTCCGCCAGGCGGTTCAGCTTCGCCATGGACTCGTCGGCGGTGGCGAGGAGTTCGTCGCGGTCCTCGGCGGAGAACTGCACGTCGCGGCTGCGCAGGGAGGTGACGGCGGCCCAGCCCGCGGCGAGCGGGGTGCGCATCTTGACGAGGCTTGGGTCCTGCCCGGCGTCCCGCGCTGCCGTGCGGTGCCGGGGCCCCGGCACCGCACGGCTCGTCAGGCAGCCGCCGCGGCGAGCGGACGGGCGTCTTCCGCCTGGTCCAGTGACTCGATCAGTGAGCAGCGCGCGCGGGCCACCCGGGAGCGGACCGTGCCCACGGGGCACCCGATCACACACGCGGCCTCCGCGTAGGGCAGGCCCAGCAGTTGGGTCAGCACGAACGCCTCACGACGGTCGTCGGGCAGCTCGGCCAGCAGTTCCGCGAGCGCGACGCCGTCGTCGAAGCCCGGCAGGCCGCGCGGCTGGACGCGTTCGGCCGCCGACTGCCAGTCGTCGGTGTCCGACAGGCGGGGCCGGGCGGCGGCGTACCGGATGCTGTCGATCACGGCGCGACGGGCGATGGACAGCAGCCAACTGCGCGCCGAGGAGCGGCCTTCGAAGCGGTGCAGGCTGCCGAGGGCCCGCAGGAAGGTGTCCTGGGTCAGGTCGTCGGCGGACTGCGGGTCGGCGCCGAGGTAGGTGACGTAGCGGCTGACGTCCCGGTGCAGGGCGCGGACGAACTTCTCGACGGCGTCGGCGTCGCCGCCGCGCGCGGCGAGCGCCCACGCGGTTATCGACTCGTCGTGCGACGGGGGCAGGGCGGTCGGCAGGGCAGGAGTGAACACCTGGTGTCCTTCTCGGGGTCCGGGAACGGACCGGCGCGAGGGCGCACGGCGGTTCCGGTGACTGATGACGTACGGCCGCACGGGCACACAGGTGCGCACGGCCGATGCCCGAGGCGAGGCGCGGGTGTCGGTGACACCCCGGGAGACGCTTCGGGGAACCGGCTGTCCTCAGAGGACAGCGGTCCCGGCGGGTGGACCCCGAGAAGTGATGGCGTGGACGAGAAGGAGCTGCCGCAGCGCGCGCACCGCACCGTCACGGCGAGCGCGGAGACGCGGCCGGTGCGGCGGCGCCGGCACCCGGAGCAGCAGACGCAGGGGCGCGACGAGCCAGCCGGCGAGAAGCCGCAGGATACGGAAGGCGGCACGCTCGCCATGGGCCAGCCACAGGCCGCACACCAGGGCGGCGACCAGGTGAGCCAGGAGCATGCCCGTCGAGGACATGCCCTCCATGACATGCCCCGTGGATTCCATCGAACCCATGCCGCCCGCGCCGTCCATGCCGCTCATGTCATGGCTCATGGGGTGCGCGGTCATCGCCGTGCCGTCGGAGTGCGAGCCACCCCGCGGTGACGAGCACAGCAGGTAGGCGAGCCAACGCTGGGCGAGGGGCGTCCCGTCGGCCGGTTCCGGCCGCACGACCGCCTGCGCCAGGGAGAACGACGCGTGGAGGGCCGCCTGGGTGGCGACCACGAGGGAGCCGACCGCGAGGAGCCCGCGTTCGCGGCCGGCCAGACACCAGGCCATCGCGCCCGTCACCACGGCTCCGGCGACCAGCGCCCACCAGGGCACCTCGACACCGGAGGTCAGCGCGTGCCCCTGCACGGCGAACAGCACGCAGACGGCCGCGAACATCGCAGCCCTCAGCGCGCGTGAACACCGTCCAGCAGTCATAGCGGCTCATCCTTGCATCCGCGTCTGTGACGTCACACCTCGATACGGAAATCCACAGGCTGCACCACTCAATCCCATACATGTGATCCACACCACAGTAACGTGCCGGAAATCGAAGGAGGTTCGGGACAAGCCGATCGCCAACTCGCCGGGAACCAGAGCGGGCCGGCAGCCGACCACTGCAGCACAACCCCCACACGATCCCGAGGTGGCAGCCGGATGCATTGGTACGAGGACGACGGATTCTGGTCGGACTTCTCCGAGACCATGTTCTCCGAGCGCAGACGCGCGGAGACGGCGGACGTGGTCGCGACCTCGCCGTTGCTCCGGTTCCCGGCCGACAGCCGTGTGCTGGACCTCTGTTGCGGGCCCGGCCTGTATCTGGTGCCGCTGGCCCGTCGGGGCTACTCGGTGACCGGAGTGGATCTCAGCCCGGTGATGCTGAAGCGCGCCGAGGTCGCGGTCCAGGAGGCCGGGGTCGAAGTCCGGCTGGTGCAGGCGGACATGCTGACGCACGTCGAGCCGGAGTCGTACGACGTGGTGCTCAACGTCTTCACGTCGTTCGGCTACTTCGACGAGGCGGCCGACAACGAGCGGGTGCTGCGCAACGCCCACGACTCGCTCGTACCGGGAGGACACCTGCTCATCGACGTGATGGGCAAGGAGGTCCTCGCGGGCTGGATCGGCCGGCCCCAGCTCGTCGAGCTCGACGGCGGCGCGTACGTGGTGCAGCGCGACACCGTCCTGGACAGCTGGACGCGGCTGCGCACCGACTGGACGCTGGTGCGCGACTCGGTGGCGCGGGAGGCGTCGATCACCTCCTTCCTCTACAGCGCGGCCGAGCTGCGCGCGCTCTTCGAGGCGGCCGGCTTCACCGATGTGCGGTGCTACGGCGGCTTCGACGGTTCCCCGTACGACCACCACGCACAGCGGCTGATCGTGCGCGGAACCCGGCCCGGACAAGCGGCAGACGCACGGGAACTCTGAACCGCCCTCCTCCGACTACTGGTTCAGCGAGCGGCCGTTCGTGGCCGGCTCGCATCAACTTCCCTACAACTGCCTTCCAAATAAAGGGACTTCATGGCTGTCTCCTTACCGGAGGAAACACAGCTGGAACCGGAGGGCCGCCCCGCGGGGCGCGGCAGGCCGGCGGCCACGCTGGTGGCGCTCTCCATGACGCTGGTGGTCTCCGTCCTGGCCGGTGTCGCGCTGGGGCCGACCGTCGTACCGCCGGGTGACGTCGTGCGCTTCCTGTACGCGGCCCTCACCGGCGGCAGCATCGGGGCGGACGAGGTCACCGGGTACTCCATCGTCTGGCACGTGCGCACCCCGCGGGTGCTGCTCGCCGCGGTCGTCGGCGCCGGGCTCTCCGTCGTCGGTGTCGCCATCCAGGCGCTGGTGCGCAACGCCCTCGCGGATCCGTTCGTGCTGGGCATCTCCTCGGGCGCGTCCGTCGGGGCGACGGCCGTCGTGGTGTTCGGGGTCTTCGCGGGGCTGGGGGTCTTCGCCCTGTCGGCCGCCGCGTTCCTCGGCGCTCTCGGCGCGACGGTGCTGGTGTACCTGGCCGCGCGGGGGCCGATGGGGCTGACGCCGCTGCGGCTGGTGCTGACCGGGGTGGCGCTGGCGTACGGGTTCCAGGCGCTGATGAGCGTCCTGGTCTTCCTCGCGCCGAACGGGCAGGCCGCACGGACGGTGCTGTTCTGGCTGCTGGGCAGCCTCGGGTCGGCGTCCTGGGAGTCGCTTCCGCTGGTGACGGCGGCGGTCCTGGTCGCGATCGTGGTGCTGCTGCGGCAGAGCCGGTCGCTGGACGTGCTGTCGCTGGGGGACGAGACCGCGTCCAGTCTGGGCGTGGACGCGGACGCGCTGCGGCGTGGACTGTTCGTGCTCACCGCCGCCGTCACCGGGCTGATCGTGGCGGTCAGCGGCGCGATCGGTTTCGTCGGGCTGGTCCTGCCCCATGTGGTGCGGATCTGGGTCGGCTCCACGCACCGGCGGGTTCTCGCCGTCGCACCCCTGGCCGGGGGCTGCTTCATGGTCTGGGTGGATCTGGTGGCCCGTACCGCCTTCGCGCCCGAGGAACTGCCCCTCGGTGTGATCACCGCGCTGATCGGGGTGCCCGTGTTCGTGGTGCTGATGCGGCGCCGCGGCTATCTCTTCGGGGGCCGGTAGATGGCCGGCACCGTCCTCTCCCTGTGCGAGCTGTCGGTCGAGGCCGCCGGTCGCACGCTCGTCGACCGGCTCAGCATCGACGTGGCCGCGCGTCGGATCGTCGGACTCGTCGGTCCCAACGGCAGCGGCAAGTCGACCGCGCTCCGGTGCGTGTACCGGGCGCTGAAGCCCACCTCCGGGGCCGTCCTGCTCGACGGCACCGACCTGACCTCGCTGAAACTGCGCGACAGCGCCCGCGCCGTCGCCGCCCTGACCCAGGAGAGCCACACCGAACTCGACTTCACCGTCGAGGAGGTGGTGGCCCTGGGCCGCACCCCGCACGCCCGCGGCAACCACCCCCTGACCGACCGCGAGCACGCGTTGTGCCGGCAGGCCATGGACCGGCTGGACGTCACCCACCTCGCGCACCGCAGCGTGCTGACCCTCTCCGGAGGGGAGCGCCAGCGCGTCCTCGTCGCGCGTGCCCTCGTCCAGGAGCCCCGCGTCCTGGTCCTCGACGAGCCCACCAACCACCTCGACGTACGACACCAGGTCGAGCTGCTGTCCTTCCTGCGCGGGTCCGGACTGACCGTGCTGACAGCCCTGCACGACCTCAACCTGGCCGCCCAGGTCTGCGACCACATCGCCGTCCTCAGCTCCGGCTCCCTGGTCTCCTCCGGCTCCCCCGCGGAGGTCCTGACCCCCGAACTGGTCCGCAAGGTGTTCGGCGTCGACGCCACCGTCGTGCGCCACCCGCGCACCGGGACGCCCCAGCTGCTCTACGACCTCGCCCCGGCGCCCACCGGCACGCCCGCACCCGCCGACGCTCACTTGGAAGGACCACACTCGTGATCAGACCACCGCTCCCCCGCGCCCTGGCCGCCGGGCTGCTCGCCACCGGGCTCCCGCTGACCACCGGCTGCGGCGCCGACGTCGAGCCCGCGGCGGACAGCGCGTCCGACACCACGGTCACCGTCTCCAACTGCGGCAAGGACATCACGTACCAGCGCCCGAAGCGCCCGGTGGCCTACGACGTCAGCGGCGCCGAGAAGATGTTCGCCCTCGGGCTGGCCGACCGGATGCGCGGCTACGTCATGAACAAGCTCGGCGACCCCTCCATCAAGGGCTCGCCCTGGAAGGAGGACTACACCGAGGTCGAACGGCTCGGCACCGAGCGCATCACCCGGGAGATCGTCGTCGACGCCGAGGCCGACTGGGTACTGGCCGGCTGGAACTCCGGCTTCAGCGAGGAACGCGGCATCACCCCCGCCCTGCTCGACAAGGTCGGCGTCTCCAGCTACCTGCACACCGAGACCTGCTGGGACTACGGCACCAAGAGCGTCGACGTGACGCCCCTGGAGGCGCTCTACACCGACCTCGACAACCTCGGCCGGATCTTCGGCGTCGAGAAGCGGGCCGACAAGCTCGTCACCGACCTCAAGGACCGTGTCACCGCGCTGAAGAAGACCTGGCCCGACCAGGGTGACCCGGCCAAGGTGTTCGTCTACGACTCCGGCACCGACCAGCCGTTCACCGCCGGCCGCCACGCCGCACCGAACGACATCATCAGCGCGGCCGGCGGAACGAACGTCTTCAACGACCTGGACAAGGGCTGGACGACGGTCGGCTGGGAGCCGGTCATCAAGGCCAAGCCCGAGGTCATCGTGATCGTCGACTACGCCGACCAGCCCGCCAAGGAGAAGATCGCCTACCTCAGGTCGATGGCGGGCCTGAAGTCGGTCCCGGCGGTGAAGAACAACCGCTTCTTCGTGATGTCCTACGGCGACGCCGTCAGCGGCCCCCGCAACGTCACGGGCGCCGAGGACCTGGGCCGCTACCTGCGCTCGGTCGGGCGGTGACCGTGACGGTGACGCCCACACGTGCCGCCCCCGCTCCCACGGCGGCACCGGTCCATGAGCACAT
The DNA here is from genome assembly GCF_009377185.1 of Streptomyces spongiae. Taxonomy (GTDB): domain Bacteria; phylum Actinomycetota; class Actinomycetes; order Streptomycetales; family Streptomycetaceae; genus Streptomyces; species Streptomyces spongiae. The sequence goes on from NZ_VJZC01000048.1 coordinate 31,335, forward strand.
AACCGACGCGATCAAGGCCCCCGACCTGCTGCGCCTGTCCGACAACGTCGTGCTCGCCCGCTTCGAGACCCTCAAGGTCTACGCCGCCCTCGGCGCGGTCCGCACCCTGCTGGAGCGCGGGACGGTGAAACCGGGCCAGACCCTCGTGGACAGCTCCAGCGGCATCTACGCACTGGCCCTGGCCATGGCCTGCCACCGCTACGGCCTCCGCTGCCACATCGTCGCCTCCACCACCGTCGACGCCACGATGCGCGCCCAGCTGGAGATCCTCGGCGCCACCGTGGACCAGATGCCGCCCTCGAAGAATCTGCGGCTCGACCAGGAAGGGCGGGTCCGGCGGGTCCGGCACCTGCTCGCGGAGCGACCCGACATGCACTGGATGCGCCAGTACCACGACACCATCCACTACACCGGCTACCGGGAGTTCGCCGACCTGGTCGATCACGCGCTGCCGGACGCGCCGCTGACCGTGGTGGGCTCCGTGGGCACCGGCTCCTCCAGCGGCGGCCTCGTCCAGCCACTGCGCGGGCGCGGTCGCTCGGTCCGGCTGCTGGGGGTGCAGCCCTTCGGCAGCGTCACCTTCGGCAGCGAGGGCTTCAGCGACCCCGAGGCGATCATCGCCGGCATCGGCAGCTCGATCCCGTTCGACAACGTCCGCCACGACCTCTACGACACCCTCCACTGGCTCGACTTCCGCCACGCCATGGCCGGTGCCGTCGGCCTGCTGCGGGAACACGCCGTGTTCGCCGGCCTGTCCACCGGCGCCGCCCACCTCGTCGCGCGCTGGGAGGCCGCCCGCGCCCCCGACCGTATGCACCTGGTCATCGGCGCCGACACCGGACACCGCTACACCGAACGCGTCTTCGCCCGTCACCACGAGGCCCTCGACCCGCACTCCCTCAAGCCGCACCGGATCACCGCCCTCGCCGACCTCGCGCCGCCCTGGTCGGTACTGGAGTGGAAACGGCGGCGCTACGACGTACGCCAACCTGCGGCACCCGCCCAGGCGACAGCTCCGACGGCCCCGCCGACCGCACTGACCAAGGAGGACCAGGCATCGTGACGATCGCCGCCCTGGAGGCACTCACCTTCGGCCTGGGACGTCTGATCGAGGCGGCCGACAACGCCGGACACCGGCTCTGCCTGCTCACCGGCAACCGGGACGTCTACCGCCATGAACTGGCCCACCTCGATCCCACGGCACTCGACGTCATCGACCTCGACACCACCGACGAATCCGCCTGCGCCGCCGCCCTCGCCACCGTGCCCGACCTGCGCGGGCTCATCAACTCGACCGACACCTGGAGCGTCCCCGGCGCCGACCTCGCCGCCGAACTCGGCCTCCCCGGACCCGACCCGAACGCGGTCCGCCTCCTGCGGGACAAGAGCCGGGTACGCGATCTCCTCCACCAGACGGGCCTCAGCCGCGGCGGCGCCCTCACCGTCCCCGCCGACCCGTCCGCGGCCGACGACATCCTCCGCGAGATCGGCCTGCCCGCGGTCCTGAAGGACTCCGCGGGCACCTCCTCCCGCAACGTCTGGCCGGTACGCGACGAGCGGCAGCTGCACACCGCACTCGCTGACGCGGCCGAGCGCTCCTTCAACGGCCGGCTGTTCGCCGAGCCCTTCTTCTCCGGCCCCGTCTACAGCGCGGAAACCCTCAGCTGGGAGGGCGGGACGCGGCTCCTGGGCGTCCTCAGCCGCCAGATGTCCCCCGAGCCCTCCGTCCGCGAAGAGGCCGCGGCCTTCCCCGTCGCCCTCCCCGCCCCCGAACTCGACCTGATCGAGGAC
>NZ_VJZC01000481.1 GCF_009377185.1 Streptomyces spongiae
GGTCGGGGGAGTTGGACCCGGGGCGGCGCAGGGAGTCGCTCCAGAGGCAGCTGAGCCGCGGGCACCGTACACGTGCCCGCGGCTTCGTCTTCCCGTAGCCGGCCGTACTCCGCCGTACTCCTTCGTCCCCGGAACACCAGCGGCCGCCCGGTCACATCGTGCGGCCCTCCGCCCGGGCCTGGATCCAGTCGGACATCTCCTGGGCCATGCTCTTGATGATCTCCAGGCGCTGCCGCCCCCACGGCCGGGCCTCGGTGTCCACGACGCAGATCGTCCCGAGGTTGATCCCCTCCAGCGTGTCCGCCAGGGGCGCCCCTATGTAGGAGCGGATGCCGATCTCGTCCACGACCGGGTTCCCGGCGAACCGCGGGTAGTCGCAGACGTCGTCGAGCACCAGCGCCGCCGTCCGCTTGACGGTGTGCGGGCAGAAGCCGTGGTCCAGGCCCATCTCCCGGCCCACGCCGCCCTGGTCCTGCGCCGACCGCTGCTCCACGTTCACCGGGCCGGCCTCGGGCGTGTAGAGCCCCGCGAAGAACTGACGGCGGTGATCGATGAAGTTCACCATCGCGAACGGCGCGTCGAGTTCCGTGGCGAGTCGGCGCGCGAACTCGTCGAACTCGGGCAGGGGGGTGTTCCCGATCCCCAGCTGGGCGAGCCGGGCGGCCCGGTGCGGGCCCGCCGGGTCCTCGGGGGTCAGCAGCAGGCGGTCGAGGGGCTCGTACGTGGAATAGCGATCTGAGCTGTGCATGTGAACTCCGTTCGGTGTCGGCTGGGTCGAGCAGGGATCAACGGAGCACGTTGGCCTCCTGCGCCCCGGAGCCGTAGGTCAGGCTGAGCAGGTGCTCGACGAGTGTGAGGAGCACGCCCGTACTGGAGCTGCACTGCCGTGCGTCGCAGAAGACGACGGGCGCCTCCGACTTCAGGCCGATGGCCTGGCGTACCTCCTCGTCGGTGTACCTGTAGGCACCGTCGAACTCGTTCACCCCCACGACGAACGGGATCCCGCGCAGTTCGAAGAAGTCGACCGCGGGGAAGCAGGCGTCGAGCCTGCGGGTGTCGGCGAGAACGACCGCTCCCAGTGCGCCGTCCGACAACTCGTCCCACATGAACCAGAACCGCTCCTGTCCGGGCGTGCCGAACAGGTAGAGGACGTGCTCCGAGTCGAGGGTGATACGCCCGAAGTCCATCGCCACGGTGGTGGTGGCCTTGTCCTCCACGCCGTCGAGGCTGTCCGTGCGGGCGCTGATCGTGGTGATGACCTCTTCGGTGTTCAGGGGAGCGATCTCGCTGGCTGCCCCGACGAAGGTCGTCTTGCCGACCCCGAAACCTCCGGCTATGAGGATCTTCAGGGCGGTCGGGAAATGGTCAGAGCCGCGCGCGAAGACCATCGAGCACCGCCTCCAAAGTTTCTCGGTTGGCGGCCGTTGCCGCCTCAATGACACGGGGCGCCCGTGCGGTGAGCGCCTCCTGCTGTACAAGATCGGACAGGAGGACCTTGGTGACGGCGACCGGGAGTTTCATGAGGGCCGCCAACTCGACCACCGACACGGGAGTGCTGCACAGGCTGAGCACGTGGTCGTGGTCGGGGCCGAGATCGGCGGTCGGTCGTACGCCGGTGGACATCACCAGGGTGAGCATGTCGAAGTGTGTCGAGGGCCGAGTGCGCCCGTTGCTGACGGTGAAGGGCCGGACCAGTCTTCCGGCCTCCTCGTCAAGGAACATCTCGTCCGGCTCGTCCGGCATGGTCAGTTCCCCGCCCCGGAGGACGTGATGGTCGGGCGGCGCGCGGGGGTGGCGAGGAACGGCTGCACGGCGCGGATGAGCATGCCCATCTCGTAGCCGAGCGTCTCCGTGTGCGTCGTCGCGTCCGCGGTGACCGCGAGCACGGCGCCGTGGCCCGCGGAGGCCACGATGAGGATGCCGTTGTTCAGCTCCACGACGACCTGGCGCACGGCGCCGCCGCCGCCCAGGATCCGGTCCTGGCCGTAGGAGCGGCCCAGGGAGTTGAGCCCGGACGCTATCGCGGCGAGCCGGTCGGCATCGTCGCTGGCGAGATCGGCGTGGGCTTTCCTCAACCCGTCGGAAGAGAGCAGCAGCACCTGCCGCGTACCCGGCACGGTCTTCTTCAGGTTCTCCAGCAGCCAGTCGACGTTCTGGCCGGTGGGGTGGCTATCGCTCACCATGGTGCGGTTCTTCTCCTTGAGATTGATACGAGGCCCAGCGCGAGTCGCCCCCCGGGCTCACGTCGGACGAGGTGCCGGCACGGCCCATGCCCCGGTTGATGCCGGCCAGAAGGCCGGGGTTGAACCCGGGTTCCTCCGCGGCTTCGTCCGGATGGTTCTGGGGACCGTTGCGGAGCTCTGGTGCCAGATGGCTCTGCGGGCGGCGTTGCGGCAGCACGGGCCGCGGCTGCTGGGCGGTCCCGTGCGGTGAGGGGAGCCCGGCTCCCGCGGACCGGCTGTCGGGGAGCCCTGCACCGGCGGACCGGCTCTCATGCCGTGCTTCGAACCGTGGCTGAGCCATCGCCTGCCGGGGTGCCGCGGGAGCTGCCGCGGGGGGAGCGGCCGCGGAGTGCTGCGGCTGCCGGCCCGGCGCGGCGGACGGCGTGCCCGGCGCGGAGGAGGCGGCCCACGTCTGCTGCGGTGCGGGTGCCACGGGCGCGGGACGGGGCTCCGCCGGCATCGCCTGCGCCGGTGCCTGGCCTTCCTCGGTGCCGAGCAGCTGGTGCGGGAGCACGAGGGTGGCCTGGACGCCGCCGTAGATGTTGCCGGACAGCCTGACGGCGATGCCGTGCCTGCGGGCCAGTGACGAGACGACGAAGAGGCCGATGCGTCCGTCGGCGAGCAGCGTGGCGATGTCGACGTGACCCGGGTCCGCGAGCAGGGCGTTGATGCGGTCCTGGTCGTGCTGCGGGATCCCGAGGCCCCGGTCCTCGACCTCCACGGCGATGCCGGCCGTGACCCGTCGCGAGCGCAGCAGGATCTGGGTGTCCGGCTTGGAGAACGCCGTGGCGTTCTCGACGAGCTCGGCCAGGAGGTGGATGACGTCGGCGACCGCGTGACCGCGCAGGGTGCCCTCGATGGGCGGTACGAGCTTGACGCGCGAGTACTGCTCGACCTCGGCGATGGAGGAGCGCAGCACCTCGGTCAGCGTCACCGGGTTGGTCCACTGACGGCGGGAGACCGCGCCACCGAGCACCGCGAGGTTCTCCGCGTGCCGCCGGATGCGGGTGGCCAGGTGGTCGATGCCGAAGATGCGCCGCAGCAGGTCCGGGTCCTCGACCTGGTTCTCCAGATCGTCCAGCTCACGGATCATGCGGTGGACCAGGGACTGCAGCCGACGGGCCAGGTTGACGAAGACCTCGACCTTGTCGTGGCTGTCCTCGGAGGCGGCCTCGGTGAGCCGCGCCGCCTGGACCAGGGCTTCCCTGGCGTTGTGCTGGGCCTCGGCGAGCTCGTACACGAGGACCTCACGCGGGTCCCCCGTGCGGGGAGCCGGGTGGGTGAACACCCGTGAATGGAGCTGCTCACCCCGCTCGAGTGCGGCAAGCGCCTCGTCGAGCGGCCACTTGCCGCTGGTGACGGTCTGGCGCAGCGAAGCGATCTGCCGCGACTCCCTCCGGGCCTGGGAACGGGCGGAGGAGACGGCACCGGCTATGCAGCCGCACGCGAGGGCGGCGGCGCCGCCCACGATGCCCCAGGTGGTGCTGTCGACGGCTCCCTGCTCCAGGTGCAGGACCAGAGCGGTGACCGTGGAGGCCGCGACCGTCGACACGAGTGCCGCGGGGAGAACGGCGAGTCGCACGAGACGGGACCGCACCTCGGGGGAGGGCGCGGGCTCCGAATCGGGCGACCTGCCGTGCCGGTTGCGGGGCGGAGGCGTCACAGGGGCCGGCCGACCGCGTTCCGGGTTTATGTCATAGGGCGGGGGTTCAGGCATCGGAGTCCTCTCGATCAGCCAGTACGCGACAGAGTAGCGAAAGACGTCAACCATCTGACCAGCCGCTCAAGTTGCTCCTGGAAGGGATTTTCACTTGAACAGGCATCAATCACGGCGAGGCCGGGACGGTACTCCGTCGGCTTCTCGCAGGGAGGTACTCCACACTTCGTCGTCAGGGCCCTGAGGCGGACAACTTCAGCCACGGGAACACCCGTTGGGTCCGGGCGGATACACAGTCGCACAGTGTGCACAGCGGCTACCTGTAACATTCACAGCGGGCCAGGGTCCCTGGCGTTGTGAACCCGTACCCCAACGGCCTGAACGTGTTGCCGAGTTGCGGTCGGGGATGCCTCTCCCGGGCTGTTCCGCCGCTGCGTGCGCGCCGGTCGTCGCTGTCCGGTGAATACACGTGTCACCGACACAAGAACTGCCTATGCTGGGGCCAAGATTTCGAATTTCGCGGAATGTTGGAGGGGCCGGGGTGGGGGACTTGGGTCCGGATGGTGAGCGGTCCTTGCGGAGTGAGCTCGACCGGGGAATCGGGCACTACATGGCGTCGGTCGCGGAGCATCTGCTCGCCGAGGGACTGCCGGTGAGCAGTATCGCTGTTTACAGTGACTTCACCGACGAGACGCAGTCCCGACACCAGAAGGACGTCGAGGGTGCGATCTACTTCACCAGCAGGTTCGAGACCGCCCTGCTGGGCGGCCCCGGGACCGCGCAGCTGCACTGGTGCGCGGTGTCGGGTTGGTGTCTCGTCCTCGTGCCCGACTCCTCGTCCGCCGAGGGCCGGACCTTCCGCTGGCTCGGTGAGGGTCTGTGGCCTGTGCGGGAGGCTGTCGCACGCTTCGTCCTGACCATGCGGGCCGACCCCCGCAGCAAGAGCAGTGAGCGTCCCGTGTACCGCTCGCCGGGGACGGACCTGGAAGACCTCGCGGGGCGTCTGCGGAAGTTCGTGCCCGAGCCGGACTCCCCGGGCGAGGACGACTACCTGTACCGCTTCGCCCGGCGGCTCAGCGAGACCTACCGGGACCGGATCGGCAGGGCGCTGCTGGCGCCGCAGCAGGGACGGGTGCAGGTCGTGCTCGCCAGTGGCGAGTTAGAGGCGCTGAGGCTCGTGTCGGACTTCGTCGAGGCCACCGAGGTCGCCTCCGAGGGCGGTTCCCGCGCGCTGCCCCCCGGGCCCGGCTCGCTCGCCCACCTGCTGGCGAACGATCTGACCCGGCGTGGTCAGCACAGCGGCAACCCCCAGGACGCCGCGGACACCTACCGTCAGGCCCAGGACCGGGCCATTTCGGACCGCAACAGCCTTCAGGGCCTGCCCAACTGAACCGGACGCCGCCGAGCTGTCCGAAAGGTGTCCTCCGCTCCGGCGCGCGATCCGTTCAGCGGGAGCGGTACCGCATCTCACGCGGGCTCACGCCGTACCGCTGGCGGAAGGCCGTGCTCAGCGTGCTCGCCGAGGAGAAGCCCGAGGCGTGGGCCAGGTCCGTGATCGTGATGTGCTCGCACTCCGTGCACTGGAGGCGGTCGCGGACCAGCCGCAGGCGCTCCTCGCGGATCAGGTCGCGGGGCGTGGTGCCGGCGCGCTGCAGGGCGAGCTGTATCTGGCGCAGTGACCAGCCCAGGGCCCGCGCCATCGACGTACCCGTGAGGCCGGGGTCACAGGCGTGCTCGCGTACGTAGCGGCGGACCATCGCCTCGACCTCGCCCAGGTGGCCCGGTGTGTCCGGCCGGTCGTCGCCGACGGCGAGCATGCAGACCAGCTCGACGATGCGGTCGGAGACGGCGTTGAACTGCGGGTCGGTGAGGTGGTCGCGCTCCTCGTACAGATCGTTCAGCATGGAGCCCACGATCCGGCCCAGGCCCGTGGTCAGGTCGAGACCGGTCGCCACCGGTGACCTCCGGTTCAGCGGGCCGTCCACCTCGTGGGCCGGGATGGTGAGGATGAACGCCTGGGTGTCCGCGTCCTGGAGGCACTGGAACGGCTCCCCGAACGTGACCAGTGTGCCGGTCCCCGGGGTGAGCCGGGCCTCCTGGCCGTCCTGCCGCAGCACGATCTCCCCGCTCACCGGCAGCAGCAGGCGGTAGTCCCCGTCGGGGTCCTGGCGCACCTGGTGCGAGGTCCGGCTGTACTCGATCTGGTCCGAGCCGTACTTGACGAGCTGGTAGACCCCGGTGCGCTGGCGGACCGCCTCGCCGCGGAAGTTGTCGGTGCAGGCGTACCTGAAGCCCATCCGGGGCTGGTACGTCCCGATGTGCTCGCGCCAGAAGTCGGCGCGTTCACGCGGATCCACCTCTCCTGTGGTCTGCGACTCGACGGTGTAGCTTCCCGCGGGCAACGCTCCCCCTTCGCGGTGATGGGTCCCGACGGTTTCGTACATGCTGTTATGTACGGTTCGAAGCCGTCCACCGTTCGCCGGCGGCGGCCGTTACTGGAGGGAACCCTAATGGGCCGTCCGTTGCCATGGGCGACCATCAGCCACGGCATATGCCGGAGTTGAGTGCCGCGTTCCCTGATGTACCGCGCGCCTTCGTGCGCCGCGCGCACCACTTGTGCGCCCCACGGCAACTTCCGTGCGCGTCACGGAAAGTGCGCGCGCCGTCGCGCAACTACCATCGACCGCTCCGCCCACTCATGCCCGCCCGCGGCGACTTGAGGACATGGCGACTTGTGGACGTGACGTAAGGACTTGTGACCTCATGACGGAGCCCATACCGGAGGCGGTGACCTGGGGCCTGGCCGCACTTCTGGTGGCCGTTGCCGTGCTTCTGGTGCGTCAGCACGGGATCACCCGCCGACAGCGGGGACGCGGCGCGGACCTCGCGGACGGACTGCGCGCACGGGACGAGGCGCTGCGCCATCTGGTCCTGGTCCGCCTGCCCGCCCTCGCGGACTCCCCGCGCCAGTCCGCCCCCGGCCCCCTGGACGCCCGGCTGGCCGACACGGAGTTCGCGAAGGGCCTCGAAGAGATCCTCGTACGCTTCTCCGGCGCCGTGGAGCACGCGCAGGCCCGCGCCGACCAGTCCGCGAAGGCCGCGCTGAAGGCGTCGATGCGCTCCATCCAGGCCCTCGCCAACGAGCAGCAGGTGTCCATCTCCGAGATGCAGGACCGGCACGACCGTCCCGACGTGCTGCGCGACCTCCTGGAGATCGACCACACCAACGCCCAGTTCGGCCGCCGCGCCCAGGCCATCGCCGTGCTGTGCGGCTCCTGGCCGGGGCGCCAGCGCGCCACCTCGCCGCTGGTCGAGGTCGTCCGCGGCGCGACGTCCCGTATCCGGGACTACCGGCGCGTCCGCGTCACCGGCCAGGTCGACATCGCCGTGGAGAGCCGCGCGGTGGAGCCGGTCGTCCTCGCCGTCGCCGAACTCCTCGACAACGCGGCCCGCCACTCGCAGCCCAACACCCATGTCGAGGTCAACGTCCAGGTGGTGCACAACGGCGCGTGCGTGGTCGTCGACGATGCCGGCGTCGGCATGGACGGGCACGCGGTCGAGCGCGCGGGCGAACTGCTCAGCGGGCACCGCTCGGTGGACGTGACCCGCCTCGACGACCCGCCCCAGTTCGGCTTCGCCGTCATCGGCGTGCTCGCCCGGCGCTACGGCTTCAACGTCTCCGTGGACACGCGTTCTCCGTACGGCGGTGTCCGTGCCGTGGTGTTCGTGCCGTCGGCCCTGCTGACCCACGTGGAGCCCCCGGCCCCGAAGCCCGCGGCCAACATCCCGCCGCCCCGCAAGCCGGACCCCGAGCCCGACCCCGAGCCCGTGGCGGAGCCCATGAAGG
>NZ_VJZC01000482.1 GCF_009377185.1 Streptomyces spongiae
CGCCGAGCGGGCCGGACCCCGTTCTGGGCGATCGGGTCTGCGGCGCTCGCTGACGCGGATGGTCGTCAGCGAGAAGGTCATGTCCTTGGTCAGGACGTCGAGTTGGGGGGCGGTGGGCATGTCAATATTGCTGTGGCAGGAGATGCCGGGTTCCGTGGCAGGCCAGAGCAGTACTCACCGGCCTGCACCTGCACGACGCCATCCCTCCTGAAGCCCTGTCATTCTCTGATGGCTCGCAGACACCCAGAGCCCCAGCCCACCGCGGCGGCACTCCAGTGGGATCGTTTCCGGCCCGGTGCCTTGCAGAAAAGAATCCCGTTCTGCCAGAGGTGAGAATTGAGGATCGACATGGCGCTATTCAGCAGTTCGTCCACGAAGTTGGGCTCCGCGGCATTTTCCGTACTGTTTCTGCTGTGTGGTTCACCCGCCGCCGTGGCGGCACCGCGGGGCGCGGGCGGCCATGCAACCGTTCACGAGGTCGATGTCACCAACATGCCGGCCACCAAAGAGGGTCAGCCGACGGTCGCCGTCAACCCGAGGAACCCGAAGAATCTCGTCTTCGTCTCGACGATCTTTCCGCCGTCACCGGGCCTGGAGCCGGTCGACGGCGGGTGTTTCCTGGCCTACTCGAACGACAGAGGCGACACGTGGACCCGGGTGGCGTGGCCGCTGGGCGACACGGCGCCCAAGTGCGGTGAGCCGAGCGTGCAGTTCGACGCGAAGGGCACCGTATACGTCGACAACAACCAGGTCAGCTCAGGTCTGGACGCGAATCTGCTCAACCACAACCAGGTCGCGAAGTCGTCGGACGGCGGCAGGACCTGGACCGACCCGGTGTCCACACCGCTTCTGCTCGGCGGTGCCCCGAAGATGCGGGTGGACGCCGCGACCGGCAAGGTCTACGCGGTCGCCGGGGCGGCGTGGGAGTACCCGAGTGCGGTCTCCGTCAGCGCGGACGGCGGCAAGACGTTCAGCAGTGACTCGCGGGTGATCCCGGGCCCGATGCCCTGCATCGAGGTGGCGCCGGGCATCCCGCTCGTGTGCGGCTATCCGGGGCGTGAGATCGCCGTGTACGGCGGGATCCTCGTCTCCGCATCCCAGGAGGCGGGCAAGCCGGTGAACTTTCACGTCAGCCGCAACGACGGCAAGACGTGGACGAACACGACGGTGAACGACGGCCAGGGAACGCCCGTTGCGGCGGGCACCGGGTCTCTGGTGCCGACTCCTGGGCTGGGTGCGGCAGCCGACCCCGTCCCGTGGGTGGCGGCCGATCCCTCCCACCGAGGCCGGTTCGCCGTCATGGTGCCCCGGGACTCCAACACCCTGGAGGTGTACGTCACCCCGGACGCCGGCAAGACCTGGACCGGACCGGCGACGATCTCCACCCCGAACGCCCATCGTCCGGCGATCGGCTTCGGCGCCAACGGCGATCTGGGTGTCATGTGGCGGACCACCACGGGTGACGCGTTCTCGGTCGTCTCATTCGACCACGGATGCTCGTTCAGTGCCCCCGTGCAGGTCAACCACGTGACCGAGCCAATCGGCGAGATGGGCCCTCCCGGTGACCGCTGGTCGGGGATCACCCTCGCCGACGGCTACGTGTACGTCACGTGGGCCGACGGACGCAACGGCTCCTCCCTGGATTCCAATCTCAGCCGGGTGCCGCTGAAGCTGTTCAAGCGGGAGGCCTCGAAACCTACGCACTGACGAACGTGTGACGCATGGCAGTGTTCCGCCGAGGCGCCTCGGCGGAACACTGCCATGCAACCGACAGTTTCTCGGAGTTCCGTGGCCGACTGTCACCGGCCCGGTCGGCGGCGCCCCTCTTCTGTTTGGGCGGGCTCTGTGCTGCTGCTGTTACCGATCATCGGTGGTGCCGTTCGTGCGTGGCCGGGGGTGTACAAGGCCGCTCTGGTAGGCGATGACGACGAGTTGGGCGCGGTCGCGGGCGCCGAGTTTGTTCATCGCGCGCTGGATGTGGGTGCGGACGGTCAGGGGGCTGAGGACGAGGTCGTCGGCGATCTCTGTATTGGTTTTGCCTTCAGCGGCCAGGGCCATCACTTCGCGTTCCCGAGTGGTGAGTGCGGTCAGTTCTGGCGGCGGGTCCGACTGGGGGTCGGCGGTGGTGAGGAAGCGGGTGATGAGGGTTTGGGTGGCGGTGGGAGACAGGAGGGCCTCGCCGGAGGCGACTGTGCGGATGCCGTCCAGCAGGGTGTACGCGGAGACGTCCTTGCCGAGGAATCCGCTGGCCCCGGCTCGCAGCGCCCGGGCGACGTATTCGTCGGTCTCGAAGGTGGTGAGGATGAGCACGCGGGTCGCGGCGAGGTTCGGGTCCCGGCAGATGGCGGTGGTGGCGGCGAGGCCGTCGGTGCCGGGCATGCGGATGTCCATCAGGACGATGTCGGGACGGTGGGTTCGGGTGAGGGCGACGGCTTGCGCTCCGTCGGATGCTTCGCCGACCACCTCCATGTCGGGATTCTCCTCAATGAGGATCCGGAAGGTGATGCGCAGGAGTTCTTGGTCGTCGGCGAGCAGGATGCGGATGGGCATGGGCGTTGTCTTCTCCGGGGTCAGTGGAGGATCGGCAGTTCGGTGGTCACGGTGAAGCCGCCGTCGGGGCGTCTGCCGGCGTCGAAGCGGCCGCCGGCGGAGCGGGCGCGTTCGCGCATGCCGATCAGGCCGAACCCGTCGCCGGGACTGGCCGGGGCCGGCTCGCGGGCGGAGGGCTCGTTGGTGATGGTGACGGTCAGTCTGTCGCGGCCGTAGGCGAGCCTGACCTGCGTGGTGCTTTTCGGCGCGTGCTTGGTGACATTGGTGAGGGCTTCCTGCACGATCCGGTACGCCGTCAGGTCCACGCCGGGCGACAACTGCTGCTGCTCACCGTCAACGGCGACCTCGACACCAAGGCCGGCCGCGGCGAAGGAGTCGACAAGGCCGGGCAGTTGGCGCAGGCCGGGAGTCGGTTCCAGAGGTGAGTCGGGGTCGTCGGGCCGGCGCAGGAGCCCGACGGCGGCCTTGAGCTCCCGCAGCGCCGAGGAGGTGATGGAGGCGAGCTGGGCGACCATGGGGGCAACCTTGTGCGGGCTGGTCTGCGCGAGGAAGGTGGCGGTGCCGGCCTGCGCGTTGGCGAGCGCCAGGTGGTGGGCGACGACGTCGTGCAGCTCGCGGGCGATCCGCACGCGCTCTTCGGCGACGCGGTGACGGGCTTCCTCCTCACGGCTGCGTTCGGCGTATTCGGCTCGCACCTTGACCGCTTCGAGGTAAGCGTGCCTGGTCTGCGCCGCAGTCCCCAGGGCCACCGGCAGCAGGAGACACAGGACCGGGTTGATGATGGCCAGGGGCCAGGGGTGTCCGTTGCGGTTTCCGATGACCGCTGACAGCACGATCATCGCCGTCATGGCGAGGCACCATGTGTATGCGGTCCTGCGCGGGATCTGCACGGCCAGCTCGTACAAGGCCGCGATGACCGGCGCCAGCAGCATGGGAGTGAGCAGGTAGCCGACTCCGCCGGCCGCGCTGGCGCACACCGCCGTGACGACGAGTACGGTCCGGGGGTGGCTCTGGCGCCACAGCATGGCGAAGGAGGCCACGACGGCCAGGGGCAGGGCCGACCACCAGCCCAGTCCCTCGGCAAAGCTGTCGCTGCTGTAGAGGGCTACCGGCCCGGACAGTACGCACAGCACTGCGATGAGCGCCGCGTCGACGGCGTGCGGATGATTTTGTGCGTAGTGCTGCCAGCGGGCGGTCATCAGGTGCTCCGGTCGGGGGGTACGTCGTCCATGATCGGTCACTGAGCGCGGCGACACCGGCAGGGCTTCCCATGAAGCCGCGGAAAGCCCTGCGGGCCGCGCACGCAGACGCCGGTTCAGTTCAGCGCCGATGCCTTGTCGACGGCCGGCTTCGGGGTTGCGGCCCTTCCGCCGGTGAGAGCCTCACCCTCGATGTCCACGTGGGGCAGGCGCCGGTCGAGCCAGTGCGGCAGCCACCAGGCCCTCTTTCCGAGTAGGGCCAACACTGCCGGGACGAAGACCATCCGGACCAGGAAGGCGTCGAACAGCACGGCCACGGCCAGGCTGAAGCCGATCATCTTGATCATGGCCAGTCCGGCCCCGACGAACCCGGAGAAGACAGCGATCATGATCAGCGCGGCGGCCACCACGACACGGGCGCTGTGCCGGAACCCGCTGACCACGGAATCGGCGGGCCGCTCTCCGTGGATGTATGCCTCCCGCATCCGAGAGACCAGGAACACCTCGTAGTCCATGGCCAGACCGAAGACGATGCCCACCATCATGATCGGCATGGTGCTCATGATCGGCCCGGTCTGCTGCAGGCCGATCAGATCGGCCGCCCAGCCCCACTGGAAGACGGCGACGACCGCGCCGAGGGCTGCGAGCACGGACAGCAGGAACCCGACGGCGGCCTTGAGCGGCACGAGTACCGAACGGAAGACCACGAGTAGCAGCAGAAAGGCCAGCCCCACCACGACGGCCAGATAGGGGACCAGAGCGCTCTGCATCTTCTGCGCGACGTCAATGTTCACTGCCGTCGTACCGGAGACCAGGAACGTCGCACCGGTCTCGGACCGCAGACTCTCGCGCTCGCCCCGGATCGCCCGGACCAGGTCCTTGGTCTTCTCACTGGTGGGCGCAGTGGAGGGAGTAGCGGTGAAGAGGGCGGTGTCCCCGGCCGGGTTGAAGCTCGCGGTTGAGACGGACACGACTCCCGCTGTGTCGGCGATCTTCTCTGTGATCGCGGCGACCGCCGTCCTCGGGTCCTTCGCGCCCTGCGCGTCCACGACCACGGTCAGCGGACCGTTGAAGCCGGGACCGAACCCCTCGGCGAGCTCGTCGTAGGCGCGCCGTTCCGTGGTCGCGGTGGACTTCGACTCATCCCCGGGCATGCCCAACTGCAAGTCCATCACCGGCAGCGCCAGCGCCCCCAGCACCGCGACCGAGGCCAGCAGTACCGGCACCGGGCGGCGCAGCACGAAGTGGGCCCAGCGGGCTCCGGCGTTCCGCCTCGTGCCGCTTTTCTGTTTGCCCTTCCTGATGCGGCGGGACAGAACGGCGTTCGGGAACAGACCAAGCAGGGCTGGTACGAGAGTCAGGGCGACCAGGACGGCGATCACGACGGCCCCGGCCGCCGACAGACCCATCTTCGTCAGAGTCGGAACCCCGACCACAGAGAGCCCCGCCAGCGCGATCACCACCGTCAGCCCGGCGAACACCACCGCCGATCCAGCCGTTCCGACGGCCAGGCCGGCGGCCTCCTGCGGGACGCGGTCCTTGGCCCGTTCCTCGCGATACCGGGACACGACGAACAGCGCATAGTCGATACCGACCGCCAGACCCAGCATCGATGCCAGGCTGCTGCTCGTCGTGGACAGCCCGAACGTGCTGCCGAGCGCCATGATCGACACCATGCTGAGGCCGACACCGAGGACGGCCGTCAGCAGCGGCAGTCCGGCAGCCGTCAGGGAACCGAAGGTCACCAGCAGCACCAGCGCGGCGATGGCGATACCGATCGCCTCACTCGAACCGCCCGCCGCGGGCTGACTGGCCAGCACCGAGCCGCCGACGTCCACGGTCAGACCCGCCTTGCGGGCCTCGTCCACGGCTGTCTGCAGGTACTGCTTGGTGGAGTCGGTGATGTCCTTGGACTTCGCCTTGTAGGTGACGATCGCATACGCGGTGGAACCGTTCTTGCTGACCGCACCCGCCTGGAAGGGGCTGACCGCCGCCTCCACCTGACTGCCCTCGCCGGCCTCATCGACCAGCTTCTCGATCGTGGCGCGGTTGTCGGAGGCAGTGACCTTCTGTCCCTCCGGAGCGACGAAGACGATTTTGGCCGATGCCGTGTCGGCATTGTCGGACGTGCCGGGGAAACGCTTCTGCAGCAGGTCATAGGCACTCTGTGCTTCGATGCCGTTCATCGAAGCGGTGTCATCGGGAGGTGCGGGCGCCTTGGTCGAGGCGAACCCGACGGCGCCCAGCACGACCACCCACAGGGCAGTCACAAGCCGGCGTCGTCGAAAGGCCATACGGCCCAGTCGGTAGAGAAGAGCAGCCACGGGAAGGAGGTCTCCACATCTGATTCGGGTACCTCCCCAGGCTCTCCACCAGGACCGCTCCCGTCTGCCTGCCCCCGACGACACTTCGGCTACTGAAACAGGAGTACTGCCCTCCTGAACTCGCAGTACCAGGCCGGGTGGGCGGAGGGCCACCGCAATCACGTTCACCCACGTCGCGGGCGACATCGGCGTCCGCACCACCGCTATCGCCACCGCCGGAATCGGCGGCACCAGCGTCTACGCGGAAGACCTGTTTCTCTCGTTGGTGTGGACAACGGACAGCTTCAAACCCTGTCCATAACTTGAGTTCGGCCGCGTGCCCAGGGTGGAGTGTGGGGTGCGGGGGTGGCGAGTATCGGCTCCGGCAGGGACCAGGTCGAGGACATGGTCGAAGGTGTCCACCGTGAGCAGGCGGCGGCGGGAGTGTCGCCCGGTCAGCGGATCGCTGGCAGGGCCTTGTCCGGGTGTGCGGTCTGCACGTACTTCACCGCGACACCGGGGTGGATGCCGAAGAGCCGGGCGAGGTGGACCGGGTCGGCGGTCGGCCGCCGTCGAGGACCGTCGCCTCGGACGCAACCCATGCCGGTCCAGTACGGTCGGCCCTCCGGCTGCCGCACCCGGCAGGGTCGAGGCGTGGCCGCCCGAACGGGTCCTGGCGGTACGGGCGGCCCTGCCGGATCGCTACCGGCTCCTCCTCGTGATCGGAGCAGGTCTCGGGCTCCCCAAGGGGAGGCGCTCGGGCTCTCAGCGGACGACATCGACTTCGCGAAGGAAGTCGTGCACGTCCGGCGGCAGGTCAAGATGGTTCGGGCGAAGCTGTGTTTCGCGCTTCCCAAGGGGCGCAAGGTCCGGGACGTGCCGCTGCCGGCCAGCGTGGCCCGGGCCATCCGGCAGCACATGGAGCAGTTCGCGCCGGTGCCGGTCACTCTGCCTTGGGACGACCCGACTCCGGCCGAGACGCCGGTGGGAGCCAAACACCGACGGCCGAGGACCTACAGCCTCCTGGTGACGGGACGCGAGCGGAAGGCCGTCAACCGGAACTACTTCAACTCCTACGTGTGGAAGCCCGCTCTGGCCGCGGCGGGCGTGATCGCTCCACTCGAAGAGGGCAGCGCCGACGGCGCTCGTGTCTGGGAGCCGTCCCGGGAGCACGGCTTCCACGCCCTGCGCCACTTCTACGCCTCCGAGGAATTGGAGGCTGGCGAATCGATCGTCTCCCTGGCCCGCTGGCTGGGGCACTCCGACCCCGGGTTCACGCTGCGGAAGTACTCCCACTTCCTGCCCCGCGCCGGCGCACGAGGCAGCGCTGCCATCGACGCGATCTTCGTGTAGCCGCGGCCGGTCGGCAGAGCCTGTGGAGCGTGGCTCGTAGCCCACCGCGAGCCCAAAGTCCCAGAAAGTCCCAGAGATGCCGCCGCACCTCATCCTGACCCGCTAAGTAGCAGGTCAGACAGGGTGCGGCGGCATTCGCGTATCAAATGTCCCGGAAGATCTCGATCTGCGCCCCCACCGAGTTCAGCCGCTCGGCCAGGTCCTCGTACCCGCGGTTGATGACGTACACGTTCCGCAGGACCGACGTGCCCTCCGCCGCCATCATCGCCAGTAGGACGACCACGGCCGGGCGC
>NZ_VJZC01000483.1 GCF_009377185.1 Streptomyces spongiae
GCGGGGAACAGGGGGCCGGCGGGTGACGCGCTGAAGGGGAGGACGGCCGGTACGGCTACTGGCCATCAACGACCCCCAGCGCCGTACCGCCGGCGGACGGCCGTCGGCGAAACTCCAGCCACATCCGTGTCACGCGTACCCTCCAGGTTCGCCCGGCTCCGCCGCCAGGCGAGGCGGACCCGGGTCAGCCGTCGGCAGACGCAAGTTCGCGAACGGCCTCCGCGAACGCGTCCCCGCGCTTGTTGTAGTTGACGAACATGTCCATGGATGCACAAGCAGGAGCCAGCAGCACCGTATCGCCCGCCCGCGCGAGCGCTCGTGCCTCCCGGACAGCCGCCGGCATCGCCCCAGTGTCGGTCCGGTCGAGGTCCACGACGGGCACTTCGGGCGCGTGTCGCGCGAGCGCTTCCCGGATCAGGCCCCGGTCGGCGCCGATCAGCACGACACCGCGAAGTCGCTTTGCCGACTTGGCGACCAGTTCGTCGAAGGTCGCGCCCTTGGCCAGGCCGCCCGCGATCCACACGATCGACTCGTACGCGGCCAAGGAGGCTTCCGCCGCATGCGTGTTGGTGGCCTTGGAGTCGTCCACGTACGCGACCCCGGCCACGTCCGCCACGTGCTCGATGCGGTGCGCGTCCGGCCGGAAGGCCCGCAGACCGTCCCGTACGGCCGCCGCGGGCACCCCGAACGCGCGGGCGAGGGCCGCCGCGGCGAGGGCGTTGGCGATGTTGTGCGGGGCCGGCGGGTTGACGTCCGCGACCTCGGCGAGCTCCTGGGCGTTCTTCTGCCGGTTCTCGACGAAGGCACGGTCGACGAGGATGCCCTCCACGACACCGAGTTGGGACGGTCCGGGCGTGCCCAGGGTGAAGCCGACGGCCCGGCAGCCCTCCTCCACGTCCGCGTCGCGCACCAGGTCCTCGGTGGCCTTGTCGGCGACGTTGTAGACGCAGGCGACGCGATTGCCCTCGTAGATACGGCCCTTGTCGCGGGCGTACGCCTCCATGGAGCCGTGCCAGTCGAGGTGGTCGGGGGCGAGGTTGAGGACGGCGGCGGAGTGGGCGCGCAGGGAGGGCGCCCAGTGGAGCTGGTAGCTCGACAGCTCCACCGCCAGGACGTCGTACGGCTCGTCGCCCAGCACGATGTCGATGATCGGCGTGCCGATGTTGCCCACCGCGGCCGTGCGCAGGCCGGCGGCGCGCAGGATCGACGCGAGCATCTGAGTGGTGGTCGTCTTGCCATTGGTGCCGGTGACACCCAGCCAGGGTGCGGAATCGGGGCCCCGCAGCCGCCAGGCGATCTCGACGTCGCCGACGACGTCCACGCCCGCCTCGGCGGCCGCGGCGAAGAGCGGCGAAGTGGGCTTCCAGCCGGGCGAGGTGACGATCAGTTCGGTGCCCTCGGGGAGGGTGTCGCCGTCGCCGAGCCGTACCCGGACGCCTTCGAGGGAGCTTTCGAGGGCGGCGGCCTTCTCGCGGAGCGCCTCCGAGTCGCCGCCGTCCACCACGACGACGGACGCGCCGAAGCCGGCCAGGGCGCGGGCGGCGCTGATGCCGCTCACGCCGAGGCCGGCGACGGTGATGTGCATGCCCTGCCAGGACGTCACTTGTCTGCTGCCCATCCCGCGTAGAAGAGGCCGAGTCCGACGATCACACAGATGCCCTGGATGATCCAGAAGCGGACCACGACAAGGACTTCGGACCACCCCTTGAGTTCGAAGTGGTGCTGGAGCGGGGCCATTCGGAAGACGCGCTTGCCGGTGAGGCGGAACGAGCCGACCTGGATGACGACCGACATCGTGATGAGGACGAACAGGCCGCCGAGGAGCGCGAGCAGCAGTTCGGTGCGGGAGCAGATCGCGAGACCCGCGAGCGCGCCGCCGAGGGCCAGCGAACCGGTGTCGCCCATGAAGATCTTGGCGGGCGACGTGTTCCACCACAGGAAGCCGAGGCAGGAACCCATGAGCGCGGCGGAGACCACGGCGAGGTCGAGGGGATCTCGTACCTCGTAACAGGCGTCCGGGTTGATCAGCGTCGCCGCGTTGGCGCAGGACTCCTGGAACTGCCAGACGCCGATGAACGTGTACGCGCCGAAGACCAGCACGGAGGCGCCGGTGGCGAGACCGTCCAGACCGTCGGTGAGGTTCACGCCGTTCGACATGGCGAGGATCATGAACAGCGCCCAGACCACGAACAGCACCGGGCCGATGGACCAGCCGAAGTCCTGCACGAAGGAGAGCTTGGTGGAGGCGGGGGTGTTGCCGCGGTTGTCCGCGAACTGCAGCGAGAGCACCGCGAAGGCGATACCGCCGATCAGCTGGCCGGCCATCTTGGCCTTGGCCCTCAGGCCCAGCGACCTCCGCTTGACGATCTTGATGTAGTCGTCGAGGAAGCCGACGAGGCCCATGCCCGCCATCAGGCCGAGCACCAGCACACCCGAGTAGGTCGGCGCCGCGTCGACGTCCTCGTCCAGGGAGCCCGTGATCACCTTGGCCAGGAAGTACGCGGCGATCGTCGCCATGATGAAGGCGATGCCGCCCATGGTCGGCGTACCGCGCTTGCTGGCGTGCTCGCGCGGGCCGTCGTCGCGGATGTACTGGCCGTAGCCCTTGCGCGCGAGCAGCTTGATCAGCAGCGGAGTGCCGACCAGTGTCAGGAACAGACCGATGACTCCCGCGAACAGGATCTGCTTCATCATCGGGCGGCAACCTCACCCTCGACGCCGCCGTCCAGCAACGCCTGCGCCACGCTCTCGAGCCCGACCGACCGGGACGCCTTCACGAGTACGACGTCTCCCGGGCGCAACTCGCTGCGCAACAGGTCGACCGCCGCCTGTGCGTCGGACACGTGCACCGACTCCTCACCCCACGAACCCTCGTTATATGCGCCCAGTTGCAGCCAGGACGCTTCCCTGCCCCCGACCGCGACGAGCTTGCCGACATTGAGCCGGACAGCGAGCCGTCCGACCGCGTCGTGCTCGGCGAGAGCCTCGTCCCCGAGCTCGGCCATCTTGCCGAGCACCGCCCACGTGCGGCGCCCTTTGCCCATGGCCGCCAACGCCCTGAGGGCGGCCCGCATGGACTCGGGGTTCGCGTTGTAGGCGTCGTTGACGACCGTCACGCCGTCCGGGCGCTCGGTGACCTCCATCCGCCAACGGGAGAGGGAGCCCGCCTCGGAGAGCGCGGTGGCGATCTCTTCCGCGGACATGCCCAGCTCATGGGCGACGGCGGCCGCGGCGAGCGCGTTCGACACGTGGTGCTCACCGTACAGGCGCATGGTCACATCGCTTGCACCGGAGGGTGTGTGAAGGCTGAACGCGGGCTGTCCGCTGTCCGTGAGTCGTACGTTCTCGGCACGTACGTCCGCTTCGCCGGACTCTCCGAAAAGGAGCACCTTCGCCTTCGTGCGGGACGCCATGGCGCGTACCAGGGGGTCGTCGGCGTTCAGGATCGCGGTGCCCCCCGCGTCCGCCGGGGGAAGCGCCTCGACCAACTCCCCCTTGGCCTGGGCGATCTGCTCGCGGCCGCCGAACTCGCCGATGTGGGCGGTCCCGACGTTGAGGACGAGCCCGACCTTCGGCGGGGTCAGGTCGGTGAGGTACCGGATGTGGCCGATTCCGCGCGCGCCCATCTCCAGGACGAGGAACTTCGTCTCCTCGGTGGCGCTGAGCGCGGTGAGGGGCAGCCCGATCTCGTTGTTGAGCGAGCCGGGCGTCCACACGGTCGGTCCCTTGCGCTGGAGCACCTGCGCGATGAGGTCCTTGGTGCTGGTCTTGCCCGCGGAGCCGGTGAGGGCCACGAGGGTCGTGCCGAGCTTGTCGACGACGTGGCGGGCGAGGGCGCCGAGGGCCGTCTGGACGTCCTCGACGACGATCGCGGGCACACCGACGGGGCGGGACGCCAGGACGGCGGCGGCACCCGCCTCGACGACCTGCCGCGCGAAGTCGTGGCCGTCCACGCGCTCGCCGGCGAACGCGACGAACAGGCTGCCGGGCCCCGCCTCGCGGGAGTCCCTGACGACGGGTCCGGTGACCCGGACCGACGGGTCCGGTATGTCGTGCGTCTGCCCGCCGACGACTTCTGCGATCTCGGCGAGAGAGAGGGCGATCACAAGTTCATCCCTGGGTCTGCTGGATAGCTTCGCGAAGCACCTGGCGGTCGTCGAAGGGACGCACCACCCCGGCGATGTCCTGGCCCTGCTCGTGGCCCTTGCCCGCGACCAGCACGGTGTCCCCGGGCTGTGCCCGGGCCACCGCGAAAGCGATCGCGGCGGCCCGGTCCTCGAAGACCTGGACCTCGCCGCGCTCGTGCGCCGGCACGGAGGCCGCGCCCTGGAGCATGGCCGCGAGGATCGCGAGGGGGTCCTCGGAGCGGGGGTTGTCGGAGGTCAGCACGGCGGTGTCGGCGAGCCGGGCCACGGCGGCGCCCATGGGGCCGCGCTTGGTCGTGTCGCGGTCGCCGCCGCAGCCGAGCACGACGTGCAGCTTGCCCTCGGTGACCTTGCGGAGCGCCTTGAGGACCGATTCGACCGCGTCCGTCTTGTGGGCGTAGTCGACGACCGCGAGGTACGGCTGCCCGGTGTCCACGCGCTCCAGCCGGCCCGGTACGCCCGGTACGGCGGCGATGCCGTCGGCGGCGACCTGGGGGTCGAGGCCGGCGACGGCGAGCGCGACGATCGCCGCGAGGGTGTTGGCGACGTTGAAGGGGCCCGGCAGCGGCGACTTCGCGGTGATCCGCTCGTCCTTCGGGCCGATCACGGTGAACGTCGAGTCCATCGGGCCGACGGTGACGTCCTCGGCGCGCCAGTCGGCGTCGGGGTGGCCCTCGGCGGAGAACGTGACGACGGGGACGCCTGCCTCCTTGACCAGCCGGCGGCCGTACTCGTCGTCGAAGTTGATGACGCCGAGTTTGCCGCGTTTCGGCGTGAACAGCTGCGCCTTGGCCCCGAAGTAGTCCTCCATGTCGGAGTGGAACTCCATGTGCTCGGGGCTGAGGTTGGTGAAGACGCCGATGTCGAAGACACAGCCGTCCACCCGGCCGAGGACCAGCGCGTGGCTGGAGACCTCCATGGTGACCGCCTCGACGCCGCGCTCGCGCATGACCGCGAACAGCGCCTGGAGATCGGTGGCCTCCGGGGTGGTCCGCTCGGACTTGATGCGCTCGTCGCCGATGCGCATCTCGACGGTGCCGATCAGCCCGGTGCTGCGGACGGACTTCAGGCCGCCCTCCACCAGGTACGCGGTCGTGGTCTTGCCGGAGGTCCCCGTGATGCCGATCTGGAGCAGGTCGCGCCCGGGGTGGCCGTAGATCGTGGCCGCCAGCTCGCCCATCCGTCCCCGGGGATCGTCGACGACGAGCACCGGCAGGCCCGTGGCGGCGGCGCGCTCGGCCCCCGTCGGGTCGGTGAGCACGGCGACGGCGTCGAGGCCGGCCGCCTGGGTCACGAAGTCGGCGCCGTGCAGGCGGGCGCCTGGCAGGGCGGCGTACAGGTCACCGGGGCGCACGGCGCGCGAGTCATGGGTGATGCCCGTGACCTCGGCGGTGCTCTCGGGCGGCTCGACACCCAGCTGGCCGGCGAGCTCCGCGAGGGGTGTGGCGGAGACCCGCGTCGGCCGCGGCGGCCCCGGATAGGTCACGGGAACGCCCTTCTGGGTGGTTTGGGACTGATCAGCGTGTGGCACGGCGGTGAGCGTACCGGGCTCACCCCCACCGGAGCGAAGTGAGGGCGTGGGCGGGGCGGGCGGCGGGGTGTGGTCCCCGGAGTCTGAAGTGATCATCGTCACGAGCTGGTTCCTGGTCGGTCTTTCCAGTGCTGCCGGTCGTGGGCGGTGGTGCTGGTCGTGGGCGGTGGTGCTGGTCAGGGCTTGAAGGCGACGGGCAGGTTCGCGGCCTTCGCCCCGGTGGGCGGGATCTGGAGGGTCTTCAGGGCGAACTCCATGACCTCCTTGTAGATGGGTCCGCAGATCTGGCCGCCGAAGTAGTTGCCCTTGGTGGCGTTCTGGATCGCGCAGTAGACGGTGATCCGCGGGTTGTCGGCGGGCGCGAAGCCGGCGAACGACGACGTGTAGCCGCGGTACTTCCCCGTGGCCGGATCCACGCGGTTGGCCGTACCCGTCTTGCCCGCGACCCGGTATCCGGGGATGCGTGCCTTGGTGCCGGTTCCCTCCTCGTCGTCCACGACGGACTCCAGCATCCGGGCGAGGGTCTTCGCCGTCTTCTCGCTCACGACCCGCGTCTTCTTGGGCCCCGGCGCGGGTGTGAAGCGTCCGTCGGCTCCTTTGCTGCCTCGTACGAGCGTGGGGTCGACCCGTACGCCGCCGTTGGCGATCGTCGAGTAGACGGACGCCGCCTGCATCGCGTTGATCGACATGCCCTGGCCGAAAGGGATCGTGTACTGCTGGGAGGTCGACCAGGTGGCCGGCGGCGCGAGGATGCCCTTCGTCTCGCCGGGGAAGCCGAGGCCGCTGTAGCTGCCGAGGCCGAACTTCCGCAGGTACGAGTAGAGGACCTGGTTGGCCTGCTTCTGCGTCTTGCCGAGCTGGCCGGTGGCCAGGATGGTGCCGATGTTGCTGGACTTGGCGAGCACGCCGTTGAGCGTGAGGTACCAGGTCGGGTGGTCGATGTCGTCCTTGAAGAGGCGGTCGCCGCGGTGCAGCCGGTTGGGCACGACGACGTGCGTCCCCGGGGTGGCGGCGTTCTCCTCGAGGACCGCGGCCATCGACATGACCTTGGCGGTGGAGCCGGGCTCGTAGGCGTCCTGGACGGCCGCGTTGCCCAGGGCGTCGCCGTTCGCCTTCGAGAGGTCGTTGGGGTCGAAGCCCGGCGAGTTGGCCATGGCCAGGATCTCGCCGGTCCGGGTGTCCTGCACTATCACGTAGCCGCGGTCCGCCTTGGACTCCTTCACCTGCTCGGTGATGGCGTTCTGCGCGGCCCACTGGATGTCGCGGTTGATGGTGAGCTCGACGTCGGAGCCCGGCACGGCGGGTGTCTCGGTGGCGCTCACGGTGGGTACCTGGCGGCCGCCGGACTGGGCGTAGCGGATCTTGCCGTCCTTGCCGGTGAGTTCCTTGTTCAGCTGCTGCTCGACGCCTCCGGCGCCCTTGCCCTCGGAGTTGACCCAGCCCAGTATCCCGGCGGCGAGGTCGCCGTTGGGGTACACGCGCTTGCTGCTGGGGTCCTGGAAGACGCCCGCCAGGACGTTGACCGTGTCCGGGTCCTTCGCGGCCTGCTTCGTGAGCGCCGTCTTCAGGTCCTTGATCTGCTTCCAGACCTCCGGCAGCTGGCGGCGCGCGAGAAGCACGTACTGGGTGTTCTTCGTCCTGAGCTTCTGGGCGATCGTCTCCTGGTCCGCGCCGAGGATCGGTGCGAGGAGCGCTGCGGCCTGCTCGGGAGCGTCGGCGATCTTCGTCTGCTCGCGGGTGAACATCGTGGGGTCGGCCGTGATGTCGTTGGCGTCGACGCTGGTCGCGAGGGCCACGCCGTCGCGGTCGGTGATCTCGCCGCGCTCGGCCGCCAGGACGTGGCCGACGTACCGGTCCTGCTCGGCCCTGGCGGTGTACTCGCCGGCGTCCACGGCCTGCACCTGGAGCAGCCGTACGACGAAGGCGATCATCACCAGGGTCAGGGCGAGGCTCACCATGCGCAGGCGCGGTCGGGGGCTGCCGAGCCGGAGGCGCCCCGGGGCGCCGGGCCGGGCGGGGCC
>NZ_VJZC01000484.1 GCF_009377185.1 Streptomyces spongiae
CCCCAACAGAATCCCAACCCCTACACCCAACAACCGCCGTACCAGGGACAGTAGGAGCCAGACTGACCCGCCGCACGGGTAGGGCGGAGACTATTGGTCATTTCCGTCGGCTGGGCTGCTCTTGGCGGCTGATTCTCGATTCTGACCGACTATCGAGATCACAATGAACGTCCCATCTACTGACGCAGACTCGGCATGTGCGCCATCTACCACGCAAAGGAGCCATTTTCATGGGGGAGCACTTCAAAACCGATACGGATCAACTGGGACAGTTCCTCAAGACTCTTGAGGGCTGCATCAGAGATCTGGATGAGGCGCGAACTGCTCTGGCTCACGTCCGGGCTGATCAGATCGGGACCAAGCGTCTGGATGAGGCGTGTGACGGCTTCCAGGAGCGCTGGAAGTATGGATCCGAACAGACGAAGAAAATGATTGACGCCGTCAGCGAGGGTGTGAAGTCAAATAAGAAGTCCTACGAAGAGGTTGAAGACGCTCTAGAGAAGGCATTCAAGGATATTGCAGACAGGGCAACCTCAGGCCAGGGGAGCGCGAAGTAATGGCTGCGAACCCCTACCTCAACCTCGGCTGGAACCCTGTCCCCGGCATCCCTAGTGAAGTCAACAGTCTGAAGCAGAAGGTCAGCTCGGCCGCCGCAGCGCTGCGTAGCTGTCACACGCAGCTCGACAAACTGATCGGTGAAAGCAGTTACTGGGAAGGCGACGCAGCCGAAGCCTTCCGGGAAGCCATCGACGGTGAGCTGCCGACCTACATCAAAAACGCTGCCCGCTCCTTGGAAAAGGCTGCGGCTCAACTGGGCAACTGGGACGGCCATCTGACGTCCAACCGCGACTTGGCGCAGAAGTACGACGATGCGGCGGCCGAGAAGAAGTCCGCGATCGCATCGGCCAAAGACCGTCACGCCCAGGCCGAGAAGCACCCGGACCTGGGGCTCGCCGGCCAGCAGTTCTCCACGCAGGAAGAGGCCGACGCGGCGACTGCACGGTTGCGGGCAGCTGAGCGCAATCTCAACCAAGCGACCATCGCTCTGAACAAGGCCAATGGCGAGTACAACGACATTATCGCGAAGGCCGAGGTGCTGGAGCACACGCACACGGACAACGCGGAGACGGTCGCCAAATCGCTCGACGATGCCACCAACAAGCTTGCACCGAGGGAACCGGGTTGGCTGAGCAAGGCTGTCGATGCTATTTGGGAGGGCATCAAGGCAACCGGTGACTTTTTGCTGGAGCACGCCGGAACCATTGGTGCCATTGCCGGCCTGCTGGCACTGTTCCCTACTCCACTTACTCCGCTGTTTGCAGGCATCGCTGTTGTGGCGAGTGCCGCATCCATGGCGAAGAATCTGTCCGATCCTGAGTTCCGAAGTGAGTTGATGGGAGGCGGGAGTGGAATGGACACCTTCGCCGCATGGGCCTCTCTCGCTGGTGACACGGTCGGTATGATCCCGGGAGGATCGGCCCTGGGTATGGCGGCGAGGGAAGTAGCCGATGGGGTGAGCATGGCGGGCCGAATGGGCGTGGCCGTGTCAAACACCGAAAAAGCGGGTGCCTTCGTCAGGGAGATTGTCCCAGCTTTCTCGAAGCAAGCTGCGGATGAAACCGCCGGTATGTGGCGTGCTGCCAGTGAAGGGGCTGGCGGGTCGGGCAAGCTGATGGGGGCGATCACTGCCAGCGGTCTGAATGTTGCGGCGAATATGGTGTCTTCCGCTGAGAGCCTGGGATTGGTTTCCGAGGACGGCGCCGAACATAATGCCGCAGAGGGTACGAAGGCTGCGGCGACGTTGCACGATATCGCCGGGCTATTTGGAGTGCTGTAGGGCAAAATGGCAGCATTTGACGAATGGATCGAGCAGTGACTGATGTCTTCACCGAGGTGGCGAGCCAGCCGAAGCCCCTTCTCTGGTACGGGCTCCCGCACGGCTATTTGCAACTGGACCTCGACCCGCCCTTCGAACGGGTCGTGGAACTGATCAACCAGGTACTCGGCCTGCCGGACGAGCTTCGCGATCATGTAGAACAGGTTGTGCGGTTTTATACTGGTGTCGTGGGCATGCTGAACGCACAAAATGTGCTGGGATGCGCAATGGGATTGCATCCGGATGAGAGTGGCGGGTTCGCGTCATCCGTACTGACGATCTCGGTTTTCCCGGCATCTGGGGTCAACGCCAAACTAGTACTTGCCAGCATGGCAGGCACCGCCGCTGACAGGCCGGATGAAGGCATGCGGCCGCTGGAACTGCCCTGTGGAACGGGGTTCCTCGCGGAGAAGAAGCGCCGCACGACCGCGCCAGGCGTGCCTCCTGAAGGTAAGGGGACATCCCTGCAGGGGACGGTCTGGCAGGGGACGGTCGCAGTGACAGGGGCAGGCGCGAGCGACATTGTGGTACTGCAGTTGGTGACACCCGCGGTTGACATGGCTGATTCCTATCGCGACGTGCTGCTCGGCGTTGCGCATACTCTGTCGTTCACCGACCCCGCACTTATGGCTGCCGCAGAAGGCGCCAGCGCATTGCAGGATTCCGCATCTGTCGATGCGATTAGGAATGACTTCGGCTAGTTAAACACATGAACCGAAAGGAGATGAGATGTCAGAGAGCCTTCCAGTTTCCGACGCGCCCGACGCCGTGAGTGTCGAGCGGGTAATGAAGGACAATTACAACGCCTTGATCAAGCTCCTTGCTGGACGCGTGGCCGTCATTGCAATCTTGGTCGTTGTGCCGACGGCGTTGTACAAGGCCGGAGCTCCCAACACGATTTTTCTAGTGCTGCCCTTCATCCCCGCAGTATTCTTGTTTATTCTCACGGTTTACCGCCTGTGGGCAGGTGTCCGACTGATTCAATGCCGAAAGGTTCTTTGTCACTACCCTCTTCGATTCCACACGCGCGTCGTCAAGAAGAGCTCGCTCTGGACCGTGTACGGCAATGTGTTTGAGGTCAAGATCTCCACGCGTGGCGAGCATGGCGCTCAGTTGATGAAAGGGATCAATGCTGCCGGGCGCCGTCGTTGGCCGGATGGGGCGGAAGACGGGGTGTGGATCGCAGGGGATCTTGCTTTCGGGGGCGTGATGGTCGTGCCGGGAAGCAATTCAATGCTTTTCTTGAGTCCTGCGGATTGGGACAAGTTGGCGCCTAGGCGAGAGCAGGCCGGTGCGGAGCGTATAGCTCTGGCGGAAAAGGCGGGAATTAACAAGAAGAACTGGCGAAAGCCGGTGCTGCTGTGGGGTGGATAGCTGGCGCAAGGCGGGGATTTATGTCAATGAATTCGGACTTCTCGGGTGGGGGAAGAGTTGCTTGTTGCTGTGAGGCTGATGTTGGGGAGAGCCAATGAAAAGTGACATCCCGCAACTTCCTCTGAACGAGCACGGAGTCCCGGTCTCCTTGGAGGCCTTCAGGGTTCCGGCGCCCTCGTACAAGTGTGCATTTGACCATCCAGAGACCCGAGCTTCGTGGGAGAGAGCTCACAGGAAATTGAGGAGGCGCCGGATGATCTGGTGGGTCCTCTGCCTCCCTTCATTTTTCGCTCTTGCAGCCCTTGTGAGTCCTGACGCTGGTGAGTTGGCCAACAAGATCGGCGGAATCGCCCTGATTGGGTGGGTCATCGGCTATCCCGCCCTGCTCTACCTCAGCGGCAAGTCAGTCGGCTGCTTGAAGCGCATGCGGCGCGTGCTCGAGAAGCACCCGTGGCGTCTGATCCCCCAGGTGCACAGGCCCAAGGGCCACAGGGACCCGTACACCGCAGCGATCCAGCTCCAGTACGCCGAAGGCGAGAGGATGACCGGCCTCATGTCCGTGTGGAACCCGGTCAGGACATACCGTCGGCCCAAGAACATGGAGTACGGCGCCTGGTACGCGGGCGACAGTTTTAACGCCCGGACCGCGGCCAGTAAGGGGCGCGGCGTTCTGACGCTCCCGGGTGTCGGCGACCTGCTGTCCGTGACCCATCGCCCTGGGAATCACTGACCGTGTCGGTGTCCAACTGATGATCACCGATTACGCCTTGGCCGTGGTCTCCTGCTTGAGGCGTTCGTAGGGGGTTTGGCCGCCGAGGAGCCGGTAGAAATCCTCCGCGTCGATGCGGTGGGAGCGTTCGACCTTGCCGTTCAGCCGTGGGGTGCGTCCCAGCCCCGTTTACTGCCCGGTGCCACCGGGCCGGCGCAGCTGGATCAGGTCCCAGCGGTTCCCGTACAGGTCTTGGAAGACGGCAACCGTGCCGTAGGGCTCCTGCCGTGGAGCTTCTTCGAACACGACCCCGGCCGCCCGCATCCGCTCGTAGTCGCCTTCGAAAGTGTCGGTGTTCAAAAACCAGCCGACCCGGCCGCCGGTCTGATCTCCGATACGAGCCTCCTGCCCGTCGGTCACGGCCCTGGCCAGGAGCACAGCGGTTTCCCGCGCGCCCGGCGGAGCGACTACCACCCACCGCTTGTCCTCGTCGATCCGGGTGTCTTCCAGGAGCTCGAACCCGACGACGTCCCGGTAGAAGGCGATGACCTCGTCGTAGTCACGCACGACAACGGTCACCAGTCCGAGATGAGCCATCAAGCGATCCTTCCTGCAAGCCGTATAGGCGCACCATCCCACCCCGGCATCCTTCCCGGTCAGAGCACTAGCACAGGGCTCGTCGGCATGCTGATCTGCGTCGTCATCGGGCTCGTGCTTGAGGTGCTCGTCTTTGACAACAGGGTGATCGCCCTGACAATCGGCAGTGGTGCAGGCGGAGTCCTCGGAATCACTTTCACGCTGGCGCGAAGGAATTCTCGGAAATGCGGCGCAGCCGACACGGCGCAGTGCTCGTCGTGCTCTCGTCGGCTCGAGAGTGCGTGAGCCGCGTTCACGAGGATGTGGCGCTACGGTGGCGAGTGCCGCATCCTCGTGGCTCACTGCTTGGGGCCGCGTGCTCTGCCCAGGTCAGTCATTTGGGCACTCGTAGCCGGTGGATGCGGCAGTGGTAGGGGCGGGTGGTGGCACGGTGGGTTGTCGGAGTCGTGCGCCTCGGCTCTCGGCGATGAGGAGGGTTTCGCCGAGCGCCTGGGCGAGTTGTTCGGCGACGTGCCGGAATTGCGTGTCCGGCACGTCGGGTGTGGCGAGGAGTTCCCAGGCCTGTTCGTGGAGCTGCTCCGCGAGGCCGAGTTGTACGGTCTCGACGCGGTCGGCGATCCGGGAGAGGGTGCCGCTGCCGATGTCGTCCTCGATGAGGTAGCAGCGCTGGCCGAAGGTGCCGGTCCACGGGAGTAGGCGGGTGCGGGGTTCGAGCGCCTTGGGGAGGTCTGCTCCTTCTCCCGGGGTGTGCGTTTCCGTCAGGTGCATCAGCCGACCTCAACTCCGTGGATGCGGCGCGGGCCGATGTCGATGCCGTATGTCGCCAGCCAGAGGGCTCGGCGTCGGGCGCGCTGTTCGGTGGTGAGTACGTAGGGGCGGACGGATGGAGTGGCGGTTCCGTCGAGAGGCGTGTCAGTGGCGTAGAGGCCCGGCGCTCGGTGGGGCGTGTGCCTGGGTTCTTGGTGGTGTCGGGCGTCGGGGGGCGTGTGTCCGGCGCGGTGACGGCCGCGCGGGGCGAAGACGGCGGTGAGCGCGTCGAGGGCGCGGAGGATCAGATCGGTCATTGTGTTAACTCGCTTTGCTGTCAGTGCTCTTGGAGTCGTGCTCGCAGTCGTCGCAGATCTGTACGGCCCAGCCGAGCCGGCCTCCGTCGGGGTGCTGCGTGTATGCGTGTCCTCCGGGCCGGAGCCCTTGTCCTCCGCCGCAGCGGACGCAGGCCAGGCCGTAGAGGCGGCGCCAGGACTCGTGGGGGAGGTGGAGGGGGTCGTGGGTGCCGGTGCGGAGGTCGGTGTGGGGTGCTGTCATGGCGCTCCCAGCGAGAATGAAGGGCATCTTGGAGTAGTCGGTCCATCGCGAAGAGTGACTTGCTAGAGCATGGCGCTGAGAAAGGTTTCTCGGCAAGTTGATTGGCGCGATTGCTGCACCGCTGGGTGAACTGGCATATGTCAGGGTGTTCGGGCTGTGTAGAGTCCACGCCAGAGAGGCGGTGATCGATGCATGGCTGATGCTCGACCCAACCTGATGCGGCGTCGACTCGGCCTGGCGCTCCGCACCCTGCGGCAGCGCGCGGGGCTCAACCTGCCCGATGCCGTACAGGGGTTGGGACTCTCCGGGCCGTCTGCGTTGAGCAAGATCGAGAATGGCAAGCAGCGTGTTCCGTCGTCGGCCCTGGACAAGTACTTTCAGGCGTACGGTGTGACGGACGAGCAGCGCGTACAGGAGATCAGGCGCCTCGCCGCCATGGCGTCCTCATCCCGCAGCACCAACTTGTTCAACCAGTACCGTGACGCGGTCCGCGATCCCTTCGCCGACTATCTCGAACTCGAAGAGCTGGCTGTGCATGCCGACTGGTTTGCCGTCCAACTCGTTCCCGGGCTCCTGCAGACGCCCGCTTATGCGCACGCTGTCGTCGAGGGGAGCGGCAAGTGGCGGACGGCGAGGGAAGTACGCACCTTCGTCGAGCTGCGGATGAAGCGTCAGTACGTGCTGCGCCGTGAGAACCCTTTGTCCATGTGGTGCGTGCTGGACGAGGCGGTTCTGCGCCGGGAAATGGGTGGGCCCGGGGTCATGGCCGAGCAGTTGCGATATCTGCTGGCGATGACGGAGGAACTGCCCGGGGTGGAGTTGCAGGTTCTCCCCTTCAAGTCCGGAGTGCACGCCGGAATCGACGGAGCCTTCACCGTGTTCCGCTTCGACGCAGGTGACCCTCTGGCGGTGGTCGAGCCACTGACAACCTCCTTGTATCTGGAGGAGGATGTCCATGTTGGCCGCTACGACGCCGCCTTCAACCACTTGCGCGCCAGGGCGCTGGACATCCCGGCTTCACGCGAGTTCCTGCAGGACCTCATCAAGGAGGAAGAGTGATAGGGCAGGCTGACCTGAGCGCCGCCAACTGGGTTAAGAGTAGATTCAGTTCAGGTGGCGACAATTGTGTCGAGGTGGCCTTCGGAGCAAGTGAGACGGTCGGCCTGCGTGACTCGAAGGTAGTCCGGGGCCCACTCCTGGCTGTCAGCGGCGAGGCGTTTTCCGCCTTCCTCGACGGAGTGAAGCGCGGCCAGTTGGATCGTACGGCCAGATCGTCAACCTCATGCGTCTACGTAGTGCGTTGATGGCCTTGCTGCGGGGAAGCAACCGGAACAACCGCTTCTTGCGGAGCTGCGCCGCCGCCCAACTCACCGTACGGGCAGGGCATCCACCAGAGACTTCCACCCAGCGCCCTGCGCCTTCACGTCGCACCAGGACCCATCCCGGAAGTGCCACCGCAGCGTGGCGTGCTGGTCGCTATGGGTGTCCCAGACTGCAAGCTCCACGCCAGCCACCTGCTCGCAGGGGACGGACCAGGCGCTCTCCGCCTCGTGTTCACCGACGTACAGGAGGCTGACTCGCCGTTCTCCGACGGCCAGCACGCGGTCTCCCCAGATATGCACAGCGATCCCGAGGCCCCCGGCCGCACTGTCCCATCCGCCGTTGAGTCGCTTCTCGCGCCGACGCTTCTCCTTGCTTCGGCAGAGCCACAAGAGCCCCCGAAAGGGCATCAGGAGTAGGTCGCCGAGGAAATCAAGTGGGGCAGTGAGCCAGTCGAGGAAGCCGGTCAACCACGCCCGCACCCACACCCCGGCGGAGGGTTGGGGAC